>CAXTBX010000001.1:0-3758 GCA_964242205.1 uncultured Chthoniobacterales bacterium
CAGGAAGAACGTGCGCACGGGAAAGGCGGAAGAGCGGAAGGATGAAGGCCGGAAAAGATTCGAAGAAGGACCACGGCGAGATTCGGTGTCTTTCCTTCTACCTTCTACCTTCTGCCTTCTGCCTTTCCATAGATCCGGCGTGCCAAGGGTACATCGAAAAGCGCGGTTTTCCAGTTCAGGTTGACCGGCTCGAAGGGCGATACGAGGAAAAACAGTGCCAGCAACATGCAATTCTGCGGGAAGGTGATCGTCATCGTGAAGTAGGTGCCGACGTGGAAAACGATCAGCACTAGGGCGATGGGCCGCCCGAGCGACGGACGGAAGGCCGCCAGCAGAGCGCCCGTCTCAAGGGCGACGGCGGCGGGCATCAGCGGCCACGTCAGGTAGGGATGGTGGATGATCCAGTCGCCCAGGGCGCTCTGGCTGCTGGTCTGGACGAGGCGCTGGGCGACATGCGCGCCGAACGCGCCGGGCAGGAAGACGTTGGGCTGGCCGGTCGCCGCCTGGTAGAGCGCGCCGCCGAGCTTGCCGAGGCCGCTCATGGTATAGGCGAGCAGGATGGCCGCCTGCGCCAGCCAGACGGCGAGGAGGGTTTCCTGGCGGGTGCGGCGCGGCAGCAGCGCGGCGGGGCGCGTCCAGCCCCGGGGCAGAAGGATCAGGATGCCGGACACCGCCACGAGCAGGTGCAGGCTGTGGCCGATCTTGCCGAAGGAATTCTTGAGCGCCACGAATTCGAGGACGGCGACAAAGATGACGACGCGCGCGGCGCGGTACTGGACGAGGAAAGCCCCGCACAGGCAGGACGCCGAGAAGAAGACCAGGATGGCGCGCGCGCCCGCCGGGGCGGGCACCCACGGCAGCCAGCCCACGGGCCAGAGCGGCGCGTAAGCGTGGCGCGCGAGCAGGTCGCCCAGCGTGGAGAACTGCGAGGTGCCCTGGTAGAGCAAGAAGGCGTAGAATGCGCGCACGAGTGCCTGGGCCGTCGTGAAGCGGCGCGCTTGCTCGCGCAGGGGGTGTCCGCCGCCGGGCGCGGGCGAGCCGGAGAGCCAGCGGCGGCAGCGGCGGAGGAGATTGCGGAGGGCGGCAGGCATCGGAGGAAGCGAAGACTAAAGAAGAAACCAAGAATTCAAGGAACCCAAGAATCCAAAGAAGATTCGAGATTCAAGGTTCAAGGGAAACAGCGAAGATGGTCTTCTGGTTGAACCTTGGATCTTTTGTCTGCCTTCCTTGAGTTCTTGAGTTCTTGAATTCTTGGTTCCTTGAAACTTATTCCCTGGCCACGAAGGTGCCGAGCACCCGGCGATTCAACGCCGCGCCCGTGTCGTAGCGGGCGACGGGGTCGTACATCACCCGGACCACGTCGTATTGCAGCCGTCCGGGGCCGAGGAAGTTCTCGATCTGCGTGCGCAGGGCGCGGGCGGTTGGCTGGTCGCCGCGTTCGAGCGCCTTGCCGAGCGCCTGGATCGTCTGGAACGAGGCGATGCTGTGCGGTTGGTTGACCCGGTTGATGCTCCGGGCGGACTGGCTGAAACGCACGGGCGGGTCCAGCGGGTGGTCGTCAACGGAGCGGAATTCGAGGTCGTACTCGACCGTGTGGTTTGGCACGAGCACGAACAGAAACCACGAGGCGAACGGGAAGACCTCGCCGCGAGGCGTCAACAGGCCGCCCAGGCCGACGACGAACTCGACGGCGAGCAGCAGGATGGCAACCGAGTACAACCGACGGTAGGAGCGCACGAGGAAAGGCGGAAGGCAGAAGTGGGAGCGCGGAACGGAAGATAAGATGCAGGAAAAATGGCTGGGCGGCGAGCGGGAGGTTGGCCGAAACGGACTTGGTGGGGAAAATCTGCGCCGAAACGCCTTTTCTGCCTTCATCCTGCATCCCGCGTCCTGCATCCTTTCCCCATGCGGATTCTCTACGGCGTGATGGGCAACACCTACGGCCACGTCATGCGCACGCAGGCCATCGTCGAACGGCTCATGCCCGAGCACGAATTTTACTTCGTGGGCGGCGGGCGCGTGCCCGGGGCGCTGGGACCTCGCGGCTGGCGCGTGTTGGAGGTGCCTGTGCTGCGCACCGTCCACCGGCAGGGCAAGGTGTCTGTGTCGCGCGTGGTCGGTCAGATTGCCGGGCGGCTGATCGACATGCCGCGCGTCGTGCGCCGGATCGGGCGGCTGATCGACGACTTCAAACCGGACCTCGCCGTCTGCGACCGCGAGTTCTTTTTGCCCATTGCGTGCCGCTGGAAAGGGCTGCGCTGCGTATCGCTGGACCATTCGCACGTCCTGAAAGTGTGCCGCTACCCGGTGCCCGCCAGCGAGCGCGTGAGCTGGGCGCTAGCGATGCTCAATGACTACCTGCTGTTCGACCTGACGCGCCAGCACCTCATCGTGTCGTTCTTCCATCCGCCGCTGCGCAAACGGCTGCGGGGCCGGGGCGACGTGGATGAACTGCTGCCGCCCGTGCTGCGGCCCGCCGTGACCAGAATCAATCCGAGCAGGGGTGAGCACGTGCTGGTGTACCAGACCAGCGCGACATTCAAGGGGTTGCTCGCGCCGCTGGCGCAGCTCGACCGACCTGTCGTCGTGTACGGCTACGGCACCGAGACGGAGCACACGGAGGGCAACCTCCTGTTCAAGCCGTACAGCGACGAGGGTATCTTGCGGGACCTGGCGGGCTGCGCGTACGCGGTGGTCAACGGCGGGCACAACCTGATCTGCGAGGCGCTGCATTTCGGCAAGCCGGTCTTGTGTTTTCCCATCGCGCGGTTGTTCGAGCAGTTCATCAACGCGTGGCACGTCCGGGCGTTGGGTTACGGAGATTTCTGCACCGACCGGCAGCCGGGGCGGGAGGTGTTCGCACGGTTCGAGGCGGGGGTGGACGGGTTCCGGGCGGCGGTGGCGGCGGCGGGCAGCTTCGACGGCACGGAGCGCGTCGTGGCGCGGCTGCGCGAGGTGATTGAAGGCGGGAGTCAGGGCGGTTTGTAACTGCGGCGCCGTGTCGGCCCGCGAAGCAAGGGTGGATGGCGACCTCCCGGGTGCCTTGGGTTACCACCTGCGGCGTAGCTACCTGACTCGATAGACGCGCCATTCCAGACCGGCAGGCAGCTTCGCTGCGGTGTTTTGCCATGGCGCCCGGAGGTCGCCATCCACCTCCTGAAGCCAGCGCGCCCGAAGGGCGCGATGCACCTTTACTTCGGCGAGGTCGTCGGACCCTTGGCGTGGCCCGCGGCGTGGCCGTGGCCCTTGCCGTGATGATGAGCAGGCTTCGGCTTGGGCGTCAGCGCCTCGACCTCCGTGTCGATGGCTTTGATCACCGCGTCGCTGTCCTTGGCGACCTCCAGCGCGAGCAGTGCCGCGCGGTAATACTTCAGGCGCACGTCGTAGCCGTTCGGGTTGCCGCCCGCGCCCTTGCCGTTGAGCTTGATGCACGCCGCCTTGAAATCCGACAAGTCATCCGCCGGATCGTTGCCGATCACGTTGTTGGTGTGCTTGTAGATCGTCCAGAACCAACCGGCGAGGCGATATTTCCATTCAGGATCGGCGGCCTGGTCGGGGTCGTCGGTGAAACCCGCGTACGTGGTCTTGCCCGGAATGGTCCGGGTCTTCTTGCCCTTCTTGACCTTGCGCGGCGCGGTCGTGGTGGCCGTGCCGAACTTGAAGTAATTGCTGGCGTCCTGGTAGGTGCCGCGAAAGGTCAACTGCACCAGGCCCCGACCCCGGAAGGTATAACCATCGCCCGTCTTGTTGCCGAAGCG
>CAXTBX010000001.1:3768-178535 GCA_964242205.1 uncultured Chthoniobacterales bacterium
TACTGCTTGAAGTACGACTTGCCGCCGCTCTCGGTGAACGTGGCGAAGCCGCCAGTTTCCTCGGCGATGTTGGCGAGGAACATCGCCTGCCGCAGCCGCGTGTTGAGCTCGAACTCCTTCATCGCGTCGTTGAACTTGTCGAGATGGTCCTTGACCTCCTGCGTCTCGCCGGCCTTGCCGACGGCGGTGGCGATGCTGGTGAGCTGCGCCTCGGTGACTTTGGGGAAATCGTCGGCGGCGGGGTCGGGCGCGCCGCCCGGGAGCGGGACGGCGTGGTCGGACACGCCGAGCGAGCCCGGGGTGTTGCCCGTCAGGGCGAGCGCGTCGGGGTTGGCGTTGTCGTTGAAGCCGAGGATGCCGGGGCTGCTCGCCGGGGTCAGGAACGGCGGCAACGGGTCGAGTTGGATGCCGGGAAAGCGCGAAATGGCCATCTTGGGAAAGGCAAAAGATCCAAGCTGCAAGAAACCAAGCTTCAAGGAAGGTGCAAGGAGCAAGATTCGAGGGAGATGCTGACGGGTGGCGCGGGGTGCGTCACGGCAGGATGACGAGGTGCGCGGGGTCGAGGTCCACGCTCACCGTAGCGCCGGGCGCGAACGCGGCGGTATTGGAAGGCAGGAGCGCGCGCAACCGGGCGGGTTCGCGGTCCCCCGCGTGGCCGGATGGCAAGGACAGGGTGAGCATCGTGTCCGCGCCGCGAAAGACCCGCTCGTGGACCAACGCGGAAAAGCCGCCGCCTTCAGCGGACAGGCGGACATGCTCTGGGCGGATCAGCAACCCGACCATAGATGACGGCGGCGCGGCGTCCGCCCCGGCTGGTGCGCGCAGGATGGTCTCCCCCACCCCGGACAGGCGGCAGAGCCAGTGGCCGCCCTCGCGCCCGACGATCTCGGCGTCGAGCAGGTTGGCCTCGCCGATGAAACCGGCCACGAACCGGTTGCGAGGCCGGCCGTAGATTTCCTCCGGGCTGCCGATCTGTTCGAGCCGTCCGGCGTGCATCACCGCCACGCGGTCGGAAAGGGTAAGCGCCTCTTCCTGGTCATGCGTGACGAAGACGAACGTCATGCCGAGCCGCCGCTGGAGCGTGCGCAGTTCGCCACGCACCTGTGCGCGCAGCCGGGCGTCGAGCGCCGAGAGCGGTTCGTCGAGCAGCAGCACTTTCGGCTCGCACACCAGCGCGCGGGCGACCGCCACGCGTTGCCGCTGGCCGCCGGAGAGCGCGTCGGGCCGCCGCGCGAGCAGACCGCCGAGCGCGAGCAGTTCGGCGGCGCGGTCCACGCGGGCGGTGATCTCCGCGCCCGGTAGGCGCTTCATGCGCAGGCCGAAGGCGATGTTGCCGGCCACGGTGAGGTGCGGGAACAGCGCGTAGGATTGGAAGACCTGGTTGACCTCGCGGCGGTGCGGCGGTAGGGCGGTCACGTCCTGCCCGGCGAGGAAGATTTGCCCGCTGTCGGGCGAGTCCAGGCCGCTGAGCAAGCGCAAGGCGGTGGTCTTGCCGCAGCCGGACGGGCCGAGGAGCGTCAGGAACTCCCCCGGATGGACCGCGAGCTGGAGGTTGTCCAAGGCCGGAGCGCCGCGCGGGCCGCCGTCGCCGCCGAAGCGCCGGGAGATGCCGCGCCACTCGGCGGCGGGAGTGGCGGCGGAAACCGGGTCGGACACACGGCGATTTTCCGCCGGGCAACGGGTGGCTTCAAGGTTTAAGTCAAGAGACCAACCAGCACGATTACCACGAAGACAACCGCCACGACGCCCAGCAGCGCGAGCAGCGGCCTCCAATCGGTCGGCGGCGACGGCGCGCGAAACACCAACCCGCAATGATCGCACGCGATCATGTTCGAGCGGCTGGCGCTGTACAGCAGGTAGGCGAACAAACCGCCCACGAAGAACATCAAAACGTCCCGCCCACTGTTCTCTTGCAAGGTGACTACCCGGAATCCGTCGGCAGAGCCACAACGGGGGCAGATCGACTGAACGTGACCCGGCGGCAGAGTCCTGCGCCAAGTCGGACTATTGTCCATATACTTTGAAGATAGTCCCGATCCTGCCCGCCGTCAAAACGGCGTGGACCGCACCGAAACTCAGGTCCCGAAAAACCGGTCGCCCGCGTCGCCCAGGCCCGGCACGATGTAGCCGTTTTCGTTGAGCCGTTCGTCGACCGCCGCCGTGTAAATTGCCACGTCGGGATGCTGCGAATGGAAATGATCGATGCCCGCCGGGCAACTCACCAGGCACAGGAAACGGATGTTCACTGCGCCTTTTTCCTTGAGCGCCGACGCCGCCGCCGCCGCGCTGTGACCGGTGGCCAGCATGGGGTCGAGCAGGATGACTTCGGCGCGTTCGATCTCGGGCGGAACCTTGGCATAATAGGTGACGGGCTGGAGCGTCGCTTCGTCGCGGTACATGCCGAGGTGGGCAATCTGGGCTTCGGCGACGAGGTCGAACACGCCTTCGAGCAAGCCCAGCCCGGCGCGCAGGATGGGCGCGAGCACCAGCGGGCGTTCCAGGCGCACGGTCGCGCACGGGGCGAGCGGCGTCTGGACGATGTCGGCAGCGGTGGGCAGGTCGGCGGTGGCGAGGAAGAACATCAGCGCCGCCGTCTCGCGCAGCGCCCGGCGAAACTCCGTGGACGGCGTGTTGCGGTCGCGCAGGCTGCCGAGTTTCACCTGGACGAGGGGATGGTCAATAATGACAAGACGGCGCATATGGGAAAGGCAGAAGGTAGAAGGCAGAAGGCAGAAGTAAAGCCGGAGACCGGAGCTGCTTTTCCGACTTCGCCGACTTTTGCCGCCTGCTTTTTGTCTCTCCTTCTACCTTCTGCTCTCTGCCTTCAAAAACAGCCGGTGCTGATACCGCCGCTGCTGCGCAGCGCTGAGCGGCGGGAACGTCGGCAGCGCGTTGCCCTCCACCGTGTCGACCAGCCGCCGCGCCGCCGCCTGGAGCGCCTGCCAGCGGTCCCACGGATAATCCGGTGCGACCGCGACGTGCAGGAGCAGGCTGCGCCACTCCGTCAACGCGCGTTCCAGGTCGCCGGGCCGCAAGAGATCGTTCAAGAGGCGATGCTTGCCGCCGGGATGCAGCGCGAGTTCGCCCACGGCTTCCGCCGCGCCGTCGCCGTAGTCCGGCGGCACACCCATTTCGAGGTATCCCGGATGGTCCGCCCGCGCGTAGGTCCGCGCGCAGACGTTGCCCAGGCGTCCGCCGTGCGGATTCTCGCCCTCGGGCGTGAAGCGGTGTCCGGCGCGCAGGTTGGCAAGGTCGTAGATCAGGTTTTCGATGGGATAATCTTTCGCGGATTGCTCCAACGCAGCGGCGACCGCCAGACCCTCGCCGTGGTTGAAAAACGAGAAGATCACCCCACGCCGGGTCGGCGTGCCGTCGGGTTCGATCAGGCCGAGCTTGCGCCAGGCGAGCGCCGGGGTCATGGCCGGGTCGCCACCCTCGCAAACGGTCAGTTGCGGACACGTCTGACAGCACGCCGGGTAGTTTTTGCGCACGGGTGGGTCGTGCAGCGCGCGTCCGTGGGAGTCCACGCCCGCGCGGGTCGTGACGGCGGAAAAATCGGCCTGCGCGACGAGCACGCCGCCGCGTTCGACGATGCGCAGCAGCGCGCCTCCACCGCTCAGCGCGGGAACGAGTGGCGCGATGCGTTCGTCGAACACCGCTCGGCCCAGGCGCCCGCCGGGCGGGAAGTTGCGCCCGCGCCATTCGTCGCCGAGTGCTTCGAGCGCGGCGCGCATCCCTTTGACGAAACGAACCTCGTGTTCGCTGAGGATGACGGCCAGCGGCAGTTCGCGGCCGTAGGTCCACGAGCGTCCATCTTCGGACCACAACTTGCACAGGTTCCCCCGCCCCACCCCCCGCGCGAATTTTACGTCGCGCAGGGCAGGACGATAAGACAGGATGCGAGGACGTTCGGGAAAAACGCTGCCATCCTGAGCGGAGGGCATCAGCCCGGAGTCGAAGGACCTTCCGGCCTGCGGCAGCGCAACGTTGACGGTTGTTTCGGCGCTGTAGGGCAGATCATCGTTTGCCTCCGGCGGCGGAAGGCCCTTCGACTGCGCTCGTGCCTCGCTCCGCTCAGGATGACAGCGTTTTGGAGCCAAGTTCTCACCGTTGAAGTTAGTCGAGGTATTCTCCGCCGCCCGGTGTGCAATCCACAGCTCCCCCAGCGTTACCGTCCCCTCCTCGCCCGGCGCTTCCCACTCCCCGCGCGAGTTGAGCACTTCCACGCTCTGCGGCCTCGCCAGCCGCGTGCGCTCGGCGTCCACCCACAACCCGCACGGCCTCGGCCCGTCGGCGACGCTGCGCTCCACGCCCAGCGGCACCTTTTGCAAGCTGTAGAGCCGCGCGCAGAGTTCCGCCGCCGCCGCCAGCGGCGTCTCGCCCCGCCCGCGTGCCGCCTCCATCACCCCGAGCAGGGTCGGCCAATCGATCTGGTTGCCCCGCCGCAACGTCTTGGGCCGCGCGTCCTCCAACCGCGGACGCCCCGGCGCGACCAGCACGAACCCGCTTTCGTCCAAGCCGCGCCGTCCCGCGCGCCCGAACATCTGCAACAATTCCTCGGGCAGCAGGTGGCGCTCGAAGTTGCGCACGTTGTAGCGCGTGTCGGTCACGAGCACCGAACGCATCGAAAAATTCACGCCCGCCGCGAGCCCCGTCGTCGCCACGACCGCGCGCAGTTGCCCCGCTTTGGCCAGCGGCTCGATCAGCCCGGCCCGCGTGGCGTAGCTCAGCCCGCTGTGGTGATAAGCGACCCTTTTGCGCAGTAGTTTCGCCAGTTTCTCGCCCGCGAGGAGCGCCTGTTCGGGCGAGAGTACGAGCGGATCGTCCACCGGCAGCGCCGCCGCCAGGTCGCGCGCCAGGTCCTCCGCCGCCAGTCGCCGGGGCGCGAACGCGAGGATCGGCCCCAGGTCCGCCAGCAGCGCCTTGGCCACCAGGCGCGGCCAGTAGCCGTAGGAGCGCGCGTCCAACTGGTAGGGCAGCGCGTCGAGCACGGCTTCCTCCAGCGGCACGGGCCGCTCGGTGTGGACGACCAGTTCCACGTCGCGCCCAAGCCGCCGCAGCCACGCGGCCACGTCGCCAGGGTTCCCGACGCTGCCGCTGAGCAACAGGAGCTGCGTCGCGGGCGGCGCGAGCGCCAGGGAAAGCTCGTAGTTCGCCCCCCGGTGCGCGTCGCCGAGCATCTGGTATTCGTCGATGATCAAGACGCGCGGCCCGCGACCGTGCAAGAGCGCGCTGCGTTGGGTTTCGAGCGTGGCGACGATCACGCGCGCGGTGGGGTGGATTGACACGTCGCCCGTGCAAATCCCCACGTCCCACCCGGCGGCTCGCCACTCGGCGTACTTGTCGTTGGCCAGCGCACGGGTGGGCACCGTGTAAACCGCCTGACCCTTGAGCGACCCATAAAGCAGCTCGAACACGTAGGTCTTGCCGCTGCCGGTGGGCGCATGGACGACCACGTCGCGCCCGGCGCGCAGTGCGCCGACGGCCTGTTGCTGCCACAGGTCAGGGATGCGGAGGCTGGCTTCGAGGGTTTTCAGGGGACCCAGGTCCGGCGGGAGCTTGTGGAAAAGGCCTCCCGTCCGCCTGCTGGTAATGTACCGCTTGCCACCCCGGATAACAAGGCGGTTCTGCACGCGAAGGCCGGGTTAGGGACGGCGGTTCCGCGCCGTCCGTGCGTCCGTGCCGAACCGCTGTTCCTACCCTGGCGGTGCCCCGGACTACTCCGAACGAGGTATTGACGGCTCCCTAGCGGTTTACTAGCTTCTTCGTGTTAAGGCGTCTTTGTCGCTCCAAAATCGCGGTGGGCATCCGCGTGGCCGGGAGAGGATGGAGACGCCTTTCGTTCCTGATCATCGCTTGCCAACGCCATGCTCCCTGTAATCCTGCTCTTCCGCCGTCTATTCGCCGCTACCGTTTCCGCCCTGCTAGCGCTCGGGCTGCCCGCCGCTTCGTCCCTGGCGCAAGGCGGCTACGTCTTCACCAAGATCATCGACAACGAAACCGTCCGCCCGGACGGCCTAGGCAACTTCTACACGGGCTTCCCGTTGGCCACCCCCACGCTGGACGGCGACACCCTTATTTTTCAGGACCTCGCTAGCAACGACAACTCGCTCTGGTCGGCCAGCGCCAGTGGCGTCGGCGCGCCGGTCAAGCTCATCGACTTCCGCACCCCGGTCCCCGGCGGCGTCGGCAACTTCTCGCGCCTGAACGACCAAACCGCTCGGACCAAAGACGGCCTCGTTTTCTTCGAGGGACTCGACAGCGTCCCCGCCGACCCCGGTCATCATCTCCACGGCGGTATCTACACGGTCCCGACCGGCGGCGGCGCGGTCTCGAAAGTGGTGGATTACCACACGATTGCCCCCGAGGCCAGCGGCGGCCCCTTCGTCGCCGCCAACGGCAACAACATGCTCACCGCCGGCTTCAACGACGGCGACTTCGACTACGAAGCCGGGATCATCGCCTTCCACGGCACCACGGACGCCGCTGGTGACGGCATCTACTCCGTCCACCTCAATGGCACGAACCTGGTTCGCCTCGCCGACCGCAACACTGAGGGCACGCCCCGCCCCTTCCCGGTCGGGCAGTATTACACCGCCGCGCTGCACAACCACCTGGCGCTTTTTCACGGCGGCACGGTCTTTGGCCCTTACGGTCTGTTCACGTCTCCGGAAGCGGGCGGCCTATCCGCGCCCGCGCTGCTCGCCTCTCCCTCCACCCCGCTGCCCGGCGGCCAGTCGCCCGAGACCACCGCAAACTATTACACCGGTTTCTCCCAGTTCGACCACCAGACTGGCCGGTACGTGTTCGCGGGGTACGACGGTTCGGGGACCGAAGGCATCTACGCCTTGCAGCCGGCGGGCTTCGACGGCACGAGCGTGACCAAGATCGTCGACACGCAGACCAACCTGGCGGGTTCCACCCGGGCCACGACGTTCCACAACTCCGTTTTCTCGGCGGACGGCGGGCAGGTGGCATTCGTCACCAGCACGAACGCGAGCGCCGGGCAGTTCGGCGCGCTCTACGTCGCCAAAGCCGATGGTTCGATCACGCGCGTCGTCGGGGTCAACGATTTCCTGGACGGCATCAAGATCGCCGGGATCACGCTGGGCGCGCACGCGTTGAGCAACGGGCGCATCGCGTTCGGCGCGGGTTCGATTTTCCAGGGGCACGACGGGCTGCCGCGTTATGGCGCGGTCTTCGTCGCCACGCCCGCCGAGCAGGCCGACAACCTGGGCGTGACGCTCGCGGGGTCGACCACGCAGTCCTTCCTGAACCAGCTGGTCCTCTACACGGCCAGCGTCAAGAACAACGGGCCCGCGGCGGGGGCGGGGGTGGCCCTCAAGGTCACGCTTCCGGCAGGGTTGACGTTCGTGAGCGCAACCGGCGGCGCGAGCGCGGTGGACGGCGTGGTCACGCTGTACGTCGGGGCGCTGCCGGACGGCGGAACGGCGGCGTTCGACGTGGTCGCGCGGGTGAACACGACAGGATCATTGGTCACGACGGCGACGGCCACCGGATCGGTGGTGGACGCCAACGTGGTCGACAACACGGCGCAGGCCACGCTGGACGCCAGCGAACTGCCGAGCGTGACGCTCGCGGCGACGGTGCCGACGGTCACGGCGGGCACGGGTGCGCAGGGCGTGTTCACGCTGACGCTGCCCGCGCCGTTGGACCATGACGTGATCGTGAATTTCACGATCAAGGGCACCGCCGCCAACGGCACGGACTACGTGCAGCTCAAGACGACCAAGAAGATCAAGGCGGGCAAGACCGGCAAGCCGATCAAGGTCACGCCGCTGGGCGTGGGCGCGGGCACCGGGGTCAAGCGAACGGTGGTGTTGACGCTGCAACCCGGCGACGGGTATCTGGTGGGTACGCCGGGCAAGGTCAAGGTCAAGATCGTCGGTCAGTGAGGTAAATCGAGCGTGCGGGGGTGGATGGCGCAAAGGTGGATGGCGACCTCCGGGCGCGATGGGTTCCAATGCGGCGCAGCCGCCTTGCTAGACGCTTCATCCAGACAGTCAGGCCGCTGCGCGGCGATGTTTTGCCATCGCGCCCGGAGGTCACGATCCACCTTCGCCGTCACTGCCCTGCGCGTACCAATCGCGGGACGCCGCCGTCCCGAAACCGGGATCTTCTCTGGTTCCCTGAGCATTGGCCCCTCTCCACCACCGCCCAAAACACCAGCAGACCAACCGTTTGCACTCCGCGCTGGCACAGCCGTTGCTAAAAGACCCCGGCTGCTAACCATCGGCCTTTCATCGCCATGCAAACGTTCTTACACGACCTGCGTTACGCCGCCCGGATGCTCTTGCGGCAGCCCGTCTTTTCGCTCATCGCGCTGCTGACCCTCACGCTGGGCATCGGGGCGAACACCGCCATCTTCAGTCTCATCCATTCGGTGCTTCTGCGGCCCCTGCCCTACCCGGACTCCGACCGCTTGGTCGCCCTCTGGCACACCGAACCGAACAAGGGCGTCGTCGAGGACGCCCCGGCCATCTCCTACCCGCGCTTCGAGCAGATCCGCGAGCAGCAAGACATCTTCGCGGACCTCGGCGCGGGCCTGTTCGACGGCTTCACGCTGACCGGCCACGGTGACCCCGTGCAACTCTACGGCGCGTTCGTCACCGGGCACCTCTTGCAGACTCTCGGTGTCCAGCCGTCGCTGGGCCGCCTGTTCCTGCCGGGCGAGGACCAGGTCGGCGCGGCGCAGGTCGCCGTCCTGAGCCACGCCTGCTGGCAACGGCGCTTCGCCAGTGACCCCGGCATCGTCGGGCAAACCGTCAATTTCAACAACACGCCTTACACCGTGGTCGGCGTCCTCGCCGCGCCCCTGTCGATCCCGTTCGACCAGACTGACGTGTTCGCTCCCGGCGTGCTCAACTGCCACCAGTATCCGCCCGCCATGATGCAGCGCGGCAGCGGCGTGCTCAACGGCTTCGCGCGCCTGAAACCTGGTGTCGGGTTGGACCGTGCGAACGAGGCCCTGCGGGTCCTCGCAGCGCGTTACCGGCAGACGTTTCCCGACCACGTCGACGCCCCCGCCGGGTCGAAGGCCGCGCCGTTGCAGGAACTCGTCGTAGGCCGCACGCGCCCGCTCTTTTACACGCTGGCGGGCGCGGTCAGTTGCGTGCTGCTCATCGCCTGCGTCAACGTCGCCAACCTGCTGCTCGCGCGCCTGGCGGGCCGCCGTAAGGAGATCGCCATCCGCGCGGCGCTCGGCGCGGACCGCTGGCGGCTCACGCGCCAGTTCCTGACCGAGAGCCTGTTGCTCACGCTGCTGGCGGGCGCGCTGGGCACGCTGCTGGCGCTGTGGTGCGTCGATCTCGCACACGGCCTCGGCCCGGAGGTGATTCCCCGCGCGCAGGAGGTCCACCTGAGCGGCCTGACGCTGCTGTTCACGCTGGCGGTGTCGGTGGTGGCCGGGGTGCTGCTGGGCGTCGCCCCGGCGCTGCACGCCGCCTGGGGTCATGCGGGCGAGGCGCTGCAACAATCCGGCGGGCGCGGCAGCGTGGGCGGGGTGCGCCAAGGCCGCACGCGCGCGGCGCTGCTCGTCGCGCAGGTGTCGCTCTCGCTCGTGCTCCTGACCGGTACGGGCCTGTTGCTGACGAGCCTCTGGCAACTCGGGCACGTGCGCATGGGGTTCAATCCCGTCGGGATCGCCACGGTAGACGTGAACCTGCCCACCGAACGCTATCCGACCGTCGAGAGACAGGCGCAATTTTTCGAGCGTGTGGTCGAGCGTGTCAACGCTCTGCCCGGCGTGCAGCGTTCGGCGGTGGCGGTGTACGGGCCGCTGACGGGCGCACTCAACATGTTTTACTCGGTGGTGGGTCACCCGCCCGCCTCGCCCGACCAGCGCACGACGGCCTACTGCTGCTATGCCAGCCCCGACTACTTCAAAACGCTGGAAATCCCCATCGTGCAGGGGCGCGGTTTCACGGCACAGGACCGCAAAGGCGCGCCGCCGGTGCTGCTCATCAGCGAGAGCATGGCGAAGAAACTCTTTCCCGACGGCAACGCGGTCGGCCAGAAAATGGTCTGCACGGCGTCCGACCCGACGGTGACGGAGATCATCGGCGTCGTGGCCGACATCCGCACGGTCAGCCCGGCGGAAGCGCCCCACCCGGAAATGTATTTCTCCATGTACCAACGCGCCGGTCCGTTCATGAACGTGTACGTGCGCGCGGCCAAGCCCGAACAGACGAAAAGCCTGGAACTGGCGATTCGCGGGGCGGTGCGTGGGGTCGATGCTGACCAGCCCATCGGCGAATGGCTGGAGATGAACGCGGTGGTCAAGCGCGCGGTGGCCGACCGGCAGTTGATGGCGATTTTGCTGGCGAGTTTCGCGGGTTTGGCGCTGATCTTGGCGGCCATCGGCATTTACGGCGTGACGGCCTACGGCGTGGCGCAACGCACGCGCGAGATCGGCATCCGCATGGCGTTGGGCGCGCAGCGCAGCGATGTGTTCCGCCTGATCATCGGCGGCGGCATGAGGCTGATCGGCGTGGGCATCGTGGTGGGCGTGATCGGCGCGCTCGGGTTGACTCGGCTTTTGACGAGCCTGCTGTTCGGGGTGGGCGCGAGCGATCCGCTGACGTTTGCGACGGTGGTCGGGTTGCTGACGGTGGTGGCGCTGCTGGCGAATTATCTGCCGGCGCGCTGGGCGACGCAGGTCGATCCGCTGACGGCGCTGCGGGAAGAGTGAGGGGAGAACACCGGACCAGGACGCTGGCTTCCGGATGTGAGATGTAAGCCGTGTTGTGGGTTGTATGCGCCCTGCCCCAGAAGCTATGTCCATCCTGAGCGAGTCTTGCGAGCCGAAGGACCTTCCCGCTTTGCCTCCAGAACAGGGCTTACCCAAGCGGGAAATGCCCTACAACCAGAAGCAGCACCGGGATGAATACCACCCCTAAGTGTGGTGATACCATCCCTCGGGGTTAATCCGGCTTGGCCCGCTCCTCGTTCCCAAGCTTCGGCTTGGGAACGCACTCGTCCTGGAAACTGGAGCTTCCCCGGTCTTTGCCGGATGAACTGCCAAGAGGGGATTACTCCTTTCCCTTCGCTGGAGCCGCCGCCGCGTTGGTCCCCGCCGCAGTGGTCGCTAGCTTCCCGTGCCGACCCTGCTCGATGATGTCCTCAATGATCGACAGACTCTCCGTTTTGATCGGGTCCACGGCGTCGGGCTTTTCCTTGGCGTTCAACTCCGCGTCGTCCAGGTCATCCGCGTCGCCGCCGTCACCCGATGCCGCCACGGGGTCCTGCGCCTTGGCGTCAGCGTTGTCCGCCTTGGCAATCTTGTCTTTTTCCTTGTCCTTCTTTTTGTCCACCGCTGCCGCGACGCGCTCCAACTTCGGTTTGTCCACGTCGGCCAGCGTCAGCGCATACGTCACGGGCTTGTCGATGTGCCGCGCCAGCCGCTCGGCCTTGATGTCCTCGACCCGCTTCTTGTCCGCCGCGAGTTGTTTCTGCCGCTCGTCTTTGTTCAGCGACAACGTGTTCTCCTTGATCCGGCTTTCCATGCGGTCGATGTCCTGCTGCAAATAGCGAAACTCCGGGTCGTTTTTCACCCGCGCCGACGACTTCGCGCGCAAATCCTCCAGGTCGGGCTGCGGCCCGTTCCATTTTTCGTAGTCGGCCTTGGCCACGGTGTCGTAACCCAGCGGGTACTTCAGCGCGTCTTCGCCCACTTCCAGATGCGCGTAGCGCGAGGGCAACACCACGTCGCTCTCCACGCCCTTGAGCTGCGTGCTCTGCCCGCTCGGACGATAGAACTTCGAGATCGTCAGCTTCAGCGCGCCCGCATCGGCCTGCTTGAACCCGAACGGCGACATCAGCCGTCCCACTTCAAAGAGCGTCTGTACAGTCCCCTTGCCGAACGTGTTCTTGTCGCCCACGACCGTCGCGCGTCCGTAGTCCTGCAACGCCCCGGCGAAAATTTCGCTCGCCGACGCGCTCAGGTGGCTCGTCAGCACGACCATCGGCCCACCGTAGGTGATGTCCGGATCGGTATCGCTCATCACCTCGGTCTTCTTGTTGTAATCCTTGCTTTGCACCACCGGCCCTTTTTTGATGAACAGGCCGGTCAGTTTGATGGCTTCGTCCAACGACCCGCCGCCGTTGCGCCGCAGGTCCATCACCAGCCCGGTGATCCCCTCCTTGTTGAGCCGGTCCAACAGCCGCCGCACGTCCGCCGTGGTACTCTTGGATTTGCCCGAGCGCGTGCGCTCCATCTCGGCGTAGAAACCGGGCAGGGTGATCCACCCGAGCTTGTCGACGCCGCCCTGCGCGTTCGGTTTTTCGATGATCTCCGCACGCGCCTCGCCCTCGGTTAGTTTCACCTCGTCGCGCACGATGGAGATGATCTCGCGCTTGCTCATGTCGGTGGTCCCCGCCGGGATGACTTGCAAGCGCACGGTGCTGCCCTTCTTGCCGCGGATCTTCTCGACCACCTTGTCGAGTTTCATGTCCACCACGTCCTCGAACGCCTCGTTGCCCTGCGCGACGCCCGTGATGCGGTCATCGACCTTGAGCTTGCCCCCGACCGCCGCCGGACCGCCGGGAACGAGTTCGATGATCTTGCTGTACTCGTCTTCCTTGCGCAGCATCGCGCCGATGCCGATGAGCGAGAGCCGCATCTGGATGGAGAAATTATCCATCTCGCTCGGGCTCATGTACTCGCTGTGCGGATCGTAGGCGAGCGCCAGCGCGTTGAGGAAATACTTGGTTTCGTCCTCCTTGGTCTGCTCGTGCAGCGTGCGCAACAGCCGGTCGTAACGCTTGGTGATGCGCATCTCGGGCGACTCGTGCTCTTTCTTGGCGGCATCCTTGTCTTTTTCTTTGCCCTTGTCCTTATCGGCATCGGCCTTTTCGGCGGCAGCCTGGTCGGTCAGGTTCTCGGTGAGCAGTTCGTTCTCGATCCGGTCGTGCCAAATGCGGTCGGCGTCGGCGTCGTCCTTGGGCCAGGGCGATTTCTGGCGCGAAAGCTCGATGGTGCCGTTGCCGTCGAAGTCGAATTTGTCGCTCTTGAGCGAGGTCTTGATCTTACCGACGCGCTCCTCGACGCGCTTCAGGTAACGGTCATAGATCGTGTAGGCAGGTTGCAAATCCGCGTTGAAAATGGCGTCGTCGAGCTGGTGATCGTACTTGTCGTTGAACTCGTCGATGTCCTTCTGGGTGAAGAACAGTTTGTTGTAATCCAAGGTGTCCAGATACAGTTTGAGCAGCCGGTCGGACACGCCATCATCGAGTTGGTGACGGGTGTAATGGAGTTGTTCCAAGGCCTTGGCGACGGAGAGGCCGATGGTGCCCGGGGCGGGTGAGTTATCGGCGGCGCGGCAGGCGGAGAGGGGGAGCGAGAGCAGCAGCGAACAAACAGCGGCCAGGGAGAGCGGAAATTTCGTCATGGGCAGAAGCTGAAACGAACGGGCAGACTAGCAGAATCGCAGCGATTTTAGTGCGCGGCGGCAATATTCATCGAAATAAGCGCCAAAGCAAACACGGACGAGGAGGATTGAAGGCGAAACCTGATGCGGGATGCGGGATGCGGATGCGGATGTGGGTTGTGGGTTGTGGGTGAACGCGTGACCTTAATAAATTTCTGTCATTCTGAGCGAGTGTAACGAGCCGAAGGACCTTCCCACGATGATTCGAGATAAAATCATGCGTCCCACCACTTCACCTCTCTCCTTTGTGAACTTTGTGCGAGGTTCCCCCACTCGCATCCCCTTTCTACTTTCTGCCTTCTGCCTTTCATGGACATCTACACCGGTGGCTTCTTCCAGACCAACGCCTACGCCCTCCCGACGCCCGGCGGCCGCTTGCTCATCGACGCCCCCGAAGGCAGCGCCGAATGGGTCCGCGCGCAGGGCTGGAAACTCGACGCCCTGTTGCTCACCCACGCGCACATCGACCACGTCCACGACGCCGCCGCCCTGGTCCGCGAGCACGGCTGCCCCTACTACTTCCACGTGGACGGCACGCCGCTTCTCGTCGATCGCAACGCCTACCGCCGCTACGGCCTGAGCATTGAGTTCGAGCCGCTCGACGCGCCGGGCGGCGTCCACATCGACGAGGCGACTACCGCGCCTTTCGCGGGCGTGCACTACAAAATTCTTTTCATCCCCGGCCACTGTCCGGGCAGCGTGTGTTTCCACGACGAACCGGCGGGAATCATCTACGGCGGCGACGTGCTCTTCGCGGGTAGCATCGGCCGCACGGACCTCCCCGGCGGCGATCACGCGCTGCTCCTGCGCGGCATCCGAGAAAAGCTCCTCCCCCTCCCCGATGAGATCGTGGTCTATCCCGGTCACGGTCCGGCGACGACGATTGGCGACGAGCGCGAGTTCAACCCTTATTTAAATGAATAGGTGCTGGTAGAGACGGCTCTCCGCAGCCGTCCGCGAACCTCGCTTCGTCGGTGCGGGCGCAACTTGGCGTTCAACGCTCTTCCATCTACCACACGCGCCACGGACGGCTGCGGAGAGCCGTCCCTACCAGCTTTTCCTCACTCCCCGAACAACTCCCCAAGGTCCACCCGCAACCCGGGCAGGACGCCACACGTGATCACCTCGCCCCGTCGGAACGTCCGGCACCGCTGGTAAACGCCCGCCACCGGCTCAGTACAAACTTCCACGGCTCCTTGCCGCGCCAGCACGATCCAATATTCAGAAATATCGGCTTCCGCGTAGAGAAAGGCCTTCGCGCGGTCGAGTTCCAAGCTGGTAACGGCCACTTCGATGGCAAACAGCGCCGTCGTCAAACGGATGTGATCGTAGTCCCTGCTGCGGCCCGCGATGACGGCGAGGTCAGGCTCCGGCTCGGAGTCCGCCAAAGTCAGGGGGTCTTCCTTCGTGACGAAAACATCCGCCGTTCTCGCAAAATCCAAGAGCAAATCGTAGAGGCGGCGAATCAGGTGGATGTGAAGCTGCGAACGGCCAATTTTATCGACTTTGTTTACCACGACACCCCGGATGAGTTCGATGGGTTGAACGTCCGGCCCGAGTTCGGCTAAACGATGGTACGTCTCCACTGTCATGAGAGTGACGATCTGCCGAATGGCAAGCTGTTCGAGAATCTCTGCCATCGTGGCACCCTACCAAGCCCCGCCCGGCCCGGCAAGGTTGCAATCCGCCCCCGCCGCCTGCATGTTATCCACACCACCATGTCTTGCGCGAAGATCGACCCCGCCCTGCACGTTGATAAAAAGCCCGACTGGATCAAGGTCCGCCTGCCCTCCAACCCGGTCTTTTTCTCCACGAAAGCCCTGGTCAGCGACCTGAAACTGCACACGGTTTGCGAGTCCGCCCAGTGCCCGAACCGCTGGGAATGCTGGAGCCAGGGCACCGCGACTTTCATGATCGCGGGCGACCGCTGCACGCGCGCCTGCGGCTTTTGCGCCGTCTCCACGGCCAAGCCCTTCGCGCTGGAGGCCGACGAACCCCAGCGCGTTGCCGAGGCCGTGCGCCGGATGCGTCTCAAGCATGTCGTCATCACCGCCGTCGCGCGCGACGACCTCAAGGACGGCGGCGCGCTCCATTTTGCCCAGACGATCCAGGCCGTGCGCGCGGTCGATCCGAAAATGGTCATTGAGGTGCTCGTGCCAGATTTCCACGCGCAGGGCGATTGCCTCAAGGTCGTGCTCGACGCCGGTCCCGAAATCTTCAACCACAACCTCGAAACCGTCGAACGCCTCACGCCCTTGGTCCGTTCGCGCGCGAAGTACCAGACCTCCCTCCAGGTCCTCCGGCGCGCCAAGGAAATCTCGCCCAAAGTCGTCACCAAGAGCGGTCTGATGCTGGGACTGGGCGAAACCGAGAACGAGCTTTTTCAGGCGATGGACGACCTCCGCGCGCACGGCGTTCAGGTGCTCACTCTGGGCCAATACCTGCGCCCGACGACGCAGCATCTCCCGGTGGTGGCCTACATCCCGCCGGAGACGTTCGACCTCTACGGCGAGATCGCGCGGAACAAGGGTTTCGAGTACGTGGCGAGCGGTCCGCTGGTGCGTTCGAGCTACCACGCGAGCGATTTCCACCCGGTGCCGCCACGCGAGGGATAGAGAGTTGACGAAACTGTAGCCACGGCGCTCCGTCGCCGTGCCAAACGCTCACACGGCGACGGAGCGCCGTGGCTACAGCCAAGCAGTGATTTTCGGACGAAGTCTTGCGATAAGGCTTGTCGGCGGCACGGAGATTGCAGTTAAGGGTGGGACGCCCATGCGCGTCGCCGCCCTTATCCCCGCCTACAAGGAAGAACGTTTTATCGCCGACGTGGTTGCGCGCACGCGCATCCATCTCCCCGAAACGCTGGTCGTGGACGACGGTTCGGGCGATGCCACCGCCGACCACGCCCGCCGGGCTGGAGCCGAGGTCGTGGTCCACGCGACCAACCAGGGCAAAGGCATGGCCCTCCAGACCGGCCTGCGCACCCTCGCCGAGCGCGGCGCGGATTATATCCTCGTCCTCGACGCCGACGGCCAGCATCTGCCCGAGGAAATCCCGCGCTTCCTCGACGCCGTCGCGCAGCATCCCGAGTGCCGGATGCTCCTCGGCAACCGGATGCACCACGTCGAGACGATGCCCTGGAACCGCTTGGCCACGAACCGCTTCATGTCCGGCCAGATCAGCCTCCTGTGCGGCCAGCACATCCCGGACACGCAATGCGGCTTCCGCCTGCTCCACCGCGACCTCGTCCCGCGTTTGCTGACCGGCGACAAGGCGGGCCGGTTCGACTACGAGACGGAAATGCTCGTCCTCACGGCCTGGGCGGGTGAACGGATCGGCGCGGTGCCGATTTCAACGGTGTACGGCGAGGAAACGAGTTCGATCCATCCGGTGCGCGACACGGCGCGTTTCTTCAAGCTGATGGGCCGTTACTGGCTCAAGCGTTTGGGGTCCTGAAGCGCAAGGTGGATGGCGACCTCCGGGCGCCATGGCAAATCCAAGCAGCGAAGCTGCCTCGCTGTCTGGAATGGACGCGTCGATCAGCTAGGCGGCTGCGCCGCAACTAAACCCATGGTGCCCGGAGGCCGCCATCCACCTCCTGAACCCAGCGCGCCCGGAGGTCACGATCCATCTCCCAAAAGCGCAGACGCCCGGCGCAAAACCCCCAGACAAGCGGGCCTTACACCGGGCGCGATTTTCCTTATTCCCTTAATTCTCCTTGCTGCTGCCTCAGAACGAAATGATCACGTCCGTCCCCACGGTAAACGACCACTGCTTGCTCGAATCATCGTAGGGGTTGCTGTGGCTGCTCGTCGCGTAGTCCCCGCGCACTTCTGGGCGGATCGTCAGATACTTCGTCGGCTTGACCTGCACGCCCAGTGTCGCTTCGAGGTACGTATTCGGCCCGCCGCCTACCGTCCGGTTGTCCAGCGGAAACACCCCGCGCTCTAGATTCGTGAAATCGTCGTTGCGCCCGAACTGCGCCACGTAGAACCCCTCGCTGTCGCGCACGGCCTCCAGCCGCACCGCCGCCGTCAGCTTGTCGTTGACCGCGTAGGCCACGGTTTCCGCGCCGCCGTAGAAGCTCGCGTCAAAGCCGTCGTCGTACGTGTAGCAAAGCTCCGTGATGGCCGTCAGCTTGTCGGTCGGCTTGTAGGTGATGACGCCCGTGTTGTAGTACCGGAAATCGTCCCGGTGCACGAACCCGCTGCCGTTGTACGAGAACGCTCCGAACGACTCGCGCGGGTTCTCCGGCCCGTCGTGCGTCGTGAACAGCAGGCTTAGCTTGCCGCCGAGCAACCCGTTGACCCCGAACCCGCCCATGAACGCCGCGCGCCCGTTGTTGTCGTAGATCGACGTGTTCGTGCCGCGCGTGATGCCCGCGTAGAGGTCAAACGTCGGGTTCGCGTGCAGCGTGAACAGCGCCGCCAGGTGTTGCAGCGGGATTCCGAAGTTGAAGATGTAGTTGTGCGAATAAAAGTAATTCGTGCGCGGATCGATGGTTTCCAGGCCGAGCAGTGTAACCATCTGGCCGAAGCGGAAGTCCAGGCTGGAGTCCTTCCCCATGAAGCTCAGCGGCGTGTGGACGTTGCCGTAGGCCTCCACGACGTAGGGCTGCACGATGTCGTGCTGCACGTTTTCGAGCGTGCCGAGCGTGTTGATGTAGCGCCCGTCGCTACCGTAACCGGCCTGGAGCTTGAAGCCGAAGTCGAACTTGCCCGGTTCCGGGGCGAGCGCCCGCTCGATGGTGACTGTGGCCTGGTTGAGCATCGGCTCGTTGGCGCGGTCGTCGAACGCGCGGCCAAAGTTCATGTGGTCGTCGGGATCGCTGACGTTGCCTTCGACGCCGGATTCGATGAACACGCTGAATTTGATGCGCGATTCATCCTTCTTTTCGACGACGGTTTTTTTGTCCTTGCCGTCGGAGGTGGTTTCGATGCCGGCGCGGGCCATCGGGAGCGAACCCAAGGCCAGGACGCCCGCGAGGGCGGCGGCAGTGGAGCGGAGAGCGTGGGTCTTCATTGGTCGGATTCCTTTCTGTAAAGGGTGGCTGCGGTCGGGGTGCGCCGTGCGCGGTCCCGTATTCAGGCGAGGGGATTAAGGACTTATCAGATTAGTGACAAGCAATTTATTGCAAAACCGCCGAGAATTTTTTCACACCTCGAAATCGCGTAAAACTTCGCCAATTTCGGCTTAAGCCGCTGGCTGGAAAGCATCACGCTGGGCAATTTGCGAGGTGGATCGCGATCTCCGGGCGCGATGGCAACACACCGCCTCGTAGCGGCCTGACTGTCCGAATGACGCGTCGATTGGCTAGGCGGCTTCGCCGCAAAGAGAACCCATCGTGCCCGGAGGTCACGATCCACCTTCACCCTTTCGCTTTCCGCTGCTCCTCGACCTGCGCCTTCGCCCGTTTCTCTTCCTCTTTGTTCACCAACCGCATCAACTGCCGGAAACGCGGCACGGGCAACTCCATCATATCCTCCCGTTGTGCGGCCTCGGGCTGGAACGCCTCCCCCGGCAAGCTCGCGCTCAGTTTCGCTTCTTCGATCACCAAGGACCCGTGCGTCTCGCCGTCGCGCCACTCCATCCGCGCGAGCCGTCCCTGATCCGTCATGACCCAGAAACGTATGTACTTATCCTTCCCTGGCTTCTCGTCGGGTGGATCAATGTCGATTTTGCGGTACGTCACCCCGTCCACGGTGGCCGTCCCCGCGTCCCGCACCCCGACCAGGTATGACGCCAAGTAAAACAGCGCCTTGGGCAGCTTGAGCCGCAGCGGCGACAGCGGCGCGGTATCGGCCTTGGTCGGCGTCTCCTGCGACGCGCGTTCGAGGTAGGGCCGCAATTTCGACGCGGGTGCGACCCACACCTTTTCCCCCTGCCGCCCGATGGTCACGATCGTCCCGACTGCCGCGAACTGAAAAAACGCGCGGTCGGGTGACTGCGCGCGAAACGCCAGCGCGCTGCCCTGCAACTCGGGCGGCTGGTTGGATGATTCCGCGAGTCGCAGCCGCAGGCTCAGCGCGTGGTTGGAACCATCGGGCGACCGCGCGAACACGTCGATGAACGGGTCTAGCGCTTTCTTGAGCGCGTCGCGCGGCGAATCCGCCGCCCGAGCGGACGCGATGCCTCCCAGGCACAAACCAACCATCCCCAGCAAAACCCACCGTCCCGGCAAGCGCGTGTGCATCCTTCCAGATACTCCACGGTCCCGCCAGACGGATGCGAAAAATTACCTCCTCTTCTCCGCGTTCTCCGCGAACCTCCGCGTCTCCGCGTCTCCGCGTTAAAGTTCTGCTTCACTCAACCCCCGCAATCGGCGCTCCTAGACACTGCGCGGGAATCCCGAACGCCTCCACCAGCGCCTCGGCCTCCGGCGCGAGTTGCCGGCACAACTCATCGATCCGCCCCGCCAGCGCGGACGACGCCCCAATCGTCAGCAACTCCGCTTCCAGATACCAACCTTTGTGTTGTTCGAGCAGACCCAGCGTGAACAGCTCCTTCAGTGCTTCCAACACGCCACCCACCGGGGTCGCCGCCGTTTCCGTTGCGACCACCCGCTCGAACGTCTCCAACGTCACGCGCTCGACGTGCGCGTGCGCCGCCTGCAAAAGCCGCGTCTGTTGACGGCTCAACGCTTCGTGATTTCCCACGCCCTCCCCGGCCAACCGCCGCAAATGCGCGCGTACCTCCTCGATCAGCGCGCGTTCCCGGACCTCGAAAAGTTGGCGGTGAGACTGCGCTTCGTCCTTCGGCTCGGGCAGCGTGCCGGACCCGGGCCGCCCTTCGTGGAACGCCCGTTCCGCGTCCGCTAGCAACTGCCGCCCGATCCAGAGCATCAGCACGGTGTTGTCGCCCTCGAACGTCGTGAAGATGTCGCTGTCCGCCTTCAGCGCGGGCAACCGGTTGACGCTCATGTAGCCCTCGCCGCCGCAGCATTCCCGGCAGGTCTGCAACGTCCGCGTCGTGTTCCAGGTGATCCAGGCTTTGATCCCTGCTGCCAACAGTTCGACTTCCCTGGTCCCCGCCGGGTCGCCCCCGCCCTGGGTTTCCACCCTCCTTCGCACCAGGAACTTGTGCGCGAAGTCCAGCGCGTACGCGTTCGCCACCAGCGGCAATAGCCGCCGTTGGTGCGTCGGATAATCCAGCAACCTGCTTTCCTCCCGCGCCCCCGGCGCGCGGAACTGCCGCCGCCGCGTCGCGTACTTCACGGCAATCGCCAACCCGCTTTTCGCCGCGCTCAACCCCGCCGCCGCAATCGAGATCCGCCCGCCCACCAACGCGCTGATCGTCGTGAAAAACCGCGCCCCGGCGCTGGCAATCGAACTCCGGTAGCTCCCGTCCTCTGCCACTTCGCCGAACCGGTCCAACAGCGCCTCGCGCCCGACCCGCACGCCGTCGAACCAGATCCGCGCGTTGTCCACGCCGTTCTCGCCCATCTTCGGGCCATTATCCTCGATTCGCACCCCCGGCAGGGTCGCCCCGTCCTCCCCCCGCAGCGGCACCAGCAGCGCGTGAACTCCGTGCCGCTCCCCGCCGACCTCCAACTGCGCGAACACGGTCGCCAGCCGCCCGTGGCACGCCCCGTTGCCGATGTAATTCTTCCCGGCGGTCCAGGTCGGACTCGTCACGATGAACTCGCCCGCCTCCGCGTCGTAAATCGCCGTCGTCTCCAGCTCGCGCACGTTCGATCCGTGGCCGATCTCGGTCATGGCGAAACACCCCGGCAGCTCGAACGTGCCGATCCGCTGCAGATACGCTTCGTGCTGCCGCCCGTTGCCCAGCAGCAGCACGCTCCCGAGCCAGATCCCGAATTGCACGGTAAACTTGATGGTCATACTCAGGTCATGGAACGCGACCGTCTCGAACGCGGCCATGAACGCGGCAAAATCTTCTTCCCCGCCGTACCGCTTCGGAATCGCCAGCATTCCCACCCTCTCATCGGCCAACTCCCGGCACCACCGGAACGCCGCTTCGCGCTGCTCCTCGATGGAGGCCGTCACCGGCAGATACCGGAACGAGGGCCGGGACAGGATTGCGCGCACGCGCTGGCGCACGCTGGCCTGGTCGCCGTCGAGCAGGCGCTGCATTTCGACGGGTGCGAAGGAAGAACGAGGCTCGGGGGGAGTCATGTACTACTTTCCACCACCGGCCCGCCGGAGCAAATCGATGCACTCGAAAAAGCGAGGTCGCCACCCGCCCCACAATCCTCACTGCGCTGTCAGAATCTTCACCTTCACCTTGCCGCTGATGCCGACGCCGTACCCATCACCGGGTTGCAACGTCAGCACGACGGTTTTCTTACCTACCCCGCCCAGGTCGCCCTGCGGCACGATCTTGACGGCCTTCTGCGTCTTGCCCGCCTTGATCTTCTTGCTCGCCTTAAGCAACACATAATCCTGCCCGTTCGCCGCCGTGCCTTTGATGAGCAAATTAACGTGCAAATCCGCGCTCGCGGTCCGGTCGAGCGTCAGCAAGAACTCGGCAAACCCGCCGCTGCCCACCGTCACGCTCGGGATCGCCGCGCTCAGCGTCACCGTGGGCTGCGCGGACGCCACCGCAATCGTCAACGTGACCGTCGCCGTGCCCGTGCCGCTGGCGTTGGTGGCGCTCAGCATCACCGTGAACGTCCCCGCCGTTGTCGGCGCGCCCGAGATCAGCCCGCTGGCGGCGTCCACCACCAGTCCAGCGGGTAACCCGCTGGCCGTGTAACCCGACGGTGAGTTGGTGGCCATGATCCGGTAGCTGAAAGGCGATCCCACCGCCGCCGTGGCCGTGGTCGCGCTCGTGATGACCGGCGCGGCGAGCGTCGACACCGCCGTCACCTTGACGGTCAGGCCGCCCGAGGCGTTGGCCACCGGGCTGACCGTCAGGCCAGGCGCGTTAATCTTGGCAAAGCTGCCCCTGATCGCTCCGGCCTGGATGAACTTGAACGTGTCGCCGACCTGGGGCGTGTAGCCGGGCAGCAGCACGAGGCCGAGCGTGCCGCCGAGGATCACGGTGCCGGTGGCCTGGAGTTGGCCGTAGTCCGCGCCCGCCGTGCCCGCGCCGCCGATCTCGAAGTCCGTCTCGCCGCCGGAAAGGTCGCAGTCGCCCTGGATCGAAAACACGTTCGGGTCGCCGCCGGGCACGAACGTGCCGCCCGGGCCAATGATGACGTTGCCCGTCACGCCGGGGTCCACGACGTTTGTCCCCGGCGCGCGGTTCTGGCCCGACAGAATGCCCCCGCCCGCCACCAGCAGCGTGCCTACGTCAGGCACCGTCCCCGCGCCGACCAACATCTGCCCGCCGGTGACATCGAGCGAGCCGCGAAAGCCCAGTTGCAGCGATTGCGAGATCAGGGTGCCGCCGTTCGAGGCCGTGACGCGGGCCGTCCCGCCGGTTTTTGCGACGACCAACGGCCCGTGGATGGTCAATTGCGAGAGGCTGCCGTTCACGGAGAGTGAGCTGGGGTTGTCGGACGTGCCAGCCGTCGGCTGCACGGCCACGTACACCGGGCCGGTGGTGATCGCGGCAGAGTCGCCCACGTACAGCGCGCCGTGCCCGGCGACGCCCACCTGGATCGCCGTGTCGCCGACGTCGAACTTCGTGTTGAGGAGGCCGTACACGCCGAGGCTGCCGTCGCTGCCGGGATTGACGCCGAGCTGGATCGGCGCGCCGCCGGAGACCGTCGCCCGGCCATTGACCACGCTGACGGAAGCGTAGCCGCCGACGCCCACCCGCAGCGGTCCCCGTGTGACGTTCAACGCGGAGCCGAGCAGGTTGGTGTTGTCCACCGTGATGATGGTGGTGGTGTCCGCTGCGACGGAAAGGTCCATCGACCCCGCGTCGAGGTGGCCGCCCTGGTTCATCGTCACGGTCACGCTGCCGTTGTCGACCGTGCCGGTCTGGAACAGGTTGTCGACGAACCAGTCCGAACCGATCCCGTCGACCGTGATCATGGGGCCGTTCCCGCCGGGAACCTCGGCTGTGCCGCTGGCGACGAAGCCGCCGCTCTTGATCTTGAGGTTGCTCAGGGTCGAGCCATCGCCCGCGAACCCGATCCTCAACGCGCCGCCGATGGAAAGAGCCGCGCCGGTGTCCACGGAAACCTGGCCAGGCGCGAGCGCCGTCGCGGCGCTCGCCACGCTGCCCTGGCCGCTGACCGAGATGCCCGACGTGGTCAGGTCGCCCTGCACCCGGAATTGCGTCTGGGGCTGGGTGACCTTGATGCCGGTCGAACGGACGCTCCCGGTCGTAAACGATCCGCCGTCGACCTCGATAAACGCGGCTGTCTGGCCCGAGACAGTCGCCGTCCCGCCTTCCAGGTAGATTTGCGCCGGGCCTCCCACCGACGAGATGCTGCCCGTGGAGAGCTGCGCCCCGGAGTCGATCTCGATGGCTTCGCCGAGGCTGAACACGATGCTCCCGGCGGCGAGGATGTTCCCGGGGCTGCCGGAGCCGAAAACGGTGAGGATGGCGTTGTTGCGGATCGTGACCGCGCCCGAGACGTTGTACCCGCCGCTGGTGAGGTCGAACACCGTGCTGTTAAGGCTGACGTCCGCCGTCGCCGAAGCGTCGCCCGCCTTGAACTCGATGGTCTGCCCCGGGAAGCCCGCGTCGTCGCCCGCTTTCGGCGGGCCAACCCCGCTGCTGCCCGTGTCGGGAGCCCAGTTGTTGGGGTCGGAATACAGGCCGCCGCCAGAATTATTTTTCCAGTGGAAGGAGGTCGCCCGGGCGGCGGACGATCCGACGATGAGCAGGAGCGCGCAGCCCGCGAATTGGGCCAAAAGAAACGGACGGAGGGATTTTTTCATGAACCGGGCGGGGTTTCCCATTTTAAGAGCTGCCCTTCGAGTCGCAATCCTGCAAATACAGTAGTCGTCAGGGGTCCCGTGCACTGCTCCTTCGAATAGGTGTGTAGGTCTCGCCGTAGATACAACTACTTCGGCGAACGGTGCTCTGATGGAGAGGCGGCGTCGCGCGAATGCAACGCATCGTGAATAGCGCCGAGCAGCGAACGCGGGCCGGACACGTCGGCGTCGAGCGGCCAGATCATGACGCCGCCCAAGCCTTGTTCGCGGACGTAGGCCGCCTTCGCCCGGATCGTCGGCTGGCCGTTGTACCAGATCGTCTCGCCCACCTGATCCCGCTGGTCCGCGCCGGGAAACTGTTCCAGCAATTCCCGGTAGGAATAGTCCCGCCCGCCACGGAACGCCTTGTCGAAGCCATAACCGTAGAACGGCACGCCGAGCACCGCCTTCTCCCTGGCCAGACCGCGCCCGAGCCAATAGCGCACGCTTTCCTGCGCGAACTCGAAGGAAGAATGCTGGCCGGGCGTCTGCGGCCTCCATGGACCGGTGGCGTCGTAAGCCATGATGTTCACCCAATCGAAGGACCCCAGCGCGGCGTCCGGCACCTTCTCGCCGCCGTTGTCCCGGGCCAGCGCGGCGGTCAGCAGCTTGCCCCGCGGCTTCAGCGCGCCCGCCAGATCGGTGATGAACGCGCCGTAACCCGGCAGGATGCCCGGCCCTTCGAGGTCCACGTCCAACCCCGCGAAACCGTGCGCGGACACGTACCCGGCCAGCTTCGCCACGAAGCTGGCGCGCCGCCCGTCCGTCAGCAAACCGGCGTAACGCGCCAGCAGCGTTTTGTTGCCGGCTACCCCGCCCCCGCCGATGGAAACCAACACCGGCACGCCTTTCTCCTTGGCCTCGGCGACCAGCACGGCATCCGCGTCGTTGAACGAAAGTTCACCCTCGTCGTTGACCGGGTTCTCGAAGGCCACGTTGAGGTGGGTGACCTTGGTGTAGTCAATCGTCTCCGCGAACGCGCGCAGGTCGTGCCAGTTCGGCACGTAGCCGACGACGCGCTCCCCGGCGCGGACGGCCGCGACACCCACCAACCAGCAAACCATTGCCACGTACCAACGGAGAAAACACATGCGCGCCAGCATGAAAACTTGCCCCGCAAATGCAAAGAAATTCTCAAAAATCAGCCTTGTCCCCCGCCGAAACCTGCGTATCTTTTCGTTCCCTCGCGTTTCATCCATCCCGGCTGCTCCGCAAGGAAATCAACCAACAACCAAACCCTAAACCCGCCGGAGCGTCCGCGCTGCCATCGCAACGCTGCCCTCGCCCCGGTCGGCTTATCCGTTAAGGAACACCACTCCGTTATGATTGGAATGCAGGAACTCATCGCCAAGTCCATGAAGGACTTTCGCGAAGGCACCATTATCAAAGGCCACATCCTCGAATTGCGTTCGCGCGAGGCTCTTGTGGACATCGGCTATAAGTCGGAGGGAGTGATCTCGCTTTCCGAATTCGACGACCTCGACCATGTGGACATCGGCGACGAGGTAGACGTTCTCCTGGAGCGTCTAGAAAACGACGAGGGCATGGTTGTGCTCTCGCGCGAAAAGGCGCTGCACCGCCAGAACTGGGAGAAGATCGTCGCGGTGTTCCACGGCGACGGTCTCATCAAGGGCAAGGTCAAGAGCGTCGTCAAGGGCGGGCTCATGGTCAACATCGGCGTCGAGGCGTTCCTGCCCGGCAGCCAGATCGACATCACCCCGCCGAAGGACCTCAACGGCTTCGTCGGCAACACCTACGATTTCAAAATCGTCAAGATCAACGACGACCGCAAGAATGTTGTCCTCTCGCGCCGCGAACTCATTGAGGCCGAGCGCAACGCCAAGCGCCAGGCCTTCTTGGAGAGTGTCAACATCGGCGACGTGGTCACCGGCCACGTCAAGAACCTGACCGACTTCGGCGCGTTCATCGACCTGACCGGCATCGACGGCCTGCTCCACATCACCGACATGACCTGGGGCCGCCTGAACCACCCGAGCGAAATGCTCAAGACGGGCCAGGAAGTCACCGTCAAGGTGCTCGACATCAACAAGGAAAAAGAGCGCGTTTCGCTGGGCCTCAAGCAGCTCCAGAGCAACCCGTGGGACAAGATCGAGGAGCGTTTCCCCATCGGCAAGCGCGTCAAGGGCAAGATCACCAACCTCGTGCCTTACGGCGCGTTCGTGGAACTGGAGGAAGGCGTCGAAGGCCTCATCCACGTTTCCGAACTGTCCTGGACCAAGCGCATCGTGCGTCCGGCGGACGTGCTCAGCGTTGGCCAGGAAGTCGAGGCCGCCGTGCTGGGCGTCAACAAGGACGAACAGAAGATCAGCCTGGGCCTGCGCCAGTTGGACGCCAACCCGTGGGATGAGATCGAGAAGAAGTACCCGCCGGGCACCGTGGTCAAGGGCAAGGTCCGTAACATGACCGCCTACGGCGCTTTCGTCGAGATCGAGGAAGGCATCGACGGCATGATCCACGTCTCCGATATGTCGTGGACGCGCAAGATCAACCAGCCCAGCGAAATGCTCAAGAAGGGCGACGAAGTCGAGGCCACGGTCATCGACATCGACAAGCAGAACCAGCGCATCAGCTTGGGCATTAAGCAGCTCGACAACGATCCGTGGAAGGACATCGACACGAAGTACAAGATCGGTGATTTGGTCACGGGCAAGGTCACGAAGCTGGCGTCGTTCGGCGCGTTCGTGCAGCTCAAGGACGACATCGACGGCTTGGTCCACATCTCGCAATTGAGCGAGGACCACGTGAGCAAGGTCAAGGATGTGCTCAAGGTGGGTCAGGACGTGGAAGCGCGTGTCATCAAGGTGGACAAGGCGGAGCGCCGGATCGGCTTATCGGTCAAGGCGGCGAACTACAGCGAGGAAGACCTCAAGCGCGAGAGCGAGGCGTTCGACAACCTGCGTCCTGGTGAGGACATGGTGGGCCTGGAACAGGCGTTCCAAGCGGCGCAATTGGAGGAGTACCGCCCTGGCGACTCGAAGAAGAAATAAGGTCCGCTTCTTATCAGGCAATTTCAGTAAAACCGGCAGGCTTCGCAGCCTGCCGGTTTTTGCTTTTTAACAAGTGACCCAAATTACCAACAGAAATCACTTGCGCGACTGTTCAAACAGTTTTAACCATTTTGACAATGAAGCGGATTGAACTTGAAGATGATCTCTACACATACCTCCTGCAAAATATGAAAGAATTTGGCGAGTCTCCATCCTCGGTCCTTCGCCGACTTTTAGGGATCAACCAAATTGACCAGAAGAACAGAAGCATAGGAACACCGCCAAAACCGGGCTTGGATCAGGCTGGCAAATCGGAGCTAGAAATTCACTTGTCCTCTATAGAATTTCAATATTCTAGAGGGGTGGTTGGGAAATTTCTTTCGGTCCTCGGCATAATTTATCAATCACATGCCGACGATTTTCACCAAGTCGAAAGTATCAAGGGACGGGGGCGATTGTATTTTTCCCGTGACGTTACTGCGCTAACGCAGGCCGGAAGCAATGTAAATCCTAAGCAAATCCCCAATTCTCCTTATTGGGTTATAACGACTACACCAACGGATCTGAAGCAGGAGATCCTTACCAGTGTGATGAGGGTGTTCAATTATCCTGGCGCAGACATCCGGACTGCTGTGGCAGCGATTGCCGACTGATTCCCACCCATGAAAGTCCGCGACCTCATCAAGCTGATCCAAAACGACGGCTGGTTCTTGGTCCGCACTCGCGGCAGCCATCGCCAGTTCCATCACGCCACCAAACCGGGCACCGTGACCGTCCCCGCCGCCGCAAACGACGACTTGCCGAAGAAAACTCAACATAGTATCCTCAAACAGGCAGGACTGCGTTGATCTCATGGAAGACTACCTGATCGTAATCGAGAGAAGCGCCACCGGCTTTGGAGCGTTTTCGCCCGACGTGCCCGGCTGCATCGCCACCGGCAAAACTGTCGAAGCCACGCTGGCAGAAATGTACTCGGCCCTGCGTTTCCATTTTGAGGGTATGTTGGAGGACGGCGAGACGCTTCCCACTGCCAAAGGCATGGAGCATCACGTGAGCAGCGGTGAGTACACGTTCGACCCAGGTGACCTTCTGACGACCATTCCGGCAGACGAGTTATTAGCAGGATTGCCCCATGCTGCCGTGTGAATACCGGTGGTAACATTGACCTCGGCAAAAGAGCTGAGAACGAAAGGGTAGATTCCAACTTTTTGCACTCCTGCCACCTTCCTCGCCCCAATCTCTGCCTCCTGCCTTGCCGTGAGCCTCCGCCCCGAGTATAACCGGCGTCCTTGCGCTTCGTCCTCGACACCAACGTTCTCGTTGCCGCTTTGCGCTCCCGCCGAGGAGCATCCGCCGCGTTGGTGTCCGACTTGCCGCTGAGCGATTGGCAGCCTGCCCTCTCGGTTCCGCTGTACCTTGAGTATCAGGACGTGCTTTTGCGTCCCGGCATGGTGCCCACCGCGTACACCCCAACCGACATTTTAAAACTGTGTCGTTACCTTGCCTCGATTGCGCACGCCCAAGACGTTTACTTCCTCTGGCGTTCTTTCCTGCCTGACCTAAAGGATGATCTTCAGCTGGAACTTGCCGTCGCCGCCGGGGCCAGCCACATCATCACTCACAACCTTCGCCACTTCGACGGTGCGGAACGCTTCGGCATCCACGCGCTTGCGCCACGCGACTTTTTGCGGCTAGTTGGACTGCGACCATGAGCGCTTTGACCATCGACCTGCCGGATTCCCTCCATGGCAAACTCCGCGAGTTTGCCGAAGCCGAAGGACTGTCGTTGGAGCAACTCGTGGCTTCCGCTGCCGCCGAGAAGCTTGCCGCCTTGCTGGACGGGGCCGCATATCTGCGCCGGGAAGCCGCTCTCGCCGCGCGCGGGGATTTTGAACGAGTTTTGGCAAAAATCCCTGACGCGCCGCCGCAACCCGGTGATGAGTTGGATTGACCCGAATTATTGAGACGGTGAAAAGACCGCGCCTGCGGTGGACACAGCGCGGAAGGATTCACTCCTCCGTTAAAGTGATGCCACCTGCCCCGCCCGGTGCAGGAAAACACTGAGGTCCACCCGCCCCTCTCGCACCACAACCCCCTCCTGACGCAGCCGGGCACCTTGCTCTTTTGCCGAACTCCCGGAAGTCTTGATCGCCCCATCGGCGCCGACCACCCGATGCCAGGACAGCCGGTCCGAATGTTCTCCGCGCAGCAAACGGGCGACCGCCCGGTGGTATCGCGGGTAGCCGGCTGCTTCGGCGACCTTGCCATACGTGCTCACCCTGCCTGCCGGAATCGCCAGGATCGCTCTTTCGAACGCGTGATCCCGTTCCGCGCTTTCCTCCCAGCCGTCAACGCTCCGGCGCTTTCTTCCGGACAGCGGTTTCGTCCTATCTTTTGGTCGATCCGGCAATGAATCGCCCCTTCTCATCGTTTCCATCCCCGCCACCGGCCGCCGCGTCGATTCCGCGCAGGTCAGAGCGGTCAGCGCGGGCCAGAAGGGGGGCAGTACCAAATTCTCGCACCCCTCCTGCAGCCCCGTTCGTGCCTCACCCAATCCGGTACACGATCCGGGCCTTGTCCTTGTCGTAGATCGACATTTGCAGCTTCACGCGGTCGCCCGCCGTCAGGCGGATGAATCGTTTGCGCATCTTGCCGGAAATATGCGCCAGAACGAGGTGCTGGTTGGGCAGTTCCACCCGGAACATCGTGCCCGCCAGGACCGCCGTAATCTTGCCTTCGACTTCAATCGGTTTTTCTGAGGTTCGGTTTTGAATCATGCTTTGAGAAACGAACAGCGCCCTGCCACCTCAAAAGCAGCAGGGCGCTGGAAATTTAGGAAGTGCGAATCTTCAATGGCTCACGGGAGGATCTTAGCGGCGGGAATAGCCACCACGATCACCACCGCCACGGTTGCCGCCGCCGCCGCCGCCGTAGCCACCACGGTCGCCGCCACCGCTGTAACCGCCGCCACCACCACCGCCGCCACCGCCGTAGGAACGACCGCCGCCGCCACCGCCGCCACCGGAACGCTCCTCGCGGGGACGCGCTTCGTTGACCGTCAGGGCGCGCCCGTCGATCTGCTTGCCGTGGAATTGTTCGATGGCCTTTTGGGCATCGGCGTTTTCGGCCATCGTGACGAAGCCGAAGCCGCGTGACTTCATGGTCATGCGGTCTTGCATAATGAGGGTTTCCTGCACGGGGCCAACGGTGGCGAAAAGGTCCTGGAGGTCCGTTTCGGTGGTGTTGAACGACAGGTTGCCGACGTAGAGTTTAGCTGGCATGGATGTTTTTCTTTCGAGCTAACAGAAAAGGAGGGTCTCAGGAACTGCGTTTCCGATAATCCGGATTTCGAATGTGTTCCTAAGGCTGTTAACCCAACTGAACAATCCACCATCAATCTAAGGCGAGCTTCGCTTTCTGTGCTGACATACTGTCGCACACTTTTCGGGCGATGCAAACGGGATAATGTGTAGCGAAAGCGTAAGGTAGGGAAGAGGGTCCGAGGTCTTCCCTGACCCGCGCCGCAGGTGCATCTGAACATTCTTCCTTTACACCGGTAATCAGGGATGGCTTCGGAATGGCCTTCCCATCTTGGAAAGACCGCCTGCGGCTGTTTCTACCCCTCCGCATACGCGCTGTTGAGCTTGCCCAATTGCGCCACGAGCAAGCTCAAAAACAACCCCACGTCCGTCACCACGCCCACCGACTCAATTGATCCTCGGTCCGCCAGCTTGGTCACGACCGCCGGGTTGATGTCCACGCACACCAGTCGTACCCCCGCCGGGGTCATGTTCCCCACGCCGATGGAGTGCAACATGCTGGAGAGCATCAGGATCATGTCCGCGCCCCGGATCAACCGCGCGTAGTCCTCCTGCGCGCGGATCAGGTCCATCACGGTATCGGGCAGCGGCCCGTCGTCGCGGATGCTGCCTGCCAGCGAGAACGGCACGCCCCGGCGCACGCATTCGTACATCACGCCGCTGCGCAGGTCGCCCGCCGCAACGGTTTGCGCGATGCTCCCGTGCCCTCGCACGGTGTTGATCGCCTTCAGATGGTGCCGGTGCCCGCCGTGGACGCTCACGCCGCGCTTCATGTCCATGCCCAGCGACGTGCCGAGCATGTTTTGCTCCATGTCGTGCACGGCCACGGCGTTGCCGCCGAGCAGGACGTGGACGTACCCCTCGCGGATCAACCGCGCCAGGTGCTCGCCGCCGCCCGTGTGGATGACCACCGGCCCCGCCACGACCACGGCCTTCCCTCCCTGGTCGCGGATGCGCCGCAGCTCCCACGCGATCTGCTCGACCACCAGCTCCACCTTGCGCTCGCTAGACACCCCCGCGCCCATGAACCCGAATTCCTCCTCCCCCGCGCCGCCGATTTCCGCCAGGCTCGCGTCGCGCGACTCCGTCTTGCGCTGCATCCGGATTCCATCGACGCCGACCACCACCCGGTCGCCCACCCGCAGGTCGCGGATCAGCCGGCACTCCGCCCGCCCACCCGCCCCGACTACGATCACGCCGTCCATGCGTTGCGACTCCACGCGCGTCCACTTGCCATCGAGCCAGATTTCCGTGGGATAAATCGTCGTCACCGAAAAATCCGCCGGGGCGACGCCTGCCTGCGCGACGGTTTCCAGCCGCAGGTTGACCTCGCCGGGCGCGGAGGTCTGCCCCGCGCCCAGCACGATGAGTTGCCCCATGATCCGCTCCAGCGCCTCCGCCGACGGCGCGGACACCTTCAGCCGCGCCGTGGAAACGCTCTGGCGCTGCTTGCCCAGGTTGAATTCGAGGATCTGGAAGCTGCCTGCGCCCTCGACGATCAGGTCCAGCGCCCGGTCGAGCAGCCCCGAGTCGAGCAGGTGCCCCTCCAGCCGGATCTCGCGGCTCTCCACGGTGGCGAGGGCGCGCGTGTCGGCGCGTTCGACCTCGTCGAGCCGCAGCGTCAGGCACTTCGCCGCGCCGCCCGCTTTCATGAACTCGGTCAGCGGCGTTTCGAGCATTTCAAACCCCGCCGCGCCCAGCCACGCGCGGACCTCCTCGCCCGCCTTGTTGACGACCAGCGTCTGGCCCACGTTGACGGCGTTGCAGATGAAGTTGACGGCGTCGGCCTCCGGCACGGCGAAGCGTTTGGCCGCCGGGACTCGGCTCTCGATCAGCCGGTTGGAATAGGCGTCGAACGCCGCCGGATAATAGATCAAATAGCCCCCCGCCAGCGGGCAAAAACAGGTGTCGAGGTGGTAGAACCGTTTGTCGATGAGCCGCAAGGAGAGCACTTCGATGCCCAGGAACTTGGCCAGTAGTGGGTGGGAATCCAGTTCGGAGCGCGGCCCATACCCGGCCCAGAGCCAGCGGCCCTCGCGGTCGAGCAGGGCGTCGCCCGCGCCTTCAAAGGGCAGGTCCTCGGGCAGTTCGTGGACGGTGAACCCGGCCTGCGCGAACCACGCCTTGAAGTGCGGTTCCTCGCCTTGGCGCTCGGGATGGAAAAACCGGCTGAGCACGACGTTCTTGCCCAGCACCAGCCCGGCGTTGGCGGTGAAGACGAGGTCGGGCCAACCCTGTTGCGGCGGCACGAATTCGACCTCGGCGCGGGTGCGGAGGATCTGTTCGAGGCCGCGCCATTGTTCGGCGGCGCGGGCCTGGGAAGAGCGGTCCACGTTGCCTTCCATCCAGACGTTGATCACGTAGTCCACCTGATAAAAATCAGGCTGGCACATCAAGAAACGGGGGGTATCTGACATGTGCCAAGCTACGCGTAGGGCGCTCCCTTGGCAAAAAGGTGGCCGTGAATGACGAAGGACGAAGGTAGAAACCTGCTAGCTCTTAGTCATCCTACTTGCTGGCATTCGTCATTCGTCATTCGTCACAGCCGCTCCGGTTGCCGTCGCCGTCGCCGCTCCTCCTCGGTGTCCAGCTGCACCGGATACCCCAACAAATTCGCCACCAAGTAAAACCCCAAGTACACCACCGGCGCCAGCACCATCGCAAAGAATCCCGGCAGCAAAATCCTCCCCGCCAGCTCGCGCGGAAACACCAGCCCGCCGCGCACGAACGTCAGCATCGCGTACTGCGCCGCCAGAATGACCACCGTGCACCCCCCACTGGCCAGGCAATGCAGATCCCAGCGCCCCTTCAGGAACAGCGGCCTCAAGCCGTGCGTCAGCACCGCCAGCACCCCGAACAGCACGATGGACCAACCCAGGCGCGCCTCCTGCACGGCCTCCTGTTGCAAATACACGCCGGGCTGGAGGATTTGCACGGTCAACGCGTCCCACAACAACCCGTTGCAGAACGCCAGCGCCAGCGTCCCCGTGAACGGCAGCGCCAGCGCTCCGTAGGCCAGGATCACCGGGAACAACAGCACTGCCGCACCGCCGAACCGCCCGATGGGCTGGCAGTACGGCTGACAGACCACCGCCAGCAGGTCCACCGCCAAGACGACCGCGAAAAAAGCCCAGGTCATCGCCGCGCGGGGGAAGGGGAAGCCGTCGCTGCCGCCGACGCCGCTGCGGCATTCCGGGGCCGCTCGCCGCCGCCCGCCTTCCGGTCCGGCAGCACGACGAACACGTTTTCCAGCTTGGACACGTCCACCGCCGGTGTCACCACGGCGTGCGCGTCCAGCGGGCGCACCTGAAAACTCTTCACCGTGCCGAGCAGCAGGTTATACGGGAACACCCCGCCGCTCACGCCCGACGAGAACACCCGCTGGCCGGGCTGCAAGTTCGCGCTGGTGGACAGGTAGCTCAGGTTCAGGTTCGGCTGCACGTTGATGCTGCTGCGCTCGCCGTTGACGATCCCCTTTTCCTTGGTCCCCTCGACGTAGGCGGCCACCTTGCAATTCTCGTCGGTGACGAGCAGCACGAACGCCGTCGTGGCGGCCACGGTGGTCGTCTTGCCCACCAGTCCCACGTCCGTGACCACGGGCATGTCGCTGTCCAGCCCGTCCTGTTCGCCGCGGTCGATCTGCACGTTGGTCCACCACGCCGCCGCCGAGCGCGCGATGATGCGCGCGGGCAGCAGGTTGAACTGCGAACGTTTCTTGAAATCGAGCGCCTGCCGCAGGCTGCTGTTTTCGGTTTCGAGGTTGTCGAGGATCTGGGCGCGCGTGCGCAGCTTCTTGTTTTCGAGCGTGAGCACAGTGTTCTCGGTTTCGAGTTCTTCGAGGCTCTTGAGGCCCGCGCCGTAGGCGCCCAGGCTACGCCCGACGCCGCTGGTCGTCGTGTGCAACGGACGCACGAGTTGCAGCGCGTTGGCTTGGAGCCGCTGGGCGGCGCGCGTCCGCATCCCGGCAAGCACCAGCGCGGTCAGCGCGATGAAGCCAACGAGCGCGGCGATGGAAACGCGGTTCATCAGAGAAGGCAGAAGGCAGAAGGTAGAAGGCAGAAGGCAGAAGGCAAGATTCTGGCGGCCGGAGAATAGCAAAACCCGGCGAGAAGGCCACCTTTTGGCTGTTTTTCCGCCCTCATCCTTCTGCCTTCTGCCTTCTGCCTTCTGCCTTTTCTTCTACCTCCACGACCGGTCCGACGAGGCCACCTGCCGCAGGAACTTGATTTCGCTCAACACCTTGCCCGTCCCCTCGGCCACCGCGCTCAGCGGGTCTTCCGCGACGTGCACCGGCAGCCCCGTTTCCTTCTTGAGCAACTCGTCCAGCCCGCGCAGCAGCGCCCCGCCGCCCGCCAGCACCAACCCCCGGTCCACCAGGTCCGCCGCCAACTCCGGCGGGCAACGCTCCAACGTGATGCGCACGCTTTCCACGATGGTGTTGATCGGTTCCATGAGTGCCTCGCGCACCTCCTGACTCGTGATCGTCAGCGTCCGCGGCAGCCCCGCCACGAGGTCGCGCCCCTTGACTTCCATGCTCGTCTCCTTGTCCTCGTGCTCGGGCGGGAACACGCTGCCGATCTTGATCTTGATCTCCTCCGCCGTCCGCTCACCGATCATCAAATTATAGGCCCGTTTGACATAGTTGACGATGGCGTCGTCCAACTCGTCGCCCGCCACGCGCACGCTGCGCGAGAACACGATGCCCGAGAGCGAGATGAGCGCGACTTCCGTCGTCCCGCCGCCGATGTCGATGATCATGTTGCCCGCCGCGTCCTGCACCGGCAGCCCCACGCCGATGGCCGCCGCCATCGGCTCCTCGATGAGATGCACCTCGCGCGCCCCGGCGTGCGTGGCGCTCTCCTTGACCGCGCGTTTCTCGACTTCCGTGATCCCGCTGGGCACGGCGATGACCACGCGCGGGCGCACCCATTTCGAGCGGTTGTGCACCTTCGTGATGAAGTGCCGCAGCATCGCCTCGGTGATCTCGAAATCCGCGATGACGCCGTCCTTGAGCGGGCGCACGGCGACGATGTTGCTCGGCGTGCGGCCCAGCATCCGCTTGGCCTCGTTGCCCACGGCCAGCACCATGTTGGTGCCCGCCTTGACCGCGACGACCGACGGCTCGCGCAGGACGATGCCGTGGTCTTTGACGTAAACGAGGGTATTGGCGGTACCGAGGTCGATCCCGATATCGTTGGAAAAGAATCCCATTAAGAAGTTGAACATTACGAAGAAAAGGCTGGGCTGGATGGGGTGGATCGGTCCGCCCGGTGTGTCGGTCCCGCGGGCGGGGCATGGCCGGCCTCCGGAGAAGGGCGGCGGACCCAAGATGCGTGGCTCAGACTAGAAAGCAGGAACGGGTCTTCCGTCAAGGTGATTAAAGGCTGCCCCGCCACCCTGCGACAACAGGTAGGGAGCAGGGGCCGAGGCCATCCCTGATTCGCGCCGCAGGCGCATCTGCATCCCTCCACGCGTTCCCAATCTTTCCGCGTTCCCAAGCCAGGTTTGGGAACGCCCTTGTCCCGGAAGCGCCGGCTTCCCCGACCGCCCCCGCGCCCTCCCCGCTCCCCCTTGCGTTTTCCCCCGCCTCCCCTGAACGTGATTCCGCCCCTTGAGTCATCACCCGAATCACCGAAGGTGCTCCCACCGGCTTTTACTCCCGCGTTCCCACTTCCCACTTCCGCCTTATGAAAATCTACCTCGACGGCCAACTCGTTGACGAAGCCGACGCCAAGATCAGCGTCTTTGACCACGGTCTCCTCTACGGCGACGGCGTTTTCGAGGGTATCCGCTTCTACAACGGGCGCGTCTTCAAGTTAGAGGAACACATGGACCGCCTCTACGACTCCGCCCGGGTCATCTGTCTGGACATCCCCCTGTCCAAGGCCGACCTCACGCAGGCCCTCTTCGACACCGTCCGCGCCAACGGCGAGCGCGACGGTTACATCCGCCTCGTCGTCACGCGTGGTGTCGGCGACCTCGGCATCAACCCCAAGCTCTGCCCCAAGGGTTCGGTCATCATCATCTCGGCCAAGATCAAGATGTACAGCGAGGAGATGTACCGCGACGGCCTGGACATCATTACCTGCGCCACCCGCCGCACCAGCCAGGCCGCCGTGCCCCCGGCGGTCAAGAGCCTCAACTACCTCAACAACATCATGGCCAAGATCGAGGCCCACCAGGCGGGGGTCGCCGAGGCCCTCATGCTCAACGACGCGGGCTACGTCGCCGAATGCACCGCCGATAATTTTTTCCTCATCAAGGGCGGCACCCTCTTCACGCCGCCGGTCAGCGCCGGTGCCCTGCGCGGCATCACGCGCGGCACCATCCTCGACCTCGCGGAAGAACTGGGCATTCCCGTTAAGGAAACGGAACTCACGCGCTACGACGTGTTTGTGGCGGACGAATGCTTCCTCACGGGCACGGGCGCGGAGATGGTCGGCGTGGTCAAGGTCGATTCGCGCGTCATCGCCGACGGTAAACCGGGTCCCCTCACGCAGGCACTTTTGGAGCGGTTCCGCCAGTTGACGCGCAGCACCGGCACGCCGATATTCGACGAGACCGATTCCGCCGTCTCTTCACCCGCCCGCGACCGCGCCGAAGCCAGCCACTCGCCCGAGGAAGTGGTCACGGCGGCGGACCGCTGAACACACCTTTTATAACCCGTTGGAAAAAACCCTCCAGTGTGACGCCTGCCAGGCCAGAGAAGCCGAGGTTTTCCTGACCCAAATCGTCGAAGGCAAGATGCAGAAGGTCAACCTCTGCAAATCCTGCGCCGCCGAGAAGGGCGTGGACGACCCCACCGGGTTCGCGCTGACCGAACTCCTCTCCGGCCTCGGCACGAGCACCGAGACGGAAAAACCCGCCGCTCCCGCCGTTGGTGGCGGCGGTGCGCCCGTGTCCGGCCTGGCGGTCACGCCCGCCAAATGCCCGGTGTGCGGCTTCACGCAGGCGGATTTCAAAAAGACGGGCCGCCTCGGGTGCAGCGAGTGTTACGAGACGTTCGAGGGTCATCTCGGCAACCTGCTCAAGGCGATGCACAAGGGCACGCGCCACACCGGCAAGCAACCCGCGCGCCTCGTGCGCCACCACCAGATGACCGAGCGCATGAAGGGTCTCCAGGAAGACCTCCTCAAGGCGGTGCGCGACGAAAACTACGAGGACGCGGCCAACCTGCGCGACCAGATCCGCAAATTGTCCACCCAGTTGGACGAGGCGACGAACTAAGGCGGAAGTCGGCAGCTTTTTAGCCAAGATTTATGCTCGAACAAATCCGCCAGTTCTTGAGTGCCGAGCCGTTTCAGCCTTTTGACATCCGCACTAGTGACGGGCGCGAATACCACGTGCTCACGGCTGACCATGCCCACGTCCGTCCCGATGGCCACAAGCTTTATGTTTATTTGGACGATGGCCGCGACGCGGTGATTTCCGCCTTGCATCTGGCTGCTGTGCTCGGCGTCGAAGTTTGATCCACCTCGACCCATGACTTTCTCCGATCTCATCGCCAGCAGCGGCGAATGGCTGCGCGCCGACGGCCCCTACCACGACATTGTCATCAGCAGCCGCGTGCGCCTCGCGGGCACCCTGCGCGACCCCCCCTCCCACGGCTGGGCGCAGAAGGCCGACCGCATCGCCATCCTCGAACAGCTCAAGCCCCAGGTCGAGGCCCTGCCCGACATGGACGACGCTTTCTCCGAATACCTCCAGGACCTCTCCCAACTCGAAAAACAGGTCCTCGTCGAGCGCCACCTCATCAGCCGCGAGCACGCCGCCAAGGGCATGGGCAGCGCGGTCGTCATGAACCGCCAGCAGACGCTGAGCATCATGGTCAACGAGGAGGACCACCTCCGCATGCAGGCGATCCGCTGCGGTTTCCAGCTCAAGAACGCCTACAAGCTCACCAACCGCGCCGACAACGCGCTCGAAGGCTCCCTCGACTTCGCCTACAGCGAACAACTCGGCTACCTGACCGCCTGCCCGACCAACGTCGGCACCGGCATGCGCGCCTCGGCGATGCTCCATCTACCCGCGCTAGTATTGGATGAAAACATCAACAAGGTCATCCAAGCGGTCAACAAAATCGGCCTGGCGGTGCGCGGCCTCTACGGCGAGGGCACGGAGGCGATGGGCAACCTCTTCCAGGTGTCCAACCAGACGACGCTCGGTGAAAAAGAGGAGGACATCATCAACCGCCTCAGCAAGGTCATCGAGCAGGTCATTGAGCACGAGCAGGCGGCCCGCCAGAGCTTGCTGGAAAAGAAGCGCACGATGTTGGTCGACCAGATTGGCCGCGCCTACGGCATCCTTTCCCACGCCTATTCGATGAACAGCAAGGAAGCGCTCAACTTCCTTTCCTTCGTCCGCCTGGGGGTGGATCTCGGTTTTTACCCGCCGGAATACCGCCTGCCGACGGACGAACTCTTCATGGAGACGCAACCGGCGCACTTGCAAAAGAACAGCCAGCAAAAGCTCAGCGCGGAGCAGCGCGACGCCCTGCGTGCGGAGATTATGCGTGGCAAGCTCAAGGACTTCCCCGCGCCCGACTTCCAAGCGGGCACCCCCCCCCCGCCGACGGAATAAAATTCAAGGTAGGGACGGCTCTCCACAGCCGTCCGCTGGAGGCATCGCCGCGCCGCTCGGGCAACGCCGAGGTGGATGGCGACCTCCGGGCGCCATGGCAAATTACCGCCGCGCAGCGGCCTATCTGTCTGGCTTGAGCATCGGATGATCTAGGTGGCCGCGCGATCCCCTCGTTCCCACGATCTCCCCGCTCCGCTCCCCCTCACCGCCTCCCCACCACCAACCGCATGAACCTCGCCCCCTCGCCCATCGGCCGCGCATCCCTCACCACCACGGTCTGCGTCAGCCCGTCCGCGCTCCCCGTGACGCTCACCGTCACCACGTCCCCCGCCGCCCCGCTCCACGCTGCCAGATCACCGGAAGCCTGCGGCTCATAACTCACGTCCGTCGCACCTACAACCCGCGTGTAACTCAGCGCGAGAGCCCGCCCGCCCTCGGCCTCCACTATTTCCACCGTGGGCAACCCCGCCACCCCGGCCACGCGTGGCTCCAGCCCCAGCGCGTATTCCAGCAGGTTCACGATCCCATCCCCGTCCGGGTCGGCCTGGTCGCCGCTGATCGCCGGATCACCCAACTCATCCGGCGCGAAATAACGGCTCCGCCACGCCTGGTACGGCGGGGTCTCCACGGCACCCGCCACGCTGTAATCGGCGACGACCGGCAAATGATCGCTCGCGGTCGTCAGTGCCGCCAGCGCCGCCGCCGGGGTGATCGGCCCCGCCAGCCCGTCGAGCGCCGTGTTGCTGGTCCGGTTGACGCTGCCGTTCAACGGCACGGTGCCGTTGTTGCCGAACGCCCGGTGCGTCCCCGCGACGTAGCGCAGCCCACTGGCCGACTTACCGCCGAACACATTCGGCGTCATGAATTGGATGTCGTCCCGGTAGCGTAGGTTCGTGGCCGACTCGGTCAAAATCGGCAGAAACGCGGTGCTGTTCCAAACCTGGGTATTATCCTGCGGCACGTTGAGCGGATCGACCACCTGTCCGGCCCCGGCGGCGGTCAGCGTCTGGTAGGCGGCCTCGAAACTGCCTTCCATGTTCACGTCGCCCATCACCAGCGCCCGCGCGTCGGCGGGCAGTCCGGCCAGGTCGGCGTGCACCAGCTGCGCCTCCGTGTTGCGCGACGCCTGGTTGGTCGCCGCCGCCCCGCTGGCGCTCGACTTCATGTGACAGACGTAAACATAAAACTCCGACCCCGCCGCGCCGCCGCTCGGCCTGAATTGATAACGCACGGCCTGCCGGGGTGCGCCGCCCGTGCCGCTGGTCGGCGTGCCGGGCACGCCCGCGGCCTAGGCGCCATTCTGTGCCACGACCTGCATGGTCTGCGTGTTGTAAATCATCGCGTTCGGGCCGTTGCCAGTGGTGGCGTTGCCGCGTTGCGTCGCCTGGTAACCCACCGAGGCATAAGTGCCCGCGCCGTAGTAATCATTGAGCGCGCTGACGATGGGCGCGACGGTCGTGGCGTTGCTCGTGGTCTCCTCCAACGCTAAGAGGTCGATGGGATGCGCGCCGCCGCCGTTCTGACCCTCGCCGATGGCTTCCAGCACGGTGTACAGGCCGGGCCGTGGTGCCGTGTAACCTCCGGTGTCGGCCTCGATGTTGTAACACACGATCCGCACCGTTTGCGCCCCGCCCCCCGCCGACACCCGTGCGCCTCCCGCTACCACTAACGCCAGCGCGAGCAACACCCGCCACCCCCAACCGGGCGGGCCGCTGCTTTTCCTCCACCCCTGGCTCCCAAAAAGCATCACGCCGCGACCTTCGCAGCCAACGCGCCACCTGTCACCTCCCTTAATGTAATGCGGGTGTAAGATTTAACCGTGTCCCCTCCTCTCCCTCCGCAAATCTCTGCATCCTCGGCACCTTCGCGTAAGCCTCCACGCACAACGCACAACGCACAACGCACATCCCTCCGCCTTGCCAAAACCTCAACCTTCAGGCACAATAAAGTCTCCCTTCTCCCCATGAACTCCCTGCCCGGCTCGCCTCGCCCCCGCCGTTCGCTCAACTTCGCCACCCTGCTCTTCTGCGCGTTTGCGGCGCTGTTCTTCGCTCCCACCGTCTCCCTCCTCGCCGCCACGCCCGTCTTTTTCCCGGTCACCGACCAGACGGGCCGCGTCGGTTTCTCCTTCACCTACCAGACCGCCGCCAAAGGCAGCCCTACCGGCTACTCCGCGACGGGCCTGCCCGGCGGCCTCGCCATCGATGCGGCGAGCGGCCTGGTTTCGGGCATTCCCACGGGGGCAGGCACCTTCACGGTCACGCTTTCGGCCACCAACGCGGACGGCACTGGCACGATCACGCTGACCATCACGGTGGCCCCGCCGCTGCCGACGGTCACGATTGCGCCCGAGGTCGCCAGCGGTTACCCGGCGCAGGGTGTCCAAGCCAGTTTCCTGCTCACGCGCACGGGCGATCCGAGCGAGGCGTTGTCGGTCAACATCATCATCCAGGGTTCGGCCCACAACGGCACGGACTACCAACTGATCAAACCGGTCAAAAAATTCAAGGCAGGCAAATCGACCAAGCGGGTGCGCATCCTGGCGGCGGACGAGAGCGGCCAGGGCACGGCCAAAAAGACGGTCAAAATCACGCTCCAACCCGCCGCCGAGTACAACCTCACCGACACGGCCACGGCCAAGATGAAGATCTTCTACACGCCCTGAGCCTCCCTCTTGTCCTCCGCGACTCTCCGCGTTAAAATCCCTCTTCCGCCCCCGCCTTCTACCTCCCACTGACCCTCGTCGCGCTTCCCGGCGTCCGCACGGCCCCCGGACTCCCCGGCTCCCGTCCTCCCACCCCCGCCCGGGTCACGCTCAGCGCCGCCGCTAATCCACCCGCATCCAGGTGTTCCGCCGGACCGAACCGCACGGTCGTCGTCCCGCTGGCCACGCGCGTCTCGTCCTCGACGACCACTCCGCGCATCGTCGCCCACTCGCTCCGTCCGGCCCCGGCAATATTTAACACGGTGCCCACGCCCACGGTCCCGCTCGCGCCTGCTTCCGGCTCCACGAGCACGACGCTCCCGCTGTAAACCGGCACGCTCCGCGCGGCGTACAAACTCTGCGCGAGCGTCAAATCACCACTCCCGCCGCTCCCCGCCGTGGGTAGATCCCCGAGCGTGACGTGCGTTGCGCCCGGCTCCGGCGCGCCCGCCGGGATCGTCGCCACCAGCGCGCCGAATTCCCGCCCCGTCGCCCCCTCCGGCGCGGCGTCGACCACGACATCCGTCCCGCCGTCGCCGTCCTCGGTCTCGTAGCACACCACGACCGCCGGCACGAGCAGATCCAGCCGCGCCGTGATCCCCCGCACCGCCGCCAGCGGCGGCTGCCCGATGGTCAGCGTCACGGCAGGCAGATTTGCCCGCTTCCGGCAATGGAACGTCGGCGTCGGCAGCGTCGTGTGATCGAACCACGCCACGCCATCCGGCTGCCAGCGCAGCGTCTTGCGCACGACCTCGGCGCACGTCACGTCGCGCAACTCGTCGAGCGGTGGCACGGCGTCCGGCTCGATGGTCCCCACCTGGAACGGTGCTCCGGCGTCGATGGCGAACTGCAACGCGGCGGCGACGATGTCCCCGCTGCTCAGCCGCGACCCATCGGCATCTTGCCCGACGATGACCCGGCCCAGCCAACCCGACGCTTCTCCGCCGCGCAGCGTCCACAACTGCTGGTAAACGAGGTTTTCCAGATACCACCACGGCCCGCTCAGCACGATCTCTGCTACCTCCCCGCTGCCGTCTCCGGTTCCGGGTGTGCTGGTGACGCGCCCGACGAACCAGGGCGCGCCCGCGCGCTTCACGACCACGCTGCTCCCGAAAGGAAACAGCGGCGGCGCGTCGAACGCCCTCCCGGCGGCGACCAACCGGCACGTTTCGACGCTCTGGACCGCGCGTCGGCGTACGATCTCGGTCACCCCGGCCTGCGCGGCGGCCACGGTCACCCCGCCGCTACTCAAGGTCCAAACGTCCGACAAAATGGAATCACTCATAAGATCTCCTCTTTTTCTCTTGCTTCGCGTTCTCCGTGAGTCTCTGCGTCTCCGCGTTAAAGAATTCCGGCTTCTCATGCCCGCGCGTTGGCCACCTGTTCGGCAAGCCTGCGCACCTGGGCCACGAGCGCATCGAATTCTTCCCGGCTCGGCGGCTGCGCAACCTGCTCCTGAGCGATCACCACCTCCGCCCCATCCACCGCTTCGTTTTCGTTTTCCATAATCACGAAAATCACGGTGCGGGACTCGGCGACGGCGCGACAAAAACCAGCGTCACGGTCCCGTCCGGGTGCATGGTGGCAGCATACCCCGGAGGCATTCCAACCATGCTTCCCAACCCCGCCGGGTCGATGCCCGACAGCGCGTTGGCCATGGTTCCGGCGATCACGAACAAGTTCCCGGCCTTGTTGCCGAGCGCGTCGCACACCTGTTGCGGCGTCAGCCCGTCGGCGTTCTGCCAGACTTCCTGGTACAGCCCGGCGAACGAGCGCAGGAGCTGCGTTTCTCCGGTGACGAGCCGACGGCCCAGCCGTGCGGCGGTGCGCGCCTGCCGTGCCTCGACGCTGTCGCTGGCCGAGGGTTTGAACGTCTCGACGTACCCCGTTCCCGGTGTAACTCCCTGGGCGCACAAGCTGCCCGCCAATGCCACCACCGCCGAAGCGGCGAACAAAAAGGATCGAATTTTCATGTGATGTTAGTTTGATGTTAGTTGACTGCTGATTTAACTTCCTGCCTTCTGCCTTCTGCCTTCTGCCTTCACGGCTCACTCCACGTCAGCACATGGTCCACCCGGTCGGCGGTCAGGCAATGCAGCCGCCCATCCTCTCCGAGAAACAACGTCACCTGACCCGCCGGCACGTAGAGCCAGTCCGGCTCGCTGCTGCCGCGGATGTTGACGACGGGAGTGGTGACGGTGTTTACGACGGTGAGGTTTGCCTCGCCGTCACTGTAGATGTTGCCGTCGTCGTAATTCATCGCGCCCAGGACGATCAACTGCTTCATGATGCTGTCGCTGTCGCCCCGCACGCCGAACGCCTCCGCCCCGTTACCATCCCGCACCGACAACAGCGTCCCGCTGGCCAGGTTCGTGGGCGCGGTGACCGTCAGCCCCTTGCTGTCGGGCGCACGGAGCAAACTTTGCCCCACGATCCAGCGCGTCGCGCCGTCCGGCAGCACGCTGGCCGCGCCGGTGCCTTGCAGACAGGCCAGAGCCGCCGTGCCGCCGTTGAGCGTGTTACCCACGGCGGGCGTGACGGTCACTTTGCGGTTTGCGTCGCTGTATCCGCCCGGATCGACGACCACCAACGCCCGCCCCGCCGTGTAGGACGCGGACGCGGGCAGGGTCAGGTTGAGTGGCCCGGTCAGCGCGGTCCCGAGCACCACCACGTTGGTGCCCGCCGCGAGCGTCACCACGCCCGTCGTCACGGAAATGGTCTGCACGATGGGCGGCCTGGCCCCGGCGGGCAGCCGTGCGGCGTCGAGCGTCCCGGTGACGTTCCCGCCGCCGATGTTAAAGCTGGTCACTGGATTTCCCGCCGGATCGACGCGCAGCGCCCCCTGCCCCCAACCCAACTGCGGCCCAACCACTACCAATGCCATCAACAAAAGAATGATCTTCATAGTTTCTCCGAGTTTGAACCTTCTTGGTTTCTTGATTTCCCGAATTCTTGGACCTTCCCGCGCGCCGCGCGGCTCAGATCCTCTGCCTCCACGTCCGCGCGTTCCCCGCGCCGTCGTGATCCAGCGGCACGACGCTGCGCGTGCCAGCGCCGCTGTCCGCGTCCGGCTCCAAAACCCATCCCGTCAAGCCCTGCGGACTCTCCCGGACGAGCACGGCGTAATAATTCGGCAGCGCCACGGTCGCCAACCCGTCGAGCTTGGTCGCACCGCCCCCCACCAGCCCGGTCACCCCCGGCGCGAAGTTCAACGCGTTGGCGGACCGCGCGTAACGTGCGTCCGACTGGTCCACGGTCAGATACGTCGCCGGAGCGTTCGCCACTGCGGCGGGTACAGCCCCGAACACGCCATCTTCCACCAGGACCATTTTTCCGGTGCCGCATACGAGCGCCTGACCCGCCGTTGTCACGGCGCTGATGACCACCCACAAATCCGCGCGCGTCTTGCCGCCCAGCGCGACGTTCATCTCGGTGGACGAAAACGTGAACAGCGCGTGCTGTTTGGTCCCATCCGCCCAGGTGGCCTCGCTCAGCGTGTTATCCAGCACGGACCCGGCAAGGGTGCGCGAAAAAACACGCGTCCCGCTGCGGTTGCCGAGCGGTGCGGCTTCGAGCGTCACGCTGGCGAGGTTGCCGACATCGACGAGCACGCCGCCGCGTGCCAGCGCGACCTCGAACTGGGTAGCAGCCCTCACCCAACCTTGGGGCGTGGCGTTGGTGAAAACATCGAGCAGCGGCAAGCGGCTGCGTTCATCCGCGCGGAGGCGGATTCCCTGGCGAACAAGTTGGATCGACATAAAAAAATAAGGTAGGGACGGCGGTCCCTCGCCGTCCGGTCTGTCTGGATTTGAATCTTGGCCCTTGAACCTTTTTTGAATTCTTGAATTCTTGAATTCTTGAATTCTTGAATTCTTGGGTTCTTGATTTCTTGGCCCTTCCGCCGTCAGGCGGCGGCCCCCTCCCCGCCCCGGATCACCCCACAGACGATGGTGTACCGATGAGTGGTCACGGCCTCGGCCTGCGCGCCCTGGTCGCTCGCCACCGCCGACGCCGGGGCCGTATACCTCACGACCCCGGCTTCGGCTTCCTCGCACAACAGCACGAGGTTCCCGCTGGCGGGCAGCCGGGCGGCGTGGCGGCACAAAAACGCCTCCGCCGCGCCGATGCTGGCATGGCGGCGCACGACGGCGAACGCAACGGTATTCACGCGGTTTCCGCGCGGGAAAACTCCCGCCGTTGCCCCCCGTAACAATGCCACGCTCTGCACCTGGCGTTTGCCGTTGATGGTCAACCCCTTGGGCAACTCATCCTCGCCGTTTGCCAGGCAAAATTGATCGAGAAAAATTTTCATGGTTCAATCCCTCCGTCTGCATCCTGCATCCTGCATCCTGCATCCTGCCCTCAGATCCCCCGCAACTCCTCGCGCCCGTGCCCACTGTTCCCCGGTGCGACGGTTTGCACGCCGCCCGGCCGGTCCGCCGGTTCGACACGTTGCGCTTCCTCGCGCAACGTCCGCAGCCAGGCGTCATCCGCTGACCGCGCGGCCCGCTGCTCGGGCGTCAGCCCGCCGCCCAGCCGCTCGACCAACCCGTAAACGGCCAACCGCGCCGCCAGCGTGCGCAACGACCCCGGCACCGTCGCCGGATTGGCGTCGAGCGCGTTCCCGGCGGCGACCGCCCCGCGCACCAGCGCCACGGTCCCGGCGATGGCCTCGGCCACGAACGCCGTCGGCGCGCCGTCCACGAAGTCCCCCGCCGCCACGGCGCGGAGATCGTCCGCGCCCAAAGTGATCCAGTTCATAAAAAAGTGGGAAGTGCGAAGTGGGAAGCCGGAAGGAAAGGCGAGTGGGTCTGGCATTGCTGACTTCCCACTTCCGCCTTCCGACTTCCGCGTTCGATTTAACTGACGGTGATGACCTCCAGCCCCGCCGTGCTCGTGACAGCCACTGTCTCGTAGCACTCCACGGCGATGCGCCAGCGCTTGTCGCCGATCTGGCGCACGTACACGGCATAACGCTGCCCGGTGCGCGTCGGCGCGGTGAACGTCTTCAGGTTGGAGAAGTCGTGCCGACCCAGGTTAGTACCGGCAACGAACAACAGCACCTGGCTGCCGACGATATTGCCTGCGGTCGTGGTTCCCGTGGTGTACTTGGGCCGCGCAACCTGCACCTCCTCGACGGCGAACTCGCCCGCCAGGTCTTCGAGCGTCATCTTGGCCGACGCGTAGCTGCCCGCGTTGTTCTGCGTGCGCAACGCCCGCGAACGCTTGGTCCACGCGCCGGGGCCGTAGACGATGCGCGACGACCGCAGGCTCTGCGCCTCCAGTTCCTCGATCACGTCCTGGTCCGGGTCGTTGGAGCCGTTCCACGTCTTGTTGACGCTGACCGCGCCCGCCACGAACAGCGCAATCGTGCGCCGCAGCCGCGAGCGGTCGAGCACGCCGCGCAAAAACGCGATGTGCCGCTCCTGCCAGTCGCCGTCGAGCCGTTCCTCATCCTCATCGACCTCCACGGCTAGGCCGCGGTTGGCGATGCGCTGGCTGACGAGCTGATGCGACGGGTTGCGCAGCGTCGGGAAGTCCGCGCCGACGGCCCGCAGGTCGTCGTTGTTGTTATCCAGCGCGAGGAAGCCGTCGCTGAAGTTATACAGCGCGTATTCGACGAACTGGCTGTTGTTCGACGGCACGTCGGGCGCGATGAACCGGCGGAGCGCGTCGATGCCCTGTTGCTGCGAATCCTGGTAGCGCACGGCGTAGTTCGTCAGGAACTCGTGCGGATTGTTCCCCGCGAACTGCGAGGCGTTGAAGGCCAGGACGCGGCCGTGCGCGAACGCGTCGTCGGCTTGGTGGATGGTGAACGGCTCGCGCGTCGGCACGCCCAAGGAGGCGAGGATGTTGGCGGCGAGCGCCGCCTGGTTGGCAGCGGGGATTTTCGGATGGTTGGTAGTAGGAGTAGCGATCATGTGAAGTTAGTAAAGTTAGTTGCGATGCTGGGAAGCAGCGTTAGCTCACGACCACGACGCGCGGCACACAATGCACGAGCGACACCGGGTCGCCCGCCGCCGCGACCGCAAAACGCGACCGCCCGCACACGACGTAGGTGCCCGCCGCCGTGGGCAGCGCCTTGACGCGGCCCGGCGTGGCCAGGTCGGCCACCACCTCGGCGTTGACGGCGATGGCCCCCGCCGACACGGCGGGCAGCGTGTCGCGGTACACGCCGAAGATGGCCACTTGCTTGCGCACGGCACCGATCTCCTCGGCGGGCACCTCGTCGTTGAGCAAGATCCCGCGCGGAATGTCGCCCGCCGCCGTGGGCAGTGCGAAATGCCGGTCGTCGGAGCCGATCTTCACGATGGCGTTGCGGAAGCTCACGGCCACGTCGGCGTCGAGGCTCTCGGTGCCGCGCGACGACTCGAACGGCGTGAACGTCGCGTCGTCGTCGTTGATGGCCAAGGCGCGGCCCTGGAGTTGGTTGCCCAGCGAGGCGCAGGCCACGGCGAGCAAGAAAGAAAGGCGAGGTTTCATGAGATAGGAGTCTGGATGTTAGTTAGCGGCGAGTTCGGTTAGGAGTGGAGGTCGGGCGCGACGGGCACGGTTTCAGTGACTACGGCGGTTTCGGTGACGACGACGGGCGTCTGCACGACGCTCGCGGCGAGCTTGAGCTGGCGGTCGCGCAGGAGTTGACCGCGCGCGGCGTCGCGGGCGAGCCGGTCGGCAATCATGGGGTGGGTGCCAGCGTCGACCAGCGCGCGGGCGCGGGTGTTGACGGCGTCGAAGTCGAGGTCTTCGTCCCGACGGTAGTTAGTTTCTTCTTTCATTGGTGCGTGTGTGTTTTTTAAGGTAGGGAGGTCTCTCCGAGACCTTCCCCATTGGGCCGAAGGCCCCTCTGGTTTGTTTGGTGAAAAAGGGTTAGGCGTTTATTTTCCTTCCATCGCCCGCAGCAGCGCGGCGTCATCGGCGTTGGCGCGCATCTCGGCAATCGCCGCGTCGAAACGCAGCCCGCGACCGCCCGCCGTGACGGGCCGCATCAGCGCGTCGATGCGCGCGTTGAACGCCGCCGCCCGCCCGTGCGCGGTGCTCAGGTCCAGCCCGAGCGCCGCCGGACGCAGCCCGAGCGCCTGGGTGTTGAGCGCCGGGCGGCGCTCGCCCAGTTCGCGCAACGCGTCCTCGTAGTTGCGCTCGAAACGTTCCACGAAGCCGCCGCGCTCCGCCGCGCTCAGGCGTCCGGCGTTGACCGCCGCGTCGAGTTGCGCGTTGACGGCCTCGGCGCGGAAGCGGCGAGCGTCTGCCAGGGCGGTGTCGCGCTCGGCGCTATTCGTGGCGGCGGCGCGGCGGCAAGCGTCGTGCGCCCGTTGGATGGCGTCGTCGGAAGCGTCTTCCGGCAGGCCGAATTGTTCGAGCAGGAGAGTTTTGTAGTGCATGTCAGTCGGGTCAGATTGGCTGTTAGTTTCGGGAAAATCAGGCAGGTCGCTGTTGGTCCAGGCGGGCACGTCGCGCAGGCGCGGGCTGTTGGTCAGGCCGACGCTTTGCAGCTCGTCGGGCGCAATGACGCCGGTGCGCTTGGCGTCGCGGTGGTCGTAGGTCCAGGCGGGCGATGGATAGACGAGGTAACCCTGCGCGCGGTTTTGCTCGCCGAGGTCGTTCCAGGCGGCGCGGGCGTAGAGGCCATCGGGGCGCGCCTCCAGTTCCATGACACCGCCCAGGCGGCGTTCGTCAGGCCAGCGCACGGGGTTGGCGTCGGGGTGTCCGGCGTAGATCGGCAGACCGCGAAAATTCTCGCCCTTGCCGGTAGCCAGCGTGTTGAACGCGGCCACCATGCGCGCGGCTTGCTCGCGGCCGAAGACTTGGCGATAGCGTTTCAGCTCGCCTTGCCCCAGCAGGCCGTCGCGGTGGAGGTAGGGGGTTTCGCCGTAAGGCGCAAGCAGCAGCCAGCCGTCCGCCGCCGAAAGATCGACGGCTCCGGCCAAGCCCGCGGCGTTGATGCCGACGGCGGTGATGTTTTGTCTGAGGTGCATGGGAAGAAAAGGCGTGGGTTGTGAGTTGTGAGGCCCGGATTTTACTTTTGACTCTCCGCGTTGAACGCCGCCGCCTGCGCGCTCGCGCCCGGTTCGCGGATCGGTTCCATCGGCGTGATCGGAGGCTGGAAAACGGTTTCGTCCGCGCCCCGCGCCAGCGGCACGTTGAGCCGCCGTGCCACCGCCGCAATCGGCACCCGCGCACCCATGTTGACGAGTTGCTGCACGAGGTTGCCCAAAAGTGTCCTGTCCTCGTTGATCGGCGCTGCGAGCGTGAATTTCGCCAGAATCGGAGCATCCGGCCCGAAGAACCAACGCAGCACGACCGGATCGATGGCGGCGTTGAGCGTTTCCTCGATGCGCGCACAGTCCGACCGTTCGCGCCGCGCCCGGTCCTCGCCCTGGAGGCTCGCGCCGACCGACTGACCCGCGCGCGACAGGGTGGACAAATCCGCGCCCATGTAGAGCGTCGCCAGACCGCGCTTGCAATCCTCGATGATGCCGGTCATCGGCAGATCGCCGCCGCCCGTGCCGCCCTCGGGCCAGACGACCTCGATCTTGTTTTCCGGCGCGTTGTACTGCACGCCGCGGTAGTTCCCGGCGAGGCTGCGCGCCAGCGCGGAAGCGCTCTGACCCTCCGGCGTGTCCTTGGCGGCGGTGGTGTGGACCACCAGGCCCGGCGTGCCGAATTTTTCACTGAAATTGATGAGATCGTGCTGGGCAAGGCGTTTGTAGTAATGGAGGATGGACGCCGCACGCATCAGGCCGGGGCCGGTCGTGATCATCCACTGGCCCAGGGCGAGCGGTTCGCCGTTGAAGCCGAGGTTGAGGCCGAGAAAACGCAGCTCGCCGGTGCGCGCCTCGAAGAACTCCAGCGGGACGTACTCGAACGTGGCCGACAGGGAGGGCACGATGCGGCCCGAGGGCAGCGTGACCGGGCAGGCGGCGTCCGGGTGCCAGATGAGATGGTGCGCCGCGTAGGCGAACGACACGGCGTCCATCATCTGCGCGGCCAGGAGCGGGAAGCCGCCCGCGGCGTGGCGGTTGAGCGCGTGGGCCGTGCGCAGGTGGCGGTAGAAATGTTCCAGCGCGGCGGCTTGGTCCTGGGCGTCGCCGGATTCGTCGAGCGGGACGACGGTCCACTCGCGCTGCACGACCGATTCCTCGCGCTTGGCCTTGACGGCGGCCACGGTTTCGTCGCGCACGGCGATCTCCTGCCAGAGGCGCGCGGCGGCCATCAGCGCACCGGAGCCAAAGGCGTCCAGCGCGGCGGAGAGCGATTGCGCGGTGAGGGTAGCGAGGGGATTGAAGCGGCGATAAGCCAGCTGCTCGACCTCGGCGGCGGAGAAGAGTTCCGTGTTGGCGGCCCCGGCGGGTAAATCGGCGAGATCGTCGTGGAAGGCGAGTTGGGAAAGGGTATTCATGGGTAAAAGCTCGGATGATGGATGCGGCGGGTGGAGCGCTACCTCCGGGCGCGATGGATTCACTGCGGCAAAGCCGCCTGGAAAGATTGGTCAGAGCCGCTGCGCGGCTGAGGTTTGCCATGGCGCCCGGAGGTCGCCATCTACTTGGGCGTCCAGCGGCTCGAAGTCGAGCGGCGGGGTCGCCTGTTCGGCGCGCTTCGCGGCGCGGATTGCCAGCGCCAGGCTCCAGAAGCGGTCCGCGTGGCCGTCGCCGTCGCGGCTCGCCGCGATGGAAACACGCCCGCCGGGGCTGGTCACTTTTTCGGGTCGGCGCAGGTCGTCGCGCAACGTGTTGTCGGCGGGGATCAGCAACAGGCGGTCCTCGAAAATCTCCACGAGGTCCGTCGCCATGATCTCCGTGACACGCGCGGTGACGGCCTTGCGTCCGTCGGCGGCCAGCGTGCGCGTGACGGGTTCGGTCGCGCTGAAATGCACGCCGCGCACCCGGCGGCCGCCGTGGCGGTTTTCGGCGTACTCGAACAGACCGAGGCCGAGGCCGGTCATGTCGATTTCGACGCTCCCAAAGTTGGGCAAGGCGCAGGCGCGGTCGAGCTGGCGCTGCTGGTCCGGCAGGCGGACGTTGTCCATCTCCAGCATCGCCGCAACCACCCGCCGGGCCGGGGCGGCGGGGTCGCGCGCCAGGACGGTCAGCACCGAGAGATCGCGCGAACGGCCCACGTCCAGCCCGGCATACAACGGGCCGGGCAGCGCGGCGAGACGGGCGAGCGTGGCGTCGCGCCAGATCTGGCGGTCGATGGCGGCGGCGAGGTCGGCGCGCTCGGCGGCGCGGATGAGTTCGGCGGACAGGAGCGCGGCGTTTTCGTCCTCGAAGGCGCACTCGTAATTCTGGTCGTAGGCGCGGCGGTCGCTGCTCTGCGCGCGGGCCTCGGCGGGGGTGATCTCCCGCCCGTCGATCTGGCTGTAGATTTTGAGTTCGCCGGTGGCCCACGCGTCGGAGCGGCGGAGGCGGCGGTAGGGGATGCGGCCCTCGCTGATGAGCTGGTAGAACATGTTGCGCCGACCGTTGCCGGTGGACAGGATGCGGCAGAGAAAGTCCGGGTTGGACGAGATGATCGGCTCGGCGGCTTCCCAGATGGCGGCGCTGTCCTCGTGAAAGGCGAATTCATCGAGGATCAGGTCGCCGGAGAAGCCCCGGGCCGTGCGCGGGTTGGCCGCGAGGACCTTGATGCGCCCGGTGCGTCCGCCGAGCTTCAGGCGGATCTCGAAGCGCATGTTCTGGAAACGCGCATCGGCGGAAAGGCCCTTGACGGCGTCGAGGCCGTCGTGGCGGCGCTCGACCTCGATGTGCTGCTGAAATTTGTCGCAGATGTCCTGGACCTTCGTGATGAATTCCGCGCCGTTTTCGCGGGAGTTGGAGAGCACCGTCACCAGGCGGCCCGGGTAACGCAGGAGGCGGTCCACGGCCCACGCGGCGTAGGTGTAGCTCTTGCCGATCTGGCGGCTCCAGTGTTCGATGACCGTCTTCGACGTGTGGTCGTCGAAGGAGGGTTGCTGATAGCAGCGGAAAGTGACGAGAGGTTGCATCGGGAAGGATGAAGGATGAAGGATGAAGGATGAAGGCAGAGGGGATCAGGCGGGGTCGAGGTCGTCGGCCTGGTCGGCGGCGGGTTGGTCGGCGGAGGGGAGGGGGAGGGCCGCGAAGAGAATGGCGCGCATCCGTTCGATCTTTTCGGGCTGGGGGAGGGACTGGTTTTCGTGGATCGCCTTGATCTTCTCGAAATGGGTGAAGACGGCTTCGGCGGCGCGGAAGTGAAAGCGTTCGCGGCTGAGGTCGAGGGTCGATTCGCGCAGGCCGATGGAGCGGTCGGCTTGGCGGAGGCGGCGGAGCGAGATGTGATCCTTCAACTCGCCGCGCCGGATCACGTCGGCCTCGAAGAGGGTTTGCGCGACGTTGAAGAGCGCGTCGCTGTCCCGACGATCCGGGAAAGAAATCTGGGCGAGTTCCGCCCGGAAATCGGCGGCGAAGCGGGCGGCCTCGCGCACGTCGTCCACGAACTCGCGCAGCGAGCGGGGCGTGGAGTCTTCGGGCGCGTCGGCAGAGCGCGGCTTGGCGGCGCGGGGGGCGAAAGATTTGTCGGGAAGGAAGGACATGGCGAATGGAAGCGACAGGGAATGAAGGATTGGTTAATTTTCCGGATGCGAGTGAAAGGCCTCCCGCCGGACCGGCCTCTTGGATTTAGTTTAGGCGCGGTTCTGGCAATGAGATGAGCGGCGGGAAGCCCCTCGCTGGCAGCCGGAGAAGACGATCAAATTTACGGGAGGTGTTTTTCGTGCCGCCGCCCTTTGAAGGCGGCGGCACGAAACGGCGGGATCAGAAGGCGGCGAACGGTCGGTTCAGCGGCGAACGACTCCAGAAGCCGGAATCAATTCTCTAGCAATCGCCAGGCATAAGTTCCGGTGCCCTTGTCCAGCCAACTGTAAAGATGGTGGCCATCGCACCAAAACTGGCCTGCGCTACCAGTGGCCGGCAGACTGCCGGTGGAAATGGACACCCGGGTTGCCGAAACGTTTTGCAACTGGCTGCCGTCCCCGTTGGCGGCCAGCAGACGGTTCACGTTGGCTGGGGTGGTTCCAGCGATGATATTTGAATCATCTTCCGGTTCGATGGACCAGTGGTAGGCAGTCTGATTCATGGGATCCGCAGAGTCACCGCCACTGTTGTACACGGTGCCCAGCGGTACGACGCTGACCGTCATGTAGTCCACGCCGGTGTTCGCCTTGGACAGCGAGACTTTCACGACAGGATGCACGCGCGGGAAGGTCCCGCTGGTGATCGTATCCGACGTGTAGGAGCTGTTGGCGGTGTTGGTGGCGGTCACCACCATCTTGCCGGTGCCGTCGATTTGCTGGGCGGTCACGGCAACATCGCCGCCGTAGGGCTTGCTGATGGACAGGATGGCCGTGGCGTCAGTGCCGTCCTGATGGTGCAGGCGGACCAGATATTTGGGCGACTGGAAGATGTAGCTCGTGGGCAGAGCCGCATCAAAACGCAGGCGGCAGTGACCGATGTAGTTGGTCTGGCTGACGCTATCGGTGACGATGTTGTAACCGAGAGTATTTTGGTAAGCATCCGCCTTGACCGTGCCAGTAAAAACGGGGTCAGCACCACAGTTCACGTTGGTCGGAGTGGTTCCGGCCAGGATGCCGTTGTCCGGCTCCGGTTCGATGGACCAATGGTAGGCGGTCTGGTATTTTACCGGATCGGTGTAGTCGCCGCCGCTGTTATGCACGGTGCCCAATGGCGTGACGCTCGCGGTCATGTAGTCCGTGCCGGTGTTCGCCTTAGAGAGCGAGACCACCACGACGGGATGCACGCGCGAGAAGGTCTGCCCACCGATGGTGTCCTGCGTGGCGGTGGACGGCGTGGTGTTGATGGCGGTCACCACCATCTGGCCCGCGCCGTCGATACGTTGCGCAGTCACGGAAACATTACCCTGGTAAGGTTTGCTGATGGACAGGATGGCCGTGGCGTCGGTGCCATCCTGGTGGTGGAGCCGGACGAGATACTTTGCCGACTGGAAGATGTATTCCGTGGGCAAAGCCGCGTCGAAGCGCAGGCGGCAGTGACCGATATAGTTGGTGACGCTGACGTTTTCGGTGACGACGCCGTAGCCGAGGGTGTTCTGGTAGGCATCCGCCTTGACCGTGCCCGAAAAGGCAGGGGCGACGCCACGGTCTTCCAAGCCGGGGATGGCGCTGCCGGAGGCGACGCGGTTGCCGAAGCAGTTGACCAGGCGGGTCGGCTGGCTGGAATTCGTCGAATCCGGCTGGACGGTGATCGGCACGTTGAAAGCGTCGGTGGCGGTGTTGTTGACCACGTTCACGTCGCCGTTATCGCCGCCCAGGTACAGGAAAGTACACTGAGCACTTGAGGGGACGCTGGCGGCGAAGGCCACGCGATTGTTGGAGATCGTGACGCTGGAAACCGCCTTGTCGATGAACAAGGCCGTTCCTCCCACTCCATAAATGGGCTGGACGGGGCCGATCAACGTGCAGTTGTTCGAGTCGATGACATAGTTATTGATGGGCGAATTGCCCGCGCTGCCCAAACCGGCCATCTCCACGCAGGACTCGAACCAATTGTGCGCGATGATGGCGTAACTGCTGGGTGTGCCGGTGGTATCCTGATGGAAACCGCGCGCGGCGCGAAAGACGTGGTTGTTCACCACGCGCAAGCCGGTCAGGCAGCCCGCCACGGCGATGCCCGCGGAGGCCGGATCAGCGTTGACGACGTTGCCCTCGATCAGCGCGGTCGCGGAATAGTCCGTGCTGAGGTCGGCACCCTGGCTGTTGACGCCAAGATAGCTGCCGCCGCCGTAGGGAGCGACATCGATGACGCAGTCGCGAATCGTCACTTCGGCGTGGTGGTTGCCCAAGTCTGCCATCCCAATGTTGATGCCGAAGCCTTCGGCGCTGCGGCTGGGCGAGGCACTGGCATTACCGTTGGCGTTGCCCCAGTTCCTGACATGGAGGTTGTAGAAACCACCGCCGTTGAAGACCATGGAATGTTGCACAATGACACCCAGGGGCTGGCTGGCGATGTTGCCGTCCAAGGTCAGATCGTGGTGTTCCACGTAACCCAAGGTGCCGGATTGCGTGCCGAAGAAAGTCACGTACGAGTAACCTTGGTTCGCCGGAACGGCATCAAGCAAGATCGTGGTGTTTTCCCTACCGGCCCCCCGGATGATGTGTTGCTTGGCGACGTTGCCGTTTGCCACGGAGCCTTTGGTGTGAAAGAGGCCGGGCAGCAGGTGGATAGTAGTGAAGTCGGGCAGGGAGTTCAGAAGTGCGTCGAGCTTGCCCTGCGAGCCGTCGAAGGGATTCGACAGGGTGCCGTCACCGGCGTTGCCGTCGTTGCGGTCCGGAGCGATCCAAACCTCCTTGCCGAGGCTGGGAACGGCAGCGACCGGGGTACGGAAGCGCGGATCGTTGCCGACGGCGACCTGATTGGCAGTCGTGCCGAGCGGAACGTTGGCGATGGGAATAGTTCCAGTAACGGTGTCAGTGTTGAAGTTGATGTTCATGATCAGTAGGCTGTTTTGTGGTTTTGTGGTTTTGTGGTTTTGTGGGCGTATGTCGTGCGTCAAAAGTGGTCAGAAGCCCTCGGCTTCGGCCTCGTCGATGCCGGCGGCGGTGATGCGCCAGCGGCGCGCGGCGGGCGTGTTCTCCTTGCGGACGGGTTCGATCCAACCCTTGCCCGCCAGGTAGCTGATCTCGGCCTCGATCTCTTCGAGCAGGATGTTGAGTCCGTCGCGCTGGAGGCCGCGCTCGATCAGGCTCAGGCTGACGCCCAGGCCGTTGCCGCCCACGCGCGCCGCGTGGCAAATGCGCAGGATGATCGTGCGGATGAGTTCGTGGCGCTCGTGCGCCTGTTGTTGTTCTCGGATGGTCATAGGAAGTGAGAAATGGGAGAGGAGTTGTGGGTTGTGGGTTGGCGCTGGGTGGCCTTGGTCTTTAGTTCCGCGTTGCGCGTTGCGCGTTGCCGCTTCCCACGACTTCCGCGAAGGCGTGGGCCAGGGTTTCGATGGCCTCTGCGTCGCGGGCTGCCAAGGCGTCGAAGAGGCGCGTCGCCAGGAGGGCGGCGTTGACCTGCTGGAGGTGTTCGGCGTCGGCGAGGAGTGCGCGGAAGGCTTCGGCGCGCTCGGCGGCGCGGCGGATGTCCGCCAGGAAGTCGCGGAAACGGCGCTCGTCGCGTTCGTGGCGCGCCTGGATCAGCCAGGAGTCGAGGGCGGGTAAGGTCAGGGCGAGGCGGTGTTCGCTGATGAGGCGATCCTGCCGGGCGGCGGGTGTCGGGAGAGCGTCCAGCGTGGCCAGCAGGCGCTCGGTGTCCGGGCCGGGGAGCGTGCGCAGACGGGCCAGCGCGGCGGCGTCGGTCGCCGGGGTCAGCGGTGCGGTGGGCTGGGTGTTCATCGGCAGGAGGCGGGTCAGATGTCCAGGTCCGGATTTTGGGTCGTGGATCTTGGATTTTCTTTGAGTCGGGAATCTTGAGGCTTGGGATTGCCGCCCGAGACAGTCAGCCGGGTGAGTTCGATCTGGCGGTCCAGCTTGGCGGCGAGAATGGCGAGCTGGCCGGTGAGAAGCTGGTTGGCCGAGCGCACGCCGCCGAGCACTTCGGCGTTCTTGAGCAGATAGGCCATGCGCTCGGCCTCTCGCCTGGCCTGCGCGGCTTCCATGTGGTCGAATTTCTCGTCCATCTTGGTCATGAGGAGTTGGCCCAGGTCGTCGAGCGTCGAACGCGTGACCCGGTCGCGGGTGGATATTTCGTGCAGGCGCAAACGGCGCAAGAGGTAAAGGGCGAAAATCCAGATGCTCAGGAGAGCCAGCACGAACGCGAGCAGCGCGGCGGCGGCGGCAGGCCACGGGGTATTCACGGCGGCGAGAGGGTAGTGGCGGCGGCAGGCAGGGGTGGATCACGACGGATCGAGGGCAGGTCGGCTTCGGGGTTGACGGTGCGCAGGAAGTCATATTTGGCGGCCACTTCGTTGACGGTTTTGTGCAGCGCGACGAGTTGCTGGCAGAGGTCGGCTTTTTCGGCTTCGAGCTGGGCGGCGCGGGTGCGTTCGCCAGCGAGTTGGGAGTGCAGGCTGGCGAGGAGTTCACGGCGTTCGGCGAGGAAGCTGGTTTCGAGGTCGAGGGCGCGGGCGGCTTGTTCGTCCGCGCGGCGGAAGTGGCGGGTGATCCAGAAGAGGAGCAGTTGGCCGAGGCCGATGCCGCCCGCGACGGAAGCGAGGAGGCGCAGGGTGTCGGGCATGGGGAGGTGGTGGGTGGTGGGTCGTTGGCGGGAGGTAGATCAGAAGGAAGGGCACGTCGGCGGGGCGACAGGACCGGCGCTGCCGGTCGCCGCCCCGCCCGGGGCCGGGTGCTGTTGGTGGTTGCGGTCCTTTGCCGTCCGGTAGATCGGGTCCGGGTTTTGGTGTGCGGAACGGACGGAGAGAAGCATGAAGGTAGTGGTGAGTCGGGGGTGGGTGGGTCAGCGGGCGGCGTTCACCTTGGCGATGCCGCGCGAGAGGCTATAGGCGACCTGGCTAAGCGTGACGGCCGTGGCCGCGTACCTGGGCGGCAGCCCGCCGGAAACAGAGGCGAGGACCACGCCCGCCTGGCCGAGCGCGGTCAGCCAGAATTCGGAGGTTTTCCAGCCCGGCGTGAAGGTGGGCGCGGTGGGCGCGGCGGGGAGATTAGCGGTGGAATCCGCCGGGAGGTTAGCAGCGAGGTTAGTCGGGATGTTAGATTCGGCGATTTCGTTCATGGATGTAGTCTGACACCCATTTCAAAACGCGCACATCTGTTCCAAATATCCTGCGTTATCTGCGTTATCCTGCGTTATACTTTTTCTACGTTTGCCTCTGGAAAAAACTTATTTATTTCTTTTGGCCACGCCGAAAAATTGGCAATTATAGCGGTTTTCAAAAGGGTTGAGCGCTGAAAAATCAGGCGGCTGCGCCGCGCGTATACCCATGGCGCCCGGAGGTCGCCATCCACCCCCGGAAGCTGCCGCCCAACCCTTTTAAAAACGGCTGTAAACACGTCCAATCGCGGGTTGATGACGTTGGGCCGGTAGTGTTCAACAGGGTGTTGCCCAGCGCACGATGGTAGGGGAGGCGCGCCGCTTGCCAGCAGGCAAGACGCGCCCCGACTCTGGCAGGCGAAGCGCCTGCCCTACAACCAGAAGCAATACCCACCTGAACACCACCGTTAGACCGGATCGTTGAACAACAAAAAACCCACGGTTGGGACCGTGGGTCTGCTGCGTATCAGGCGAATCCGAGCGCGCGCTCTCTCTTACGCTCCTGCCGGGGCGGTGGCGGGGGGACAGTTTGACCAAGCACTCAAACTCCCCAGTATCGTGCCCGTCGGGACGGCGTCCAAAACGCAGGATCACGTACGGCTTGCATGTGCGTTTGGAGACTAATCAAATCAATGAGAATCCGACGCGGGCTTTGTTTTTCGCCAATCAAGAAACCCGCGCGGTAGAGACGGTAGACCGTGTCACGTGAATAGTTGGAATACAATGCCGCCTGCGTAATGGTCAATTTGTCCCGAGGGAGGCGTGGCACGGCGCGAAAATTGCCGTTGCCAGTGGGGACCAAATCGCAATTCGTTACCACCGAGGGTGGGCGTCCGCGCGAGCGGGGTGCGTCAGGCGTGGCCGGGGCGACCAGAGGCAAGGGTATAGGTGGAGGTACAGGCAACGGACGAAGGTTACGCATCTTGACAGAGAGTTCGGGGTCAGGGGCATCGACAGCAACGACGCTTTTCGCAAACGATTTTGCTTTGGACAAACGGCGTCTAGCTGGCATAATTGAACATTATTGAACCCCTTTGAACAACCAAGCAAGTGGAAATCAAACAAAATTTAACAGATTTTAACAGCCGGGTGCAGCGGTTGCGGGCTCTGCTGGGAGGATCGCAGGCGGTTATCGCGGAGACGTTGGCGGTGTCGCGCACGACGCTCCATTATTATTGCACCGGGCGGAGCACGCCGAAGGAGGCGGTGTTATTCCGGTTGGAACAGGCCGAGCGGCAGGCTGTTGCATCGAAAGCGGGGGAGGTAGCGGTGTTGAGGGACCGGTGGTTGCCCAAGGATGGAATGGGGACGGGTTTGGGGTCAGGCGGACGCACGGTGGACGAATTGGCGCGGCACCTGGGGTGGCTGCGCGGGGCGCGGTCGCGGCAGGAAGAGGTCGTGCTCGCCGCGCAGAGGCATCTGCAAGAGATCGAGGGTTGGGTGCGGGAGGCGGAGGGGGAAGTGGGGAAAAGGCAGGAGGCAGGAGGCAGGAGGCAGAAGGCAGAAAGGGGGGAGAGGCGAGCCGAATTGCGTGACATCGAGACCGTGAGCTTGCCTATCTTTGGGGCGCTGCCCGCCGGGTGGCCGCAGACGCGCGAGGGGGTTGCCGCACGGCGGCCCGCGCGAAGCGTCGCCGTGCGGCGCGGGCGGTTCCCGGAAGGAGCGTTCGGGCTGGAGGTGCGCGGGGATTCCATGAACGCCGCGCGGCCCGTCGCTTTCTTTGATCGGGACATCGTGGTGTTGCTTTCGCCCGAACAGCGGCCGCCGCAGCACGATGATGTCGTGGCGGCGTTGATCGACGGGGAGACGTGTTTGAAACGGCTCAAGATGCGCAAGGGGCGGTCCGTTTGTTTGCAGAGCGAATCGACGAACCCCGCGCATGGGGTGTTGCATCCGGCGCATGATCTGGTGATCCAGGGGGTTTGCGTGGGAAAGCTGGACGGGGAATGATGAAGGATGAGGGGGTTTTTAACGCGGAGACGCGGAGGGGAAGGAGATTGGCGGAGGTTTTTATGAAACGGAATTGCTTGGCCGTGGCGGTAATCTGGTTGGCGGTGGCGGGGGCGGCAGAGGGCGCGCCCGGGGCGGCGTCCGTGGCCGAGTGGGAGTGGGGATTTCAGCGATGGGTCAACGTCGGGGCGGGGGAGCCGCCGGTGCGTTTGACGGAGAGCGTACACGTTACGATTGCCAACCGGGGCGAGAGTTCCGTGCGCGTGACGTTCCGCGCGCAGGCCAAGGACGGGTTACCGGCGGGGAGTTTTCGCGGGCGTAAGGAAGTGAGTTACACGATGGCGCGCGTTTATGAGAAGGTCGTGGTCCGGGGGGGGCGGTTCATCGCGCGGCCCCGGCGTGGCGGGTTCAAATTGGTGGAGTCCGATCCGGCGGGGCCGGGGCTGGCGGAGTTTTCGACCCTGGGCGGGATCGCGCGGGGCAAGAACATGGTGGCCGTCGTGGACGAGGCGTTCGGCGGGGAGGAGAATTTGTTCTCGCTCGACGGGGAGAGGCTGAGTTTTGTGAATCAGGGGGTGAACGGGAGCAACGGGCGGGCGTTTCCGAAGGAGATCGTGTTGGAGGCCGGGAAGTAGGGGGGGTGGGGGTTAGGCGGGGTGGGTTAGAGAGGATTTAACGCGGAGGCGCAAAGGAGGTAGAGGTTCGCGGAGAGGGAGTCGAGGGGGAGGGGTGGCAGCGGGCGAGGGTTTAGAAGGCGAAGTGCAACTCCGCGCGGGCAAGGGCGTTCCCATGTGAAACTCGGAGACGAAGAGAAGTTGCTGTAATACCACTTCCGGTATGATGGCGTTAAATGAACCGCCGCGGGGCGCTGCCGCGGGCCGGAAGGTCCTTCGACTCCGGTCGCAGACTCCCTGCGCTCAGGATGACAGCGCCTTTTTGAGCGACGCCATCATGATGTAAGTGGTATAACGAGGTAGAAAGCGTCAGCTTTTAGGGAACGCATGAGATGCAGAGGCGCCTACGGCGCGAGTCAGGGAAGGTCTCGGAGAGATCAACCTACCTTATTGGCCCACTTCGTAGAGCGATCCCCAGGCACCGGCGGCAATGGGAGGTTGACCTTCCCAGGGACGGGTCGAACTTGGCCAACGCTGGGCCTCGCGGGTTCCCCAGAAAAGGTAGCGGACGCCCAGTTTTGCAGGGATCTGCTCCCAGCCGGGTTGACCCAGCATCAGCGTGTTCAGGTCGTTGCGCAGGGGAACGTAGTCGATGTTTTGGCTGTAAAGATGGCCGTCGTAACCCATCGCCAGGGCGCGTCCGCAGTAGACGAGCGGGTGATTGTAGTCCGGCGCACAGGCGTAGCGCGCCTGCGCGGGCAGGGCCGTGACGACGTGGCGCACGCCGTAGTAGTCGGAACGCTTCGTCAGCGCATAGCGCAGGTGCGAGGCCGAGAGTCCGCCCGCCAGGGAGACCGCGCCCGAGAAGAAAAGGAGCACGCAAAGCGGCGCGCGGAGCGGGAGGGCGAGGGGACGAATCCAGAGCCGCCACAGGAAGGGCAGGAAGGCCAGGTAACACCAGATCATGAGCTTGGTGTTGTCCCAATCCCAGCGGGCGAACATGAGGTTGCAGGCGACGACGAAAAGGAGCCCCGCCGGGAGCACGAAGGCCGTGGCGGCGTCGATCTCGCGGGTGCGCAGGTCGGCGGCGGGTGGGTGACCCGGGGAGGGGAGGGCGGCGTCCTGGAGTTTCCAGTAAATGAGCTGTCCCCAGAGGGCCGGGGCCAGGAGGGCGAATGCGCCGAAGTTGAGCAGCCAGAAGCCGAGGAAGTTGTGGCCCTGGCCCATCCAACCCCATTGCAGGTGCAGCGTGCCGGCGGTGCCCGTGAAGTGGTTGGTCATCAGAGCGACCTGGTAGCTGGCGGGGACGAGGGAGACGGCGACCAACCCGAGGACGTGCCAGCGCACGGCGGGCCGCCAGACGTAGGCGACGAGCCACCAAGCGAGGAGCGTCGAGAGGAAGAGGAAGGCAAAGAGGTGGAAGACCGGCAGCGTCGCGTAGAGCAAGGCCTCGACCCAGAAGGGCAGCAAGCCGGGGACGACGCCGGGCGCGGGCGGGGTAGGCGCGCCGCCGGGCACGAGGGCGCGGGCGGGCGGCGGGAGGTCGGTGAAGAATTTGCGCCGCCAGTGGATCATCAGGAGCAGCCCGGCGGGCAGGGCGTAGAGGAAGGGGCGCTGCGTGACGAAGATAGTCAGCGGGAGGCTCTTCCAGGCGAGGGCGTGCTGGTAGTCGAAAATGCCGTTGCGGAAAAACTGCCAGCCCGCGAGGCCCCCGCTGAAGAGGAAGCCCGCGACCGTGAACGTGCCGCCCCAGCGGTAGATGGCCACGGCGGCGGCGACTGAGCCGACCAGGCCCATCCAGACGAGGACGTGCCCGTCGTCCGCGCCGACGCTCAGGAGCAGGGCGTGGAGGAGGTTGATGCCGGGGTAATAGCGCAGTGGCTGGCCGGCGGCCTCGGGATGGGCGGGCCACCAGGGCGCGCCATCGGCGAAATAGCGCGCCATCTGGAGGTGGAGGCTCAGGTCGCCCAGGTTGTCGGGCGAGCCGATGTAGAGTTGGTCGCCGTCGGCGTAGAGCAGCCAGCAGAAGCTGCGCAACGCGAAGAGGGCGAAGACGAGCATGAGTGCCCAGGCCCAGCCCGAAAAACGGCGGCGCGTGGGCGGGGTGAGCGCTTCGCGGCGGCGGACGTGGAACCAGGCGGCCCCGCCGGCAAGGAGACCTACGAGCAGACAGGCCGTGGCCAGCGGGGGGGTGAGTCCACGGTGCGCGGGCAGCAGAAAGGCCAGCGCCGTGGTGACGGCGGCGGCGACGGAGACGAGCAGGGCGGCGAGGGCGGGAAGCAAGACGGAAGGATAAAGGATGAAGGATGAAGGATGAAGCGGAGAGAACGGACGAGAGCGGAAGGAGGGAGTAGGAAGGAGAAGGTTGCAGGCAGAAGTACGGAGGGCGGGGCGGAAAATCAAGTCGCGGGGGCGGGCGTCACGCCGGGAGAACGTCGGCGGAGCCGGAGGAAGGGGCGTTCGACCACGAAAAAGAGGGCGGAGCCGACCAGCAGGATGGCGGAAAGGTTCAGGAAGATGGCGGGAGCGGAAGTCAGTGCGAGGGAATGGGCAACGCAGAACGTTTTGACCGCGTGCAGGACCAGTTTGTGGCTGAGGTAGGTGCTGTAGGCGGTCGTGGCGAGGAAAGAAGCGCCGGGAACGGCGAGCCGGGACAGGGGCAGAGAACCGCTGAGTGAGCAGACGAGGACGGCGGCCAGGCCGAGGGCGATGAGTGGAAATTGCCAGACGCAGGCCGCGAACGTGGGAATTCCAGATTCGCCCAGATAGAGGCCGCTGGCGATCAACGCCAGCGCGGGGAGCAAGAGAAACGGGGCCAAGCGCGTGAGGCGTTGCCAGGCGTGGGGGCGGAAGCGTTCGACGGCAGCCAGCGTAACGCCCCAGACCAGCGGATCGAGGCGCGCCCAGGTGGGGTAGTAAAGCAGGTGTTGGAACGCGCGGCCCGCGAGGCTGGGGTGGGTATATGCGATGGAGGCGCGCAGCAGGAGGCCGCCCAGGATGACCGCACTTGCGAGGACGGGGCCGGAACCGCGGTGGCGGGCGGTCCAGAGCAGCAGGAAGGGAAGGGCGAGATAAAATTGCGCTTCGACGCAGAGCGACCAGGCGTGCGAGAAGGCCGTGCCGCCGTAGAGATCAAGGTTGTGGACGAAGGCGAGGAAGCGCCAGAGGGGCGGCAGGTTGGGCCATTCGCGCCAGGCGGGCAGGGCGGCGTAAACCGCGAGGACCGCGAGGTAAGCGGGCAGGATGCGGAGCGCACGGTGGGAGAAGAAGCGCGGGAGATCGAGGGAAGCGTTTTGCGCGAGCGACGCGAGGAGTTGTCCACCGATGAGGTAGCCGCTGAGGACGAAGAAGAGATCGACGCCGATCCAGCCGAAGCGCTGGGAATCGTGTGGCAGCGTGAAGCCGAAGTTGCCGCCGTGGTAGAGGATCACGAGCACGATGGCGAGCGCGCGCAGGAGGTCCAGGCCGGGCTGGCGCGGACGGGTGGCGAAGCGGGGATCGAGGGAAGGCAGAAAGATGAAGGATGAAGGATGAAGTGGGGATTTTAACGCAGAGGCGCAGAGAATAAAGAGGTACGCGGAAGGGAGGCTTACAGCGGGTTTCAAAATGGTTGCACGTCAGAAGAGTCAGGTGGCGGCGCAGGAGTACCCAGGGCACCCGGAGGTCGCCAGCCACCTCCAACAGAAACGGACGCTCAGCCATTTGGAAGCCGCTGTGGAAAGCGAGCGCACGGAAAGAGGCCGCAGGGGAAAGCCAACTTCGCGGACATGCTCGTTCCCAAACTGGAGCTTGGGAACGAGGGGGCGGGGAGGGCCCGGGAACGTGGCGGTTGCCCTATGGGCGGGCAGCGTGGGCGTATTCGCCCGCCTTGGAACGACTGTAAGCGGTGAGGAAATTTTCGACGGAGAGGTCTTCATCGATGACTTCCCAATGCGCGCCAAGGCCGCGTCCGATCAGTTGCCACTGCTCGCGCTCCGCTGGCCGGGCCGCAAGCAAACGCGGGAAATACCGGAGAGCCACCGTGATGCTGCGCTCATCGGAAAACGTGACGGTCACGGCGTCGCCCGCGAAAGCGAGGTGATGGATACGCAAATCACTCATGATGCAAATCTCCGAAGGTGTGATACCACGCCTGGAGGAATTCGTCCAGATGCGCCTCGGTCAGTTTGAGGATGTCGTTTTGCTCGTGACGGCGGAATCCTTCGACAAAGGAAAATTCCAGCGGGTCGAGCCAGAGCTTGGCGGCGCAGTCGCCGCGCTGAGCGTGGACGTGCGGCGGCTCGAAGCGGTCCGCCATGTAAAAGAAGAAGCGGTAGCCGCGTTCGCGCAGGATGGTGGGCACGGAATCGGGTGTTCAAGTTAGCGGGGTGACGACGGATCTCCTTCTTTTTATATCCGTTCTGCTGCCCGCTGGCGAAGCTGAACTTGGGAACGAGAAATTGAGGAGCGTCGAAAGTTAGGGATCAGCGGAAAGATGCGGATGCGCCTGCGGAGTGAGTCAGGGAAGGCCCCGGAGGTGCCTCCCTACCTAGAAGGCCAGGCCCGCCTGGGTGTCGTCGCCCCAGTCGTCGAAGCTGAGCGTCGGGGAGGGGAGAACCGCGCGCAGGAGGGCGTCGCGAGGCTGTTGCACGCACACGTCGAAGGGCGCGATGCCCTCGCTCGTACGCAGGACGTTGCCCACGTGCGCGTCGGACACCAGGAGATTGCGCTGGGGCTGGTAGAAGGTCTTGGCGTTGACCGCGTGGAAACCCGATTCCGTGAAGTGGGCGGTGATCTCGTCGGGCGTGGCGGAATCGCCCTTGATGTGGCGCTGCGAGACGACCAGGCGCGGGCCGCCGGGCGCGGGGAGGACGCCGTGCAGCCAGAAATCGTCGCCCAGGCGCTCGTTTGCCAAGCGCAGGCGGTGGAGGTAGTCGGCGATAAGCGCGTCTTCCGTGATGAGCGTCGGGCGGTCGCTGGGGTGAGTTCTCGTAACGTGGATTTCCTTGCCGCCCTTGCCGGGCATCGTCAACTTGAGCCAGCGGCCACTGGCGTCGTCGAGGAAGACCTCGTGTTCCACGCCGCCCAAGGCCGCGAGGCGGGTTTCGAGGCGGCGGTCGATCAGGCGGGCCTGTCTTTTGGCCCAGGCGAGGACCGTTTCGCCTTGGGCGGCGAAGTCTCCTGCTGTGCCGCCCTGGCCAGCACCCGACGCGCTTGGGCGTGCGCTTTTTCGGAAGATTCCTTCGGCTGCAACGAGCGGATGCGCCTTTGGTTTTTCGCGTAGGAGTCGTCGCTTTTTTTGGGCATCGGCGTCGGTTCGTTGCCACGGAATGACCGCGTTTTCAAGGAGGACGATGTTGGGAGCGTCGGGGAAGGGTTCGCTCGTGGCGACCGCGAGGGCGGGGTCGATGACGAGTTGGCGCGCGCGGGGCATGGGGGAAAGGCGGAAGGCAGAGGGCAGAGGGCAGAGGGCAGAGGGCAGAAGACTTTAACGCAAAGACGCGAAGAACGCGGAGGTTCGCAAAGGAGGGATGGGAAGAAATTGGGGACGGGACGCGGGAAGGCTGCCGAAGAAGCTGGAACTTGGGAACGAGGAAGATGGCGTTTGGTTTCTGCCTTCTGCCTTCTGCCTTCTGCCTTCTGCCTTCTGCCTTTACTCTGCCGGGGTGGGCTCGGGTTCCGTCGGCGGGAGGGTTTCGGTCGGTATCTCCGGGGCCGCCGTCGGCTCGAACTCCGGCTGGCGGTCCGGGGCGACGTAGTGCTTGAAGAGGGAAGAACGCAGGTAGAGCGTCAAGGCCGACTGCGCCGGACGCAGGTGGAGCGTTTCCTTGTAGTATTCATCGTCCAAGTGGCTCTCGGTCTCCGCCACGCGGTTCTCCTGGACCAGGAGGAAGTCCGCGCGCAAGTCGTCGGGCGCGTTGCCGTCGCCGTAGTAGCCGATGCCCGTGAAATCGCCCAATACCCAGGGCAGCGGGTACGTGCTGCCGCACAGGATAACGCCACGCAAGGACGTGTACTGCGAGGGATCGTCGCGCGCGAAGTCGAGCAGCGGGTTGGTGATGCGCCACATGTCGTCGAACGTCTGCACGTAGACGTAGGACAGGCCGTCCTTGCTGGGGTGGAGGTAGTTGAGATCGACCATCCACCAGGCCGACGCAGCGGCGAGCAAGGTGCCCACGGCGTAGGCCGCGCGGCGGACGATGGGCAGGACGAGGTTGGTGGTGAGTTCCGCCAGGAGCGCGCCCGCCGTGAAGAAAAACGGCCACAGGAAGCTGATGGCGCACCAGGGCGTCTTGTAGGGGATGAGGCTGTAGGCCAGGAACGTGCCCGGGCCGCAGATCGCCAGCAGGCGCAGCCGCCAGTCGGCGGCGCGGGGCAGCGCGAGGCAACTCGTCGCCCCGGCCAGGAGCACGACCGTCAGGACGGCCAGGGCGGTCGGCAGCAGGGTGAGGGGCTGGCCGAGGAGGGTCGCATCGCCCAGGCGCAGGGCGTCGCGCGCGGCGTCGAGGTGCTTGTCGCCCGGCACGAACCAGAACGCCGTCCAGAGCAGGCACAGGCCGACCGTTGCGCCGCCCAGCGCGCGGTAGCGGGCGGTGGAGAGGGGTGGCACGGCGTAACGCAGGCACGCCAGCAGGCCCAGCGCGGCGACGGGTTCGTTTTGGAGCAGGAGGGTCGTCCAGTAGATGAAGGGTTTGTTGTGGCCCTCGCCCTCGTGCGCCTTTTTGCCCCAAAACTGGAAGGTGGAGACGAGGCCGCCCAGACCGGACCAGTGGTAGAAATTGCCCGAGTAGAAAAAGACGATCAGGCCGAGGCCCACGGCGAGAGCGGTCCACACGTCCGAGGGGCGGTATTGCTGAGGCGCGCAGGTGGCGAAAAAACGGGTGGTCTCGCGCGGGGGTTCGACGGCATCGACGCCCCAGAGCGATTTCGCGCCCTCGTCGGGTCCGGGCGGGGGGGCGGGCGGGGCGAGCAGCGGGCGGCGCGCGGAGGGCAGGTAGTCCTCCAGAATCCAGAGGAGCGGTACGGCCACGAAGAAGCAGGCGAAGTGGACGAGGTAGGTTTCCTTGGTCAGGATCGTGCCTGTGACGCCGAGCACCAGGCCCCAGAGGTAGCGTTTTTCGCCGAGTTGCCAGAGGCCGCAGACGCCCCAGAAGGCGAGGACGAGGAAGAAGACGAGCCAGGTTTCGTGAATGGCGTCGCGGTGGAAGAAGACGGTGCCGGGCGAGAGGGCCATGGCCAGGGCAGCCCAGGCGCAGGCGCGGCGGCCAAAGAATGCGCGGAAGCGGAAAATCCAGTCCACGGTGACGATGCCGACGATGGCCACGGGGAGACGGAGCGCCCAGAGGTTGCGGCCCAGGAGGCACTTGAAGAGAAAGAGGACGTAGAAATGGAGTGGGCCGTGGTAGTTGCTCGGGTCGTACTTGTAGAAGCCGGTGGTCTGCATCTGGTCGGTGAACCAGCCGTTGACACCCTCGTCGAAGTGGGGCGGACGCTGGGCGAGCCAGAACAGGCGCAGGAAGGCCGCGAGGCCGACGACGGCGACGCGCAAGAGGGTTTCGGGGGAGAGGCCGCCGCGGGCTGGCCAGCCGGGGAGGGGAGGCGGGGCGGCGGGAGGGGGCGCGTCGGGCATGGCGGCGTGAAGGGGTTCGTTCGCAGATTACGGGAGAGTTTTCAAGGCGGAAGGATTTTAACGCGGAGACGCGGAGGATGCGGAGGTCCGCAGAGGAAAGGGGGGAGTAGAGGGCGGGCGAAGAGGGGCGGCAGAGGAAGCCGGAGCTTCCCAGACAAGCGCGTTCCCAAGCGGGAGCGTGGGAACGAGGGCGCGGGAGGCGGCACGGAGCTTGAAAGCGGGGACGTTTTGCTTTGGAGCTTGGGAACGGGAGGCGAAGGTTGAGTCTGGTTGCCGTTTTCTGCCTCCTGCCTTCTGCCCTCCCCTGCGAATTCCTAGCTGCCAATCCGCGAAAAGTTGCGTAGGGTGCCAGCGAAACTTTTGTCATGACCCAGCCCGCTGCCTCCCCCGACCTTTGTACCCAAGCGTGGACCTACCGCGAGGAAGTCCTATATCCCGCGCTGTTCGGACGCGAGCGGCGGGGCGTTTTCACGATTTCGCCCGGGTTGTTCACCCAGACATTCAAACAGCCGGAATATGATTCGACCTGGGTGCGCAGCGGCGTGTGGGAGTTCGCGCCGAACGACCGGCGGGCGTCCTGGGTTTACGTGAGCAGCGGGTTGTCGAACGCCTGGGGGGCGGAGCGGGAGGAGGGCGAACTGCCTTCGGGGATCGGGTGCGAGTTCGTGCTGGAATTGCCCTATCAGGCGCAGTGGGCCGTGACGCGGCTGTGGTACGTCATGGCGTACCAGATTTTGCTTTGCCACGGGCGGTATCCCGAACGGCGGCCCATCAAGGACTACGACCAGATCCCGCTGAACGCGCCCATCGGGACGGAGGAATCGGCGTTGACATGGCTGCTGCTCGCGCCGCCGACCGGGTTTTCGCGTCGGCAACAGCTGCGGACGGGGGTGTTCGATTTCGTGCAGGTGGTGGGGATCAGCGAGGCCGAGGCCAAGGCGGGGCAGATCCACGGGGGGGAGTTATTGGTCAAGGGGTTGGCGCAGGAAGGGGCGTTTCCAGTGACCTTGCCGGAGAGAAAGTCGGTTTTGTAGGCGGCGGAGTCGCGCTACCGATGTGCCCACGGGATCACCGCTGGACGGCGGCGGTTTCCGGGGCATGATTGGCTTTTTTCGTCCCCCAAGAGATGCCCATGTCCGAACGCGTCGCGCTTTCCCTCGTCGTTCCCGCTTTCCGCGAGGCCGCGAGGCTGCCGCCCAACCTGCCCCAGATTGCCCAGTATTGTGACCGCGCGCTCGCGCTGCCGCCGGGAGAAGGTTACGAGGTGCTCGTCGTCGTCGAGCGCTCCGACGACGGCACCCTGGAGCGCGCCCGGGAAGCCGCCGCGCCGTTCCCACGCATGGAGGTCGTCGACAACGGGCCCCAACGCGGCAAGGGCCACGCCGTGCGCTCGGGAATGCTGCTCGCACGGGGGGACATCCGCATCTTCATGGACGCCGACCTAAGCACGCCCCTGGCCGAGATCGGGCGGTTTCTAGCGTACTTCGCCGCGCACCCCGAGGTGGACGTGGTCATCGGCAACCGGCGGCACCCCGACAGCCAGATCGGGCGCGCGCAGGGTCCCGTGCGGCGGTATCTCGGCGGGTTGTTCAGCCGGTTGGTGCGCGGGTCGATTTTGCCCGGCGCGTGGACCGACACGCAGTGCGGGTTCAAGGCATTCCGGGCACGGGCGGCGACGGCGATCTTTGCGCGGCAGCGGCTGGACGGGTTTTCGTTCGACGTGGAAGTGCTCGCGCTGGCGGCCGCGCTGGGGTTGGTGACGCACGACCTGCCCGTGGAATGGCACGACGACGACGCCACACGCGTGCGGTTGTGGCGCGACGGGTGGGGGATGCTGCGGGACCTGTGGCGGGTGCGGAAGCTGATGCGAAGGATGAAGGAGGGGTGAAGTGGGAACGCGGAAGTAGGGAACGCGGGAAGTGGCAGAGAGCAGCGGGACAGGGGTGGGTCGGGTTTTTTCCGAAGGCTTGATGATTCCTGGCTCGACAAGAAGGCGGGCGGGCATTTATTTTACACGGTCCTTTACTAAAAGGGCTCGTTCTTCGCCCGTATACCGCCCTGAACTCCTGGCACAAAATCTGCATGGTTGCTCCCCCGAGCCTTCCCGTGCTCCCGTTCATGGAACAACCCGCTCCTCCTCCCTCCGGCCAGCCGCCCGCGTCTGCCCCGGACCTGCGCACAGCGGGTGAGGTGTTGGGAAAGGCGGGCGAGGTTGATGGCCAGGAGACCGACCACACGCACGGGAACGGCAACGGCAAGCGCCACACGAATGGCAACGGCAGCGGCAACGGGCGCATCCACGCGCCCGGCAACGGCGCGGGGGGCACGCAATACGGCGGCAAGCGCGGGCCGTCCGCCGCCGAGGCGCTGGCCGCCGAACTGCACCGTGAGATCCATCGCCGCGAGGAGGTCGAACGCCGTCTCGCGCAGGCCGAAGCACGGTTGCAGGAAGTGGAGGGTCGTTTACAGGAAACCGAGGCCCGGGCTCAAGAGGCCGAGGCACACGCCGCCGCCCCGGGGTCCGCGACCGTGGCTCCCGTCGAGTTGCCGCCCGCGTCCGCGCCCGCACCCGACGCCGCGGCGACCGCCGACCTGGAGGCCCGGCTCGTCCAGAGCGAGCAGCGGCTGGCTTACCTGATGACCAGCTCGCCGCTCGGGTTTTACGACGACGACGTGATTGCCGACGCCACGTATTATTCGGCGGCGTTCAAGGAAATGCTCGGCTACCGGCCCGACGAGTTGCCCGACACGCGCGAGACCTTCAGTGGGTTGCTGCACCCGGAGGATCACCACCGCGACTGGCTCGACGGGCGCGAACCGGTCGGCGACGGGAGCAACCGGTTCGCGCGCTGCTTCCGGATGCGGCACAAGGACGGCAGATACCGCTGGATCGAGAGCACGGGCATGGAGTTCACGGACGCGGAGGGCCATGCCACGCGCACGCTCGGGTTCCACCGGGACATCACGCTGCGCAAGGACCTGGAGGAACGGCTGCACCAGAGCGAGGAACGCTTCAACGTGCTGGTGACGAGTTCGCCGCTGGGGTTCTTCGACACCGACCTCGTGACCGGGCGCGCCTATTATTCGCCGCTCTGGAAAAGCATGTTGGGCTACCGGCCCGAGGAGTTGCCAGATTCGCACAACACCTGGCTGGACCTCGTCCACCCGGACGACCGCGCGCGCCTGGTCGCCGCGCACACCGAGCGGCCCTTCGGCGAGAATTGCCGGTCGTTCTCGCATACCCAGCGGATGCGGCACAAGGACGGTTCGTACCGGTGGATTCAAGCCAGCGGAATCGACTTCTTCGCGGCGGACGGGCGGCTGCTGCGCGCGCTGGGTTTTCACGCCGACATCCACGCGCTGAAGATGGCCGAAGAGGCGCTGGCGCACGAAAAAGAGTTTCTGGGCGTGACGCTGGACTCCATTTCCGACGGCGTGATCACCACGGACGCCGAGGGGCACGTGACGTACCTCAACGCGGCGGCGGAAACGCTCTGCGGGCTGCCGGCAGCGGACGCGGTGGGGCTGCCCATCGAAGAGTTTTACCGGCGAGCGGGCGCGCAGCCCCGGCGGCAGGCGGACAACCCCGTGCGGGCCGTGCTGGCCAGCGGGATGCGCGCCGCGCCGCACGACCCCGCGCACCTGACGCCCGAATCGCACCCGAGCCTCGTCATCGCCGACAACAGCGCGCCGATCCTCGACGCCAAGGGCAAGATGAGCGGCGCGGTGCTCGTGTTCCACGACATCACCGACCGGCACCGCGCGGCGGAAGAGTTGCAGAAGGCCGGGCGGATCGAAAGCCTGGGCGTGCTGGCGGGCGGGATCGCGCACGATTTCAATAATTTGCTGACGGCGGTGTTGGGCAACCTGTCGGTGGCCCGGACGGGGGGCAGCCTGCCGGTGCGCGCCATCGACGCGCTGGGCCGGGCCGAAAAGGCGTGCTGGCGGGCGCGCGATTTGACCGGGCAACTCCTGACGTTCGCCAAGGGCGGCGACCCCGTGCGCAAGACCTTGCAACTGACGCCGCTGATCGAGCGGGCAGTGCGCGGTGCGGCGGCGAACACGCCCGTGCAAATGTCGTTCGAGTTCGAGGACGAGCTGCCGAGCGTCGAGGCGGACGAGGGACAGGTGCTCCAGGTGTTTCACAACATGGCGCTCAACGCGACGCAGGCCATGCCCGGGGGCGGATCGCTGCACGTGCGCGTGGGGCTGGTGGATTCGCCGGAAGGGCTGGCGGACATCGAAGGCGAGGCGAACCCGGCGGGGTTATATCTGGAGATCGTGATGGGCGACACTGGGACGGGGATCGCGCCCGAGCATTTGTCGAAGATTTTTGACCCGTTCTTTTCGACGCGCTCGAACGGGACGGGGCTGGGGCTGGCCATCGCGTACTCGGTGGTGCGCAAGCACGAGGGGATCATCCGCGTGGAGTCGCAGCCGGGGGCGGGCTCGACGTTCACGATTTTGCTGCCGGTGTCGCCCAAGGTGCCGCCGCCCGTGCGCGAGAAGCCCGCGCCGAAGCCGCCCAAGAGCGGCGGCAAGGTACTCTTCATGGACGACGACGCCGACATCCGGGACCTGGCCGGGGCGATCCTGGGGCTGCTCGGGTACGTGCCGACGCTGACGTGCGAGGGCGTGGAAACGCTGGCGAAGTACCAGGAGGCGCGCGCGTCGGGCGAGCCGTTCGCGGCGGTGATTTTGGATTTGACGATCCCGGGCGGGATGGGCGGCAAGGAGACGATGCGGCGGCTACGCGAGGTCGATCCGGGGGTGCGCGCCATCGTGTCGAGCGGCTATAGCAACGACGCGGTGATCGCGGACTACCGCGCGCACGGGTTCATGGCGATGGTGGCCAAGCCGTACCGGATGGAGGACCTGGCGCGGGTGCTCAACGAGGCGATCAACGGCGTGCCGGGGCAGGCGAGCGCGGGGGCGGCAGCGGCGGTGGTGGGGTGAGCCGCATCGGGCGCCGCTGGGGTCATGCTAGCGAATACGGACCCGGCCACGCGAACCGGGACTACAAATCAATACGTAGTGTTATCCTCTACAACTCCCTAAGTTATTCCTGCTTACGTCAGAGTATTTTTTGAAATCCACGTAGATTTCTGTTGTGCTTTTACAAAAAATTACATTTAGTGCGGGCGTGAAATTTCTCCAGACTAAAACCGTAAACATGCCGCGCCTGCGTTTGCAGGTGCTCCTGGCAGCCACCATCGGTGTGCTGTCGTTGATCTCCACCGCTCGGGCACAATCCGTGACGGCCCTGACAAGCACCAACACCCTGGTGACCTTCAACGCGGCAACGCCCGGCACGATCAACAGCACAAGCCCGGTCGTTTCCGGCCTCGTGGCGGGTGACAGCCTGTCGGCCATTGATTACCGACCCGCCGACAGCCAGTTGATCGGGTTCGGTTACAATTCGACCACCGGCGCGGCCCACGTTTACAGCATCTCGCTGGCGACCGGCGTGGCGACGAGCATCAACGCGAACACGTTGACTTTGTCCACCGGGGTGGCGAAGCCGCTGGCCGATTTTAATCCGTTCGCGAACGCGTTGCGCGTCACGACGAGCGCGGCTACGGCCAACAACCTGCGCATCCCCACGGGCGGCACCGGTGCGTTGACGCCGGACACCGACCTGAATCCGGCGAACGCCGGCATCCTCGGCAGCGCCTACTCGCGCAACCAGCCGGGTGGTGGTACGAGCGGCGCGACCACGCTTTATCTCGTCAGCGGCACGACGCTCTATTCGCAGGGCACCGTGGACTTTTTCACGGGCAACGGCACGTCACCGAACACCGGCACCTTGAACACGATTGCAACCCTGACGGGCGTCAGCGGGACCATCGTAGGATTTGACATCGCGTACAACGCGGCTACTGCGGGCACGGCCTATCTGGCCACGGGCAACACGTTCTACGGGCTGAACCTCGCCACGGGTGCGGCCAACACGGTGGGGACCATCGGCGGCGGTTTGACGATCCGCGACTTCGCCGCGTTGCCGGTGCCGGAGCCGGGTACCTGGGCGCTGTGCGCGGTGGGCGCGGTCATTTGCGCGGTGGCGTTCCGCCGCCGTCGCGTCGCGTAAGCTGAACAGCTGTTTCGTTGCCAGCGTGCGACCGGCCCGGGTTATCTCGGGCCGGTTTCGCCTTTTGGAGATCCGTCGCGCGACCAACGCAAGGCCGGTGCACATGGCCGAATTTCCTTGTGGATCGAGCCACCATTGGCCAAACTGGCAGTCGGACACGTCCCTATCGTGAAAATTTCCCTCCGAACTACTGGTGTGGGCATTGCAATTGCCCTGGTTTCACTGGCGGCCACGTCGCTGCCGAAAAAACGTCTCACCCTCGAACAAATCGTCCGGCTGAGCGCCGCGCCCGACGCCCCGGCGGCCAGGCAATTCAAAGTGGAAATCTCCGCGCTCGGAAGCACGATACTGTCGGTCGATAAGCCGGTGGGAGAGATGGAAATGGTGCGGGAATTCCCTTTTCCAACCGAATACGCCCCGCCGCAGCCTGCCACCCCCGGGAGTCCGGTCAGCGTCGTGCCGAGCACCCCGACCAATTTCGACCGGATCAACGTGGGTTGGCACGTGCGGCTGAGCGTCAAACCGCACGGCAAGCTGGTCGCGGTGGCTGGCACCGTGGATTATGTCGAGGCTGAGCTGTTGCCCAGCGGCTACGGCGAGGCCACGGGACCGATCTATGCCGACCACGCCGACGTGACCCTGACGCCGAACGGGATCAACCAGCCACGGAGCCAAACGACGACCACGAGGTTTCAGCTTTTCGCGGTGCCGGGCGAGGCGTACGACGTGGTTTTCTACCGGGGGACCAACGCGGAAAAGCACCGGATCGTCGTGACGGCGGAGTAGCGGCCCGTTGACATTCCTCCGCTGCGGACCGATGGTAGCAGTAGTCAGTTCGCCTCAATTTTTGACCTATGGAAACACCACAGATCACCGCCTATCTCAAGACCTACTGCGGCTGGAGCGCGGGCGTGCGCGCCATCTTCCAGAAGTACAACCTGGCTTACACCGAAAAGGACATCATCCAGAACCCGGCGTTCCGTTGGGAAATGGAGCAACGCAGCGGCCAGCCGCTTTCGCCCTGCGTCGAGATCAACGGGACCATGCTGCCCGACGTGAGCGGCGACGAGGTGGAACGTTATTTGCTCGAAAAAGGGTTGGCTGGCCAGTCCGACGCTGCCACGAGCGTGCCGACGAACAGCGCCTGCACCGACGAGCAGCACGCCGCGATGGCGGCGGGCGTCGCGCCCGTGCAGTTCAAGAACAGCCTCTAGTTCCTGTTGACCTAGCCGCATGGTTAGCCTACGGCGGTTTCAGAGTAATTGCGCGTCAATGGAGTCAGGCGGCTGCGCCGTGAACAGATTCATGGTGCCCGGAGGTCGCCATCCACCCGCTCTAGCGTCTTGAAAAGCGCTGTAAATTCGTCCATGAGAGCCTTCCCGCCGGGAAGGCTCTTTTTGTTTGCCGCTGCCACCCGGCTGCGTTGGCAGGCAGCGTTGATTTTTCTGGTCGTGTCGGCGGCGTATTTTCTGGCGCGCACCCCGGCGCTCGACGAGTGGGACAGCGTGCAGTTCGCGCAGGGCGTGGGGGACTTCAACCTGTGGCAGCACCACCCGCATCCGCCGGGGTATCCGCTGTTCATCTTGGCGGGATGGGTGTTCAGTCACGCGCTGGGGCTGGGGGTGCCGACGGCGTTGCAACTGGCGGCGGCGCTGGGCGGCGGGTTGTTCGTGGCGTGCTGGTACGCGCTGGGCGTGCGAGCGTTCGGGCGGGCGGTGGGCGCGTGGGGCGCGGCGGCGGTGGGGACGCTGCTGATCACCGTGATGACCGCCACGAAGGTGCTCACGGATGCTCCGGCGACGGGTTTGTTGGCGTTGACCCTGCTGCTGGCGTGCAACGGGCGGATCGTCCCGGCGGCGCTGGCGGGCGCGGCGGCGGTGGGGGTGCGTCCGCAGTTGTTTCCGGTGGGGTTGCTCGTGGTGGGGTTGGGGGTGGCGGGCGGAGAGCAGCCGCGCCGGTGGGGCGCGGGACTGGGGGTGTTCTTCGGCGGATGTTTGCTGTGGCTGTTGCCGACGATGTGGCTACAGGCACACACCCCCGACGCGGGCGGCGATTTTTTCGCGTATCCCGCGCAGTTGCTCGCGCAGTGGCGCTGGCGGCTCGACCGGCCCGGGGTGTACATCGGGGCGGACACGCACGGGGAAGCGTTCCTCGCGTACCGGGTCGAGCGACACATTTTAGGGTGGTTCACGCGCGGGTTGGGGTTCGCGGTTGAATCGGTTTGGGGGTGGGCAGGAATCGCGGTCGTGGCGGCGGGGTGGGTCTTTTATGGGTTGTGCTGGCGGCGGGGGATGTTCACCGACGGGGGACGGAGGTTCTGGAAACGGCACCTGACCTGGGCGTTGTTGTACGTCGGCATCGTGTTCTGCTGCCTGCCGGGCGATCAGCGGTATTACCTGCCGATCTTTCCGCTGTTGCTGGTCCCGGCAGTGGCGGGTTGGGCAACGTTTTTCGGCGAGACTCGCGGGCGGTGGCTGGCGGCGGTCGTGCCCATAGCGACGGCGTTGGCCACGCTGCCGTTCGTGGCTGAAAACCACCGTGAAGCCGCGCCGCCCGTGCGGATGCTACGCTATTTGCAGGCGCGGTATCCGCAGGCCGAGCGTGGGAGCGTGTGTCTGGTCCTGGGCGAGAGTTTCCGGCATGCGCAATGGTACGCGCCAGAGTTCCGGCTGGTGTACGCGGAGGACCGCGCTGCGGTCATACCTCTGCTGGGAGCGGGGGCACCGGCGGTCATGTACACGGATGATCCGAGATTGCTTTTGATCGCCGATTTGCCTGGGAATTGGCAGAAGGTAGAAGTGTTCCAACGTTCGCCGCTGATCTACCGCAAACATCACGAAGTGACGTTGTACCGATGGGTGCGTGGAATGGAGGGAACGTGAGAGGGTCCTTCGGCCCGTGACACTCGCTCAGGATGACAAACTCCTTTATTTACAGCCGTTTTCAAATGGTTGAGCGCTGAAAGTCAGGCGGCTGCGCCGCAGTGGTAACCCATGGCGCCCGGAGGTCGCCATCCACCTGCGCAACCCTTTTGTAAACCGCTGAAGCGACCCGGGCCGTAAACGGCATCAGCTGTGCAGCGAGCCGTCGCGCATCTCCAGCGTGCGGTCGCCGCGCGCCGCGAGGGCGAGGTCGTGCGTGACGACCAGGAGCGTCTTGCGTTTTTCGCGCACCAGGGACAGGAGCAGGTCGATGATGGCGGCCCCGGCGCGGCTGTCGAGGTTGCCGGTGGGTTCGTCGGCGAAGATCACCGCCGGATCGTTGATGAGCGCGCGCGCGATAGCCACGCGCTGTTGCTCGCCGCCGGAGAGTTCGAGCGGGAGATGGTGCGTGCGCTCGCCCAGGCCGACCTCTTGCAGCGAGGCGACGGCGCGCCGTGTCGCGGCCTCGCGCTCGCTGCCCCAGCGGCCACCCATCATCGCGGGCAGAAGGACGTTTTCCAGGGCGGTCAATTCGGGCAGCAAGAAGTAACCCTGAAAGATGAAACCCATGCGGCGGTTGCGCAGGCGGGCCTGGGCGCGGCGGTTGAGGTCGTAGATCGACTGGTCTTCGAAGAATACCTTGCCCCCCGCCGGGTGTTCCAGGCCGCCGAGCGTGTAGAGCAGCGTCGTCTTGCCCGCGCCGGACGCGCCGACCAGAAAAACGGCCTCGCCGGGCGTGATCTCCAGGTCGATGCCGCGCAACACGTCGAGGCGGCGGTCGCCGATGGTGAAGGACTGGCGCAGGTCCCGGGCGCGGATGACCGGCGCGGCAGCGGACGCGGGCGAGGGGGAGTGGTTGGCGATGGGTGCGTCAATGATGCCGGGAAGGTAGGGAGGACGCGGGCGGATGCAAGGGCAGGCGCGGGGGCGGGAAGTCTTGCCACGACGCGGCGGCGGCGGTAGTCTAGCCGGGTGATGACCGTCGCCTCCGCTTTATCCGAGTTGGAACGCTCTCCCGCGCTGCACGACCACATCGTCCATCTGCAACAGGTGGTCGATGACGAGGAGAAACGGCGGGAACGTTTTTACAACGACCTCGACGAGGACACCAAGGCCGAGTTCATCAACGGGCAGATTGTCGTGCATTCCCCCGCCAGGCGAGATCACCTGAAGGTTTCCTTTTACGTGAGCAACCTGCTAGGCAATTTCGCGCTTTTGCATGAATTGGGCGAGGTTTACACCGAAAAATGCCTGATCCGCTGCCGCCGCAACGACTACGAGCCGGACGTGTGTTTCTTCACGGCCAAGAAGGCCGCCAAGTTTAGCGGGGACCTGTCCGTTTTTCCGCCGCCCGACCTGGCGGTGGAAGTGCTCTCGCCCTCGACCGAGCACAACGACCGCACGCTGAAACTGCGCGATTATGCCCGGCACGGGGTCGGTGAATACTGGATCGTCGATGCCGATGGCCGCGAAATCGAACAGTACGTGCTGCCACCGGGCGAGGGGGAATACGAACTGAAGGCGCGCCTGACGAAGGCGTCGCGGTTGACCAGCGTCGTGCTGACGGGATTCAGCGTGCCGGTGGCAGCGTTTTTCGACGCCGCGAAGCATCAGCGTGCGATGCGGGAGATGATCGAGGCCAAGTAGGACGCCTGGCAGCGAAGATTCAAGGTTCGAGAAACAAGGTTTCGCGCGACGGGCTTGACCCGAGAGGAAATGCGTTTGTAAAACCTGGGAATGAAACGCCCGTTCTTGCTGACTCTTCTTTGTGTCTCCGCCGTCTTGTTGCTCGGCGGGTGCAACGATTCGCCGGATTATCGCGCTTACCGGTTGCCCGCGCCGACCGGTAGCCGAGCGTTGGTGTGCTTTTACCGCGACCGCAAATACGAGGGCAGCGGGGTGGCCTACCACATCCGGGACGAGGGGCGGGAGGTCGGCGTGCTGAACGCCGGGCGGTTCTTTTACGTGAACGTCACGCCGGGCGAACACGAGTTCGAGAGCCATGGGTTCATCAGCAAGGCAGGCCGGGCGTACCTGTACGCCAAGGCCGGGCAGACATATTACGTGAAGGCGGATTTCGCCACCGGGTTGCTCGCCGCCGAGTTGACGCTCAACATCATGAACGAAGACGAGGGGCGGTCGATGCTGCACCGGCTCAAGTTGCAGGACGGGTTTGCCGGGGGGCGTTGAGGGGAAGAAGGAGCAGCAGGAAGCAGATGCGCCAGCGGCGCGAGTCAGGGAGGGCCCCGGAGGTGCCTCCCTACCGAGCGTTTCAGTTGAAAATTCGCCCTTTGTGCCGATGCTGGCCACCGTTGCCATGTTCCAATCGCTGACCTCTCCCCGGGCCAAGAGATTGCTCGCGCTCGGGTTGGTCGCGGCGACGTTCGTGGCTTACCTGCCCGCGTGGCATGGACAGTTTCTTTGGGACGACGATTCGTGGACCTCGATCCTCGCCGATCTGATGCACGACCGGCGCGGGCTCGGGCGCATGTGGAGCGACCCCGGCGCGCTGCAACAATATTATCCGCTGAGCGGCACGACGTTCTGGCTGGATGCCCAGTTCTGGGGCGGTTGGACGCTGCCCTATCATCTAGAGAACATCGCCTTGCACGCGGTGGCGGCGCTGCTCGTCTGGCGGCTGCTCGCGCGGTGGGCCGTGCCGGGAGCCGCGCTGGCGGGTGCGGTGTTCGCACTGCATCCGGTGATGGTCGAGTCCGTCGCCTGGATCACCGAGCGCAAAAACGTGCTCTCGCTCGTGCTGTACCTCGCCGCGCTGGGCTGCTACAGCCGGTTCGCCGGGGACTGGCTGCCGCCGGGAGACACTGCGCGGCGGCAGGAGGGCCGGTGGGGATGGTACGCGGCGGCGCTGGGACTGTTCGTCGCCGCGCTGACCGCGAAGGTGACGGCGTTTTCGCTGCCCGCCGTCGTGTTGTTGTTGGGCTGGTGGCGGCGGGGGACAATCCGCCCGCGTGCGGACGTGCTGCCCACGCTGCCGTTCCTGGCGCTGTCGGTGGGGTTCGGGCTGACCGTGTCCGCGTTGGAGCGCGACCACCTCGGCGCGCAGGGGCCGGACTTCGCGTTCAGCCTCGCGCAACGCGTGCTCATCGCGGGCCGCGTGCTGTGGTTTTATCCCGCAAAATTGCTCTGGCCCGCGTACCAAAGCTTCATTTATCCGCGCTGGGAAATTAATACCCACGATTGGATGCAGTGGATTTATCCCGTCACGGCGGTGCCGGCGCTGCTCGCGCCGTGGCTGCTGCGGGGGAGGCTCGGGCGCGGCCCGGCGGCGGCGGTGTTCTTTTACGCAGGCACGCTGTTTCCGGCGGTCGGGCTGTTGAACGGGTATTTCATGGCGTATGCGTTCGTGTGGGATCATCTGGTGTACGTGTCGAGCCTGGGGATCATCGTGCTGGCGGCGGCGGGGGTGGCGACCGTGGCGGAGCGGTTGGGGCGTCCGTGGCTGACGGCGGCGGTCGCGGCGACCGTGCTGCCGGTGCTCGCGGCGTTGACGTGGCGGCAGAGCGCGATGTACCAGGACGCGGTGACGCTCTACCGGACGACGATCCGGCAGAATCCGGCGTGCTGGCTGGCCTACGGCAACCTCGGCTCGGAGCTGGTGGCCCGGGGAAGGGTCGGCGAGGGCATGGCCATGTATGAGCAGGCCATCGCGCTGCGTCCGGGGTACGCCGAGGCGCACAACAACCTCGCCAACGCGTACGCACGGACGGGGCGCGCGGAGCAAGCCGTGGCGCAGTACGAGGCCGCGTTGGCGGCCGACCCGGGGATGACCGGCGTGCACGGCAATTTCGCGGTCGTGCTGCGGTCGCTGGGGCGGCTCGACGAGGCGCTGGGGCATTACCGCGAGGCTGCGCGGTCGGGCCGCCACCGGGCGGAGGCGCTGGCGGCGCTGGCCGGGGCGCTGCGGGAAAAGGGGGAAGAGCGCGAGGCGGAGGCGCGGTACGCACAGGCGTTGGCGCTGCGTCCGGGGGACGTAGGGTTGGCGAACGAGTTGGCGTTCGTGCTCGCCACGGCAGACGATCCGGGCGTGAGGGACGGGGAGAAGGCGTTGAAGTTGGCGCGGCGCGTCGAGGAGGCCACGGGTGGGACCGAGCCGGGCGTCGGGCGCACGGTGGCGGCGGCCGAGGCGGCCTGCGGGCGGTTTGCAGAGGCGGCGGAAGCGGCGAGGCGTGCCGCCGGGCAGGCGGACGAGCGGGGGGATACGGCGCTGGCGGCGGAGTTGAGGGAGGACGTGAAAAAATATGAGGAACGCCAGCAGCCCGAAGGCAGAAAGTGAAAGGGGAAAGTTCTGCGGTAAACGTCTTTCTCACCGACAAGCGTGCTGACGACCGGGCAGCGAAGCTGGAGCTTCGGCAGACAAGGGCGTTCCCAGGCCGGAACGTGAGAACGCGGGGAACCGCCCGTCACTCGCCGGTGCTTTCCGCTTGAAAGTTGGCTCCTTGAGCCTTCCTTGCAGCTTGGTTTCTTGGAATTTGAACCTTTCCTCTCATGCGCGTGCTCGTGGTCGAAGATGACGCCAAGATCGCCTCGTTCGTGGTCAACGGACTGAAGCAAAACGGGTTCGCCGTCGATCTCGCGCGCGACGGCGAGGCCGGGCTGGACCTCGCGCTCGAAGTGACCTACGACGCCGCCGTGCTCGACCTCAATTTGCCCAAGCTCGACGGCCTGTCACTCTTGCGCCAACTCCGGCAGAAGAAGGTCGCCACGCCCGTGCTTATCCTCAGCGCGCGCGCCACCCTCGACGACCGCGTGCTCGGCCTGCAAAGCGGCGGCGACGATTACCTGACGAAACCGTTCGCGTTTTCCGAACTGCTCGCGCGTGTGCAAGCGCTCATCCGCCGCGCCACGCGCGCGGGCGACACGCCCGGCCTCCTCGGCGTGGCGGACCTGCGGCTGGACCCGTTCTCGCGCGAGGCCACGCGCGGCGGCGAGCCCCTCGACCTCCAGCCGCGCGAGTGGTCGCTGCTGGAACTGCTCTTGCGCCACGCGGGGCGGCCCGTGACGAAAACCATGATCCTCGAAGCGCTCTGGGACTTCGGGTTCGATCCGCAGACCAACCTCGTCGATGTGCTGGTCCATCGCCTGCGCGCGAAGGTGGACCGGGATCACGCCCAGAAGCTCATCCACACCGTGCGGGGCGTCGGCTATGTTCTCAAAGCGACCGCTTAAACAATTCTGGGGCAGCTTTGCCGTGCGCATGAGCGGGTGGTACGCGGGCGTGTTCACGCTGAGCGCGGCGGTGCTCGTCGGATTGCTGTACGTGCTCGTCGTGCGGTTTTTCGAGCAAAGCGAACAGGCGATTCTCACTGCACGGCTCCAGGAATGCGCCGCGTTGTACGAACGCGCGGGGTTGGCCGGGCTCAACGGTCTGCTCCAGCGCGAGCAGGCGGCGGGCGGTGGGGGCGGCGGGTTTTTCGTGCTCGTGACGCGCGGGGGCGAGGGGCGGCTCCTTTCCAATTCGCCTTTCGACCTGACGCGGCTGGCGGAACTCGCCGCGCACGCGGGGCTGAGCGTGCCGCGCCCCGGGCAGATCCTGCGCATCCCGCTCGACACCAACAGCGACCTGGCGCTGCTCTCGACCGGGCTGCGCGACGGCGCGACGCTGCTCGTCGGGCGCATCACCAACCGCCATGCCGCGCTCTTGCGGCCCTTCGGCGTGGCGTTTGCGGTGGTGATTGGGCCGACGCTGCTGCTGGGGCTGACGGGCGGGCTGATGCTCTCGCGCCGCGCGCTGGCCCCGGTGCGTGGGATGCTGGCGACGGCGCGGCGGGTCATTTCCACCGGCAACCTCGCCGAGCGCGTGCCCGAGACGCAGGAGGCGAGCGAACTGGCCGAGCTGGCGCGGCAGTTCAACCGCGTGCTGGAGAAAAACGGCGCGCTGCTGCGCGCCACGCGCGAGGCGCTCGACAACGTCGCGCACGACCTGCGCACGCCGCTGACCCGGCTGCGGATGGCTGCCGAGACCGCGTTGGCGAACCAGGACGCGCCGCCCGCCGCCGCGCGCGAGGCGCTGGCCGACTGCGCGGAGGAGTCCGAGCGCGTGTTGACGATGCTCAACGTGCTGCTGGAAGTCACCGAGGCCGAGCAGGGCATGATGACCCTGCGGCGGGTGAAGACGAGCGTGCCCGCGCTGCTGCGCGAGGTCGTGGAGATGTACGAGTTCGTGGCCGAGGAGCGACGCGTGGTGGTGCATACGCGGTTCGAGGAGCCGTGCGATGCATTGGTTGATCCGGCGCGGATGCGGCAGGCGTTCGCCAATTTGCTCGACAACGCGCTCAAGTATACGCCGGAAGGCGGGGAAGTGTGGATGTCGTGCGGGCGGGAGGAAATGGCGGGAAACGGTGGGAGAGCGGTGCGCGTGACCGTGCGCGACAGCGGGCCGGGCGTTCCGGCGGACGAACAGACGCGGGTGTGGGACCGGTTGTACCGGGGCGACAAAAGCCGCACGCAGCGGGGGCTGGGGTTGGGCTTGAGCCTGGTCAAGGCGGTGGTGGAGGCGCACGGCGGGCGCGTGGAATTGGCGGGCGGTGAGGAGGGGCAAGGGGCGGCGTTTGCGGTGGTGCTGCCGGGCGAGGCAGGTGGATCGTGACCTCCGGGCACGATGGCAAAATGTCGCCGCGTAGCGGTCTGACTGTCTGGTTGTAGGGCGACCGGCCCGGTTGCCGACAGCTCGCGCGCAGATTTCCGAACGCAGGAGGGTAAGAATGCAAAGAGCAAGGGGGGCGTCCCGTGTCGGCAACGGGGCTCGTTGCCCTACAAAGAATCAGGCGGCTGCGCCGCAAAGGGTTTGCCATCGCGCCCGGAGGTCACGATCCACCGGCCGGAGTGCGCCTGCGGCGCGGGTCAGGGAAGGCCCCGGAGGTGCCTCCCTACCTTCTACCGTAGCGTTTGACCAACCCCTCCGCCACGGCGTCGGCGTACTCGCGGAAGATGCTGCGCCTGGGCGCGCCGCCGAACTCCCGCGTGCCCTCGTAGTCCCCCGCCTGCACACGCGCGAAGACTTCCGGGCTGTTCATGACGTACGGCTCGACGTACACCACCGGACATTCGTAAACCCGGTTCGCCAGGAGGTTGCGCGCCCAGACGTACGGATTGGAGCCGATCCGCACCGCGTTCGACCCCGTGTACTGGTAGGTGGGCAGACCCGTCGCGGCGGCCAGCGCGGCGGCCACCGGCTCCGCCGCCGCGAGTTCCTCCGCGCCCGAACGATTGAGCAACTTGAGCAGCAACTCGAAGCGCACATCGTCCTTGGCGATCTCGTCCGGGCCATAACAGCCGTTGACCAGGACGTGCAGGTGGTTTTTATCGACGAGCGCCGGGCTGGCCGGGTCGCCCCAGGCCTCGGCGTTGAAATGGAGGCACACCGTCAGGTCCGGTTTGAGCACGGTGTTGACCCGCTGGCCCCGGGCGCGGATGTCGGCGCGGGTAAAAAGCATGTCGCTCGTCCAAGGCACGGAAAACTGGCGGTCGGGGTCCGCCGGGCCGTGGAAGGTCTCGCGCGGCGTGGTCAGGCCCTGCGCGGCGAGCTGACGGCGCGCGGCGTCGGCGAGGTCCGCCGGACGCAGCGGCGTGGACGGCTCGTCGCCCGCGCGCACGAGGTCCACCGTCGCGCCGAGGGATTTTAGCCGCGCCGCGAGGACCTGGGCGACGCGCAGCGTCATCTCGCCCTCCATGACGGGCGGGGCGTCGCCGATGTGGAACCAGCGTTCCTCCAGCTCGGCCCAGCGTCCGCCGAGGTGGCCGGGGTCGAGCGCCACGCGCAATCCGGCGAGGGGTTGGTCGGGGGTGGCGGCGGGCGGCAGCGCGGCGAGGGGCCGCCAGTATTCGGTGGGTTGTGGTTTGCGGGCGTCGGACGCGGCGAAGCGCAGGGTGTAGAGGTCGTCCAGCGGAACGATCGTCTTGCGGAAAACGGCGGCGTCGGGGTCCACGCGGATGAACGGCTGCCAGCCGCCGTGCGGGGCGTAGACGGTATCGAGCAGGCGGGTGAATTCCTCGCGGGTGATCGTCTCCTGATAGGCGTCGAGGCGGCGGTAGTCCGGCAGGTCGCCCAGGGTAGTGACGTTCTGGGCGGGAAGTGGCCGGCCCGAAAGCAGCAGGACCGCTGATACAAAGACGAACAGAACGCGAGGAAGTCCCATGAATGGTCCGCAGATTACGCAGATTATCGCAGATAAAAAGGTGGGATGACCCGAAAGTGATTCTTCCGCCGTTTTTGCCCATCATGCGGCGGTAATCTGCGTAATCTGCGGACAATTTCGATTTCCACCCCTCGGGCTTTGCGTCTAGGTTCGCGGATGGGGACGTTCAACATCCTGTTTCTGGGCGACATCGTGGGCGAACCGGGCCGCCGGGCGGTCATCGACCTGCTGCCCGTCATCCGCGAGCGCGAGGCCATCGACTTCGTCATCGTCAACGGCGAGAACAGCGCCAACGGACGCGGCATCACGCCGAAGATCTCCATCGACCTGCTGCGGGCCGGGGCGGCGGTCATCACCACCGGCGACCACGTCTGGGACCAGAAGGAGATTCTTTCCTACATCGACACCGAGCCGCGCTTGCTGCGCCCGCTCAACTACCCGTCCGACACGCCGGGGCAGGGCAGCGTCGTGCTCGAAACCACCAAGGGCAAGGTGGCCGTGGTCAACGTCCAGGGGCGCACATTCACGCAGCCGAGCCTGGAAAACCCGTTCCGCGCGATGGACGCCGAGGTCGCGCGGCTGCGCGAGGAAACGCCGATCATCTTCGTGGACATCCACGCCGAGACGACCAGCGAGAAGGTGGCGATGGGCCGGTTCCTGGACGGGCGGGTCAGCGCCGTGGTGGGTACGCACACGCATGTCCAGACCGCCGACGAGCAGGTGTTCCCGGGCGGGACGGCGTTCCTGTGCGACGCGGGTTTCTGCGGGCCGAGCGAGTCGTGCCTGGGGCGGGATATGAACGCGATCATCCACCGGTTTATGACGAGCTTGCCGGTGCCGTTTCCGATTGCGCGCGGAGAGGTGCGGCTGCACGGGGCTATCGTGGAAATTGATCCAGAAACGGGCCGGGCGCGGTCGATCCGGCGGTTGGCGGAGCGGTACGGGCCGTCGATTGCCGCGCCGGCGGCGCAGGGGATGGCACCTGCGGAAGTGGCAGACGCGGCGGTGAGCGCGGCGGCAGATTAAACCGGTCAGGCGAACCAGTCCGCCAGCACTGCCTGCAAGCCGGGCACGCTGGCGCAGGCGAGCGTTTCGCCGGTAGAATAGAGCCGCTTGTGCTGGTAAACGCCGTTTTCCAGTTGGCTGTACACCTCGACCTGCCGTTCTTCGCCCAGCACGATCCAATATTCCGACACGCCGTTCTCGGCGTAGAGCGAGGCATTGGCCCGATCCAGCGCGACGCTGCTAACGGCTACTTCCACAACGAGTTCCGCCGTCGTAGGATGCCTGGCATCAAAATCATTTTCTTCTCCACGCACGATCATTGCGTCGGGTTCCGGGATGGAATCGGCCAAGCGGAGGGGAGCTTCCGTGAAGGCAACCAAGCCCGCGCGCTGCAAGGCGAAAAATTGGAGAAATATTCTTTTGGTCAGTTTGCGATGAAGCGGCGACTTAACCATCTTTTTTACGATGATTCCGCGGATCAACTCTGTCTTTGTATCCAGCAGACCCATTTCAGTCAAAGCCTCGCAGGCTTCCACACTCAAGGGGGACACATGGTCACGCACTTCGGGTAGATCGAGAATCGCGGGCATGGGAGAAAGATTAACCCGAGACAACAAAAGGAACAGGGGATTGTGCGGACCGGGTAGCGCTTCGGACAAGCCTCGCAGAATCCGGCTGTCGCCGTGGCCGTCGCCTGCTCACCGCGACACCTGCAAACGGATGTAGCGTTGCGCGGCTCCACTGACCAGCGTGTTGTCGCGCACGCGCAGCAAGCTGGGCGTGTTGGTGTCCGGCGTCGTGCCGTTGGTGGTCCAACTCGCCGGGTTGGTCAGGTCGCTCGTCACTTGCACGCTGTAGGTCAGGTCCGTCGCGTTGGGATTTTTCGGCGTCATCAGGCGCAGCGCGCCGCTCGTCACGTCCACCGTGACCGGGCTGAGCTGGACGGTCGTCGGGTCCAACCCCAGCGCGTACTTGAGCAAGTTGGGCAGGCCGTCGCCCGCCGGGTTGGCCGTGTCGGCGGCGTTGCCAGAGTTGACGGTCGTGCCGAAATACTGGTAGCGCCACGCTTGGCTCGGGGTGGCGGCGTTGACCGTCGTGGCGTCGTCCGCGCTGTCGTTGGCCGTGTTCGCCTCGCCGCCACCGGAGACCGCCACGGTGTTGATCACGCTCGCCGCCGCGTTGATGCCGACGCTGACTGTCAGCGTCAGCGGCGGGTAGCTGGACCCCGCCGCCAGCGCGTCCGCGCGGGTGGCGCTCAGGTGGTCGGCGCTGGCCGTCCAGCCCGTGCCGCCGAGGGCGGTGGCGGTCAGCTTGGAGGGCAAGGTGTCCGTCACCGTCACGGTGCCGCTGGTGGCCCCGGTGCCGTTGTTGGTCACGACCAGGGTGTAGGTGTCCGCCGCGTCGCCCTGCGTGAAGCTGCCCGCGTGTGAGCTGGCGGCGGTCAGGTCGGACACGGTCGCGGTGAAGTTGCCCGGGCTGGTCGCGGCGTCGCCGAACGAAGTGACGACGACCGGCCCCGTCGTCACGTGCGAGGGCACGACCGCCGTGATCTGCGTGGCGCTGTTCACCGTCACGGAGGCCGCCGCGACGCCGTTGAACGTCACGCTCACGGGGTAGCCGCCCGGGTTGGCGTAGAAATTTGTCCCAGTGATCACGACGCTCGTGCCGTCCCCGCCGCTGGCGGGTGCCAGGGCCGTGATCGTCGGGCCGCGCAGGGTGGCGAGCAGGTTGCCGACCGTGGGCACGCCGACCCCGGTCACGAGGTCGTAGGCCGTCGTCGCGCTGTAGCCGCCGTTGCTGCCGCTGGTCACGTCGAAAAAGTTATTGGTGAGGATGAGCGGATAAAGGCGCGGGTTGAGGAAGCCAACCGGGCCGCGCGCGGGCGTGTTGAGGGTGCGCGCCTGGTGGATTAACGCCAGGAAACCCGCAAATGTCGGGGCGCTCCAGCTCGTGCCGCCGACCTTGGTCGCGCTGCCGTTGAAAACGATGTAAGCGGGCGTGGCGGAGTCCGCCGCGAGGGCGAGGTCAGGGAAAAGTCGCATCGCGCCGGTGGCCGAGCCTGTGCCGATGCCGGTGCCGACCTGCCAAGCCGGTTTCGCAAACTTGGTGCTCTTGCCGCCGCTGCTGCCCGACCAGCCCGTCTCGGTGCTGCGCACGCCGGAGGTCGTCGTGGTCATTTGCAGCGACGTGCCGCCGACGCCCAGCACGTAAGGAAACACGCCGTATGCCTCGACTGGGCTGGAACCCACGTCGCCCGTGGCGTTGATGTACGTCATGCCCTCAGCGGTCATCGACAGGAAGATCTGGCCGTAGGCCGACAGTTCGGCGGCGGTCAGTTCCGCCTCGGTGGGGCCGTAGGAACTGGAAAACTGGCGGATCGTGCTGCCCGCGACCGCGCCCTCGCTGATAGCCTTGTTGTAGTTGCGCTCGGGCGAGTCGTTGTCGTCGTAGGTGGTCGCGTAGACGCGCAGGTTCGCGCCCGGGGCGATGCCGCCCGCCCACTCGATGTCCAGGGCGGCTTCCTCGGCGTCACCGGCGTCCTGCGCGGGCGTCGGGACCGTGGTAGTGCCGGTGTTGATGAGGGAGAGAGAACCCGTGCGGGTGACGCCGCAGTTCGACCAGAACGTGGTGTAATCGGACGTGCCCAGGGTGGTGTAGGACTCGATGGCAATGGTCTGGCCCGTACCGGTCAGGGCAGTGCCGTTGACGCTGAGCTGGTAGCCGCCGTACACCTTGGCGATGTCGGCGATCTTGTAACCGGCGGAGGGCACGGCGTCGGGCTGCGCGCTGCCATCCGCCGAGGGATGGACGAGGCGGCTCTGGGGACGGCGGTAGCTCAGGCCACTGACGCCGAGCGCGGGCCCGGCGACCGCCGCCGGGAGACTGGGCGCGCTCCGGGCGACGGCGTGCTCCGCGCCCCGGGCGGTGACGAGCGCCATGTCGATCTGGAAGCTCGCCTGCACCTGCGCGACCGTGCCGTGGGCGAACACCGCGAGATGCGTGTCCGCGATCTCGTCCACCGTGAAGCCTTCGCCACGCAGCCAGGCGGCCACGGCGGTATAATCCTCCGGCAGCGGGAAGTACTTGGCCTTCAGTTCGTCGCCGGACAAAACCTCGCCCCGGCTGACGCGCGTCTCCAGTTCCGCGCGGTTGCGCAGGACGAGCGGGATGTTGAAGCCGACCGGGTCGGCGAGGTGCGCCGCCGTCATGGCGTGCAAGGTGGCCTGCTGCGCGGCGGGCAGTTCGCCCAGGCTGTCGTGGAACGTCACGCGGGACGCGCCAGAGGTTTTGCCGGCGACCGGCGCGGCGTGCAGGACCGCGACCACGGCCCACAGGGCCAACGTCAGCACGAGAAACTTGGCCCCGCCGGGGCATTGACCTGCAAAGTGACGATTCATGATTTTTAGAGCCGCCTCGGGACCCGGATGCACGGCGCGTCCTGTGTAGCGTTATTCCCTACGATTGGCAACCTTTGTTTGCCGGGTTTGCCCGGGGTTGGCGGCCCGAAACGGTTGGAAAAACATCGATGGAGCTTGCCCAACGCTAACGCGCTCGTCTAAAACGGGTTCAGCAAAGTTCGCGGTCGCTCCGTCAACCCTTTGTAACCCCTGATGGCATGATCAAATTTTTGTTCGCCGCCCTGGTTTGTTTGGCTGCCGCCCTGCCCAGGCTCGCCGCCGCCGACCCGTCAGTGCCCAAGCCGGAATCCATGACGAGCACGTCGGGCGGGTCCGACTACGGCGTGATCAAGGTCTGGCGCGAGGGCGACGACCCCGACGGCAAGCAGCCTTGCTCGGTCAAACGCGGGGAAAAGCTTTGGATCGAGGTCTGGGACCTGGACCGCTGGCTGAACGATCCCCGGGTAAAATCGAAGCTCCCCGACCACGCGGAGAAGCGCGACCTCGTGCCCTTCCTACAAGGCGAGCCGCTCCGGGGCATCCACCCCGACAGCTCCAAGGGCACCAAGTATTACGACGACCCCAACAATCCGAGCGAGCAAACCCGGCACACCATCGACAGCTACGGGTTCACGCTGGACCGCACCAGCGAGTCCAAAAAGGTCTGGGACGACCTGCTCAAGCGGCCCCGGATGCAGCGGGCGATGGAGGTGTCGGTGGGCTTCGAGAACGGCGAGCAGATCCACACCTGGATCGTGCCCAAGACCGAGGCGGAGGATTCGCCCTTTTTCCTACAAATCATCCCTAAGACGCGGTTGCTGGGCGCGATGGCGCTCATCCTAGCCGTGCTGGGCATTTTCCTGAAGCTGGCGCGCGACACGGACATCATCCGCGACACGACCGCGCCGTTGCGGCCCGACCGGCTACGGCCCTACAGCCTGGCGCGGGGGCAGATGGCGTTCTGGTTCTTCCTGGTGATCACGTCGTTTTTGTTCCTGTGGGTATTGACGGGCGCGACGGACACGCTGACCGAGTCCGTCCTGGCGCTGGTGGGCATTTCCGCCGGGACGGCGCTGAGCGCGGCCATCGTGGATGTCAGCCTGCCCACGACGGAGGCCGCCCCGGCCCGGGAGGCCCCCGTTGATCTCTCCAAGTCGCGGCCCGAGATCGTGAAAGATTACGAGAAACTGATCACGAACCAGGAAAACGCGCTGAAGGACTTGCAATCGCACAAGCCGACGGCCCCCGACCTGGCGGCCAACCAGCAGCAGCAGGACGTGATGCTGGCGCAGATCAGCGAGTGGCGGCGCGACGCCAAGTATTTCCGACAGCCGCCGTGGAAGGGGGTGATGTACGACCTGTTGAGCGAGAACAACCTGATCTCGTTCCACCGGTTCCAGATTTTCGTGTGGACGCTGGCGCTGGGGGTGGTGTTCGTGCACAGCGTGTACAACCTGTTGGCGATGCCGGATTTCAGCCCGACGCTGCTCGGGTTGCTGGGGATCAGCGCGGGGACGTACGTGGGGTTCAAGTTCCCGGACCGCAGCGCGGCGGCGAGCGGGACGACGGGGAGCGCACCGGGGTGAAGGGGGGGAGATAAGGATGCAGGAGAGGGCGGCCTTGAGCTTGCAAACTGCTTGGCGGCTGACCGGCGATGGCATAGTATAAAGGCAGTCCTCCGTGTATCTTTCATACGCCATGCTCACTTTGCGCAATCCTCGTTTCCCTGATTTGCCGCCGGTCCAAGTGAAAGCACTGGCCGACACTGGTTCGGTGCATCTTTGCCTGCCCGCCAGCGTGGCCGAGGCACTGAAACTGGAAGAGCACGACCGCCAGACGGTCACGATTGCCGACGGCAGTCGTCGGAAGGTCCCCTACGTAGGGCCAGTCGAAATGCGGTTCGAGAATCGGGTTGGTTTCGGCGGAGCAATTGTCATGGGCGATCAGGTTCTCCTCGGTGCGCTGCCTCTGGCGGACATGGATCTGGTTGTGATCCCGCGCGAGCAGCGGGTGGCGGTCAATCCAGAAAGCCCAGACATGGCCTCCTCCATCGTCAAAACGGCCTGCTGACGCCGTTTGGGAATTGCAAATTTTCCCTTTGACACCCGCCCGGCATCGGCTATTTTGCCAACGCTTTTTCGGAGATTACAGGGGAAAAGATCCCGTCAGCCCGGCTTGAATCAAAGCTCGGTGGACTGAGGACCTTTTTCCCTTTTTTCGCCGGGTGAAGCCGGGCGGCAATAGTCGCTCGGAAAAGGATTGGCCCGCATAGCTCAGTTGGCAGAGCACATCCTTGGTAAGGATGAGGTCATCGGTTCGATCCCGATTGCGGGCTCCCCCGAGTCACTCATCAGAAAAAGCTGAGCACGAAAGATTTACAGTAAAGCAAACCCAGAAAACCCAGATTGCAGCCGCAGGCGCCTCCCTTCCACGCAGGCGCCGCTGTTGTCTAAACAGACCGGAGTAAACTAGCCATGGCTAAGGACAAATTCGAACGCACCAAACCGCACGTGAACGTGGGCACCATCGGCCACGTCGATCACGGCAAAACCACTTTGACGGCCGCCATTACCACCGTCTTGTCCAAGACGGGCAAGGCCAAGGCCATGGCTTACGACAGCATCGACGCCGCTCCCGAAGAAAAAGAGCGCGGCATCACGATCAACACCGCCCACGTCGAGTACGAGAGCGACAAGCGCCACTACGCGCACGTCGACTGCCCCGGCCACGCTGACTATGTCAAGAACATGATCACCGGCGCCGCGCAGATGGACGGCGGCATCCTCGTCGTTTCGGCGGCGGACGGTCCCATGCCCCAGACCCGTGAGCACATTCTGCTCGCCCGTCAGGTCGGCGTGCCGGCGCTCGTCGTGTTCCTGAACAAGTGCGACATGGTGGACGATCCCGAACTGCTCGACCTCGTCGAGATGGAAGTGCGCGATTTGCTCACCCAGTACGAGTATCCCGGCGACACCATCCCCATCGTCAAGGGTTCGGCCCTCAAAGGCTTGAACGGCGACGCGGAAGGCGAAAAGGGCATCCTGGCCCTCATCAACGCGGTGGACGAATACATCCCCGTGCCGGAGCGCCCGATTGACTTGCCCTTCCTGATGCCGGTCGAAGACGTGTTCAACATCGAAGGTCGCGGCACCGTCGCCACCGGTCGTGTGGAGCGCGGCATCCTCAAGAAGATGGAGGAAGTCGAGATCGTCGGTCTGACCGACACCCAGAAGACCACCTGCACCGACATCGAAATGTTCCGCAAGCTCCTCGACGAGGCGCGCGCCGGTGACAACATCGGTCTGCTGCTCCGCGGCATCAAGAAGGAGAACATCCAGCGCGGCCAGGTCATCGCCAAGCCGGGTTCGATCAAGCCGCACCGCAAGTTCAAGGCCGAAGTGTACGTCCTCTCGAAAGAGGAGGGTGGTCGTCATACCGCGTTTTTCTCGAACTATCGCCCGCAGTTCTACTTCCGCACGACGGATGTGACTGGCGCGGTCAAGCTGCCCGAAGGCGTGGAAATGGTCATGCCCGGCGACAACGTCCAGCTCGAAATCGAGTTGCTGACCCCCATCGCCATGGAGAAGACCATCCGCTTCGCCATCCGCGAGGGTTCCAAGACCGTCGGCGCAGGTCGCGTGTCTGAAATCCTCGACTAATTGACCGTTTCGGTTACGTTAAAGCACAACATTCAACGGCAAGCGCGCAGGGGTTTTTCCTCTGCGCGCTTCGCCATCCCCAAATAGGTCAGTAGCTCAATTGGTAGAGTAGCGGTCTCCAAAACCGTTGGTTCAGGGTTCGAGTCCCTGCTGGCCTGGGCGAACAGGTGCCTCTCCGGCATCCAAGACAAATCGTCCGCGACAATTTTCCGCTCCGCGCACCTCACAGACCATGACTAAAGTTCGGCAATACTGGGATGAAGTTTTGGCAGAGTTGCGCAAGGCGACCTGGCCTTGGGACCCCAAGGAGCGCGGCGTCAAGAAGTACAAGGAGATCATTGATTCCACGACCGTCGTGGTGGTCGCCATGCTGCTGCTGGGCGGTTACGTGTCGCTCTGGGACCTGTTGCTCAATTGGTTCATGGGCCTGCTGATCCGCTGACCGCGATCCGTCATCCCGTTCCGCGTTCCCGCCTCTCACATTCGATTTTTCCGATGGCCGCCAATAATTACCAAGGTGAATGGTACGTCGTGCACGTCCTCTCCGGGCAGGAGAACAAGGTGCTCCAGAGCCTCGAACGCCGCATCAAGACCGAGGAGATGAGCGACCTGATCTACGAGGTGCTCATTCCCACGGAGCGCGTGTCGGAGATCAAGCGCGGCAAGAAGACGGAGACAACGCGCAAGTTTTTCCCCGGCTATCTGATCATCAACATGCACCTGATCGACGAGAACAAGAAACTCGTGGACCGGGCGTGGTATTTCGTGCGCGACACGCCGGGCGTGCTCGGGTTCGCCGGGACGAAGGATCGCCCGGTGGCAATGCGCGACTCGGAAGTCGAAAGCTTGCTGGCGCAGATGCGCGAGCGCGAGGACAAGGTCAAGCCGAAGTTGAGCTTTGAGATCGGCGAAACGGTCAAGGTGGCCGACGGACCGTTCCAGAACCAGAGCGGCGTCGTGGAAGAAATCGACCCCGTGCGCGGCAAGCTGCGCGTGTCGGTCACGATCTTCGGGCGGACTGCCCCGGTGGATCTAGAATACTGGCAGGTCGAGCGCGGCTAGGATTCATCCCCGCAGACAACAAACAATTTTTAGGAAGAACGAGTCATGGCTAAAGAAATCACTGGAACGATTAAATTGCAGGTTCCCGCTGGCGCGGCGAATCCGGCACCTCCCATTGGACCCGCACTGGGCCAGCAGGGCGTCAACATCATGGCGTTTTGTAAGGAGTTCAACGCGGCCACCCAGAAGCAGGCAGGCGACATCCTGCCGGTGGTCATCACTGTCTACAAAGACAAGAGCTTTACCTTCATCACCAAGTCGCCCCCCGCGGCGATCCTGTTGAAGAAGGCGGCGGGCATCGCCGCCGGGTCCAAGGAGCCGAACAAGACCAAGGTCGGCAAACTGACCAAGAAGCAGGTCCTCGACATCGTCAAAATCAAGATGAAGGACATGAATGCCCGCAGCGAGGAAGCGGCCTTCCGCACCCTTTGCGGCACGGCGCGTCAGGCCGGCATCGAAGTCGAGGGCGCGTAAGTACCTCGGCGAACAAACACTCTCAACTCAGCAATTCGCTAACTACTTCAAGGTAAGGAGAATTATGGCAACCAACCGCAGCAAACGTTACGAGTCCGCCGCCAAACTGGTGGACACCAAAAAGCAATATCCTCTCGCCGAGGCCATTGACACCCTCAAAACCTTCCCGGCTCCCAAGTTCGACCAGACGGTGACGCTGTCGTTTCACCTGGGCGTCGATCCCAAGCAGAGCGACCAGATGGTCCGTGGGACCTGCCCGCTGCCCAACGGCAGCGGCAAGCAGGTGCGCGTGCTAGTGTTCGCCACCGGCGCGGCGGCCACGGCGGCCAAGGACGCAGGCGCGGAGTTCGTTGGCTTCGAGGACATGATCAAGAAGTGTCAGGAAGGCTTCCAAGATTTCGATGTGGCCGTGGCGACGCCGTCGGCAATGGCGGAAGTCCGTAAGCTCGGTAAAGTGCTCGGGCCGCGTGGCTTGATGCCTAACCCGAAGACCGGCACCGTGACGGAAGACACCGCCAAGGCGGTCAAGGAGGTCAAGGCGGGCCGCGTGGAGTTCAAGCTCGACAAGAACGGCAACGTGTCCGTCCCGGTCGGCAAGGCGTCGTTCACCCCGGCGCAGTTGGTCGAAAACGGCACGGCGGTCATCGACGCCGTGTCCAAGGCGCGGCCCTCGTCGGCCAAGGGCAAGTTCATCCATTCCATCACGTTGGCGGCGACGATGTCGCCCGGCGTGAGCGTGGACGCCTCGGCGTTCGCCACGGTCTGAGTTTCAACGATCTAACCATTTAATTTACTCGGACCATGAGACCCGAAAAAACTTCCATCGTGGCGGATTTGCAGACACGTTTGCAGTCGTCGCCCTTCCTGATCATCACGGACTACCACGGCCTGAAGGTGGACCAGTTCAGCACCTTGCGCACCCGTCTCGCTGACGTGGGCGCGAAGTATACCGTCGTCAAGAACACGTTCTTGAACCGCGCCGCCCGCGAGGCCGGGCTGCCGGACATGGGCGCGAGCCTGACCGGGCAGACGGCCATCGTGACCGGTGACAAGGACGTGAGCGCCGCCGCCAAGGTGTTGCGTACGTTCGCCACCGAGAGCAAGAAGATGACCGTCCGCGCGGGCGTCGTTGATAAATCGCTGTTCACGGACAAAGAGTTGAGCGCACTGGCCGATTTGCCTTCCAAGGAAGTGCTTCAGTCGCAGTTGCTTGGCTTGCTCCAGACCCCGGCGACGCGGCTGGTGCAAACGCTCAACGAGTCGGGCGCGAGCTTGGCGCGGTTGCTACAGGCTTACGTCGATAAGCAGGGTGCACCGGCGGCGGAAGCTCCGGCGGCGACAGAAGCCCCGGCAGCCTGATTTAACGCGCGTTAATTGCGGAAAAGCGAATTTTTTCGTCGCAGGTAACGCAAGCGTCGCAGATGACGCAAAGATTTCCGGCGCGGGATTCATCTCCCGCAATGCCGGCCAGCAGAAACACACAAACCAGAAAAGGTTCCTCGTCGGATCGGCGGCTGCCGATCTGAAACGTCCCGGGGCTTCGGGGCACGACGATCACCACAACATCACAGAAAGGACGGGTGGCGGACAACGTTCCAACGCCCGGACACGACATATGGCAGACACGAACACATTGGTTGAACAGATCAGCGGCCTGACGCTCCTCGAAACGTCGGAACTGATCAAGGCGTTGGAGAGCAAGCTAGGCGTGAGCGCGGCAGCCCCGGTGGCAGCGGCCCCGGCGGCGGGCGGCGGCGGCGCGGCGGCGGCGGCTCCGGCCGAGGAGAAGACGAGCTTCGACGTGATCCTGACCGACATGGGCGGCAACAAGATCGCCGTCATCAAGGAAGTGCGCGCGGCAGTCGCGGGCCTGGGTCTGGCGGAAGCCAAGGCGCTGGTCGAAGGCGCGCCGAAGCCGATCAAGGAAGGCGTCACGAAGGCTGAAGCCGAAGAGATCAAGAAGAAGATCGAGGCTGCTGGCGCCAAGGTCGAGATCAAGTAAGGACGCGGTCCTCTACACAGGATTCCGTGCAAACCGGTCGTGGATTTTCCGCGACCGGTTTGCTGCGTTTTGGAGGGATGGTAAGCGGGAGCGTCCGTCCATCGTTACGGGGGTTTGCAGTCAGGCGGCAACGCCGCAGTGAGGTACCCGTGGCACCCAGAGGTCGCCATCCACCTCGGAGCCAACTCGAAAACGGCCCGTGGCGCGCCGGGGCAGGGAAAAGTCGGCGGAAGCGTGGCTTGCGCTCGACATCGGCGGGGTTTTCGACTTCGCTCGCGGTGGGGGGAAGTTGAAAGCCAGTCACTTACGACGCCATGAAAATCACGCGGGCGGGTCAGGAGGTGGGGTGGACCGGGGAGAATGGCTACGACGGCATCGTGGCAGAGACGCTGGTGCCGGGTCAAAAACGCGGACTGACCCTCACATCGGAGGTCGACGGTGGGGTCGTCGAAGCAGTGCTGTTCCACGGGGGCACCGAGGCCATCGAACTCAGCGAGCCAGAACATTACCGGGCGGCAGAAGGCCCGGGCTGGCACAGCACGCCGAGTTGGCTGGACCGCCGGGAGCGCAGACCGCTCTGCGAGGTGAGGATCACGCTGCAAGCGCGCGGGGGCAGGGGAGAGGGGGGCCGCGTAGAGTTCGACGCGAAGGTCGTGTTCGACGGCAGCCCGGGGCGTTGGAACATCGAAGTAGCAGATCCGTCAGCCGGGCTTGAGTTGATAGATCTATCCCCGAGGCGAAGGGGCATCGGAGCTTACGTTTACCTCCGGTGGATGGGGTTTACCCTGAACATGGGAGGCGCGTTCGACCACGAAAGCAGCGGCGAAGGTACGTTGATCCCGATGGGCGCGGAGGGGGGCGGAAGGATCGAATGCAAACTGGCAGGTGGGGGAAACGTGCGCGGAAGCATCAAGCTCGCCGAGGCCGGGTCGGGGCGGTTCCTGTCGTTCAGAGCGTTGGAAGAAAGCATCATGCGGTCCGCCGAAACGGGGCAATTGGTGTCGTGGCGCGTCCGCATCGATCTGCCGGGCTACCGACTGGTGGTAGGGACAGCGGGGACCGGCAGCAACGCATCCCGGCCATCCGTCGTACCTGGTAGCGCCACGGAGGTACCGCTCGAAGCAGCTGCAGGAACGATCAGGACGCCGGACGCGGGAGCAACAGGAATGTCGCAAGGGGGAGGAGGCAACAACGCCAAATCGCCCGCGCCGCCGGCCTCCCCCGCGCCGCCGCCGCCTTACCCAATGATGCCCGGTTCGTCAAAAGGCCGAGGATTTCCGGGGTTGGGATGGGCGGGCAAGTTCCTGTCGCTGGTCATGCCGGAGAAGGCAGCCCCGCCGACCAAGCCAGCGCCGCCGTCCGCCGGGGAGCTGCTGCGCCACATGGAGGCGCAACCCGCCGGGGAAGCGAAACCTCCGCAGGTGGGCGGGGCCGTAGACTGCACCGTGTTTGCGCCGGACCGCGTGGAGCGGAAAAACAGCGGTCTGCTCCAGGTGTTCATCCACTCACCGACCGACCGGGCACAGGCGGCGGCGGAGGCACGGCAGTTCGACCCCGGGACCGTGGAGCGGGGCCACCGGTCGCTGGTGCTGGACGCGCAGCCGGGCACGGTCTTCGCTTTTGAAGCAGAGGTGGAGGGAATGGTCATCGCGGAGTGCCGGGACCAACTCATCTGGAACGGCGAGCCGCAAGCGGCGGCTTTCCATTTCACGGTGCCCGGAGGGTGTAAGTGGGGGCAGCAAGCCGGGACAGTGCGGGTGTCGAAAGACGGGATGCCGGTGGGGAGGATCGCGTTCCAGATCGAAGTGGTCCGGGACGCGACAGGCGCGAGCCACCGCCCGGCGGGGACCGAGGCGCGGCGTTACCGGCGGTGCTTCTGTTCGTACGCGTGGCAGGACCGGCCCGAAATGCTCAAGCGCGCCCAGGGGCTGCGCGCCACCGGGCTGGAGACGTTCATCGACGTGATGGACCTGCGCCCGGGGGAGGTGTGGAACCCGAAGATTTTCGGTGCCATCGACGAGTGCGACCTTTTCGTGGTCATGTGGTCGCAGCACGCGCAGCGCTCAAAATGGGTGCGCAAGGAAGCGCAGTACGCGCTGAAAAGCTCCAAGGGACGGCGGGGCCTGGATTTCCGCCCGATCCCGGTGGAGGGGCCGCCGATTGCCGCCGTGCCGCGAAGCCTGAGCGCGTTTCACTTCAACGATGAACTGCTGAGCCTGATCCGGGCGGCGGAGCTGGAAATGTCACAACGGACCGGCAGCCAGCGGGGTCCGTAGGGAGGGGCGGTTTATTCGGTGACGGAAAGCTTCAGCTTGGCGGAGATCTGGTCGCCCAAGAGGTAGCCGACGCCGGGTTGCAACTTGACTTTGACCGTCTTGCCGTCGGTGGTGTCGGAGGCTAGGGGGGTGACCTTGAGGTGCTTGGTGCCTTGGTTGCCTTTGACGTTGGCGGTACCTTTGAGGGAGGCGTAGTTCACACCGCCGACCGCGCTGCCTGTGACCGTGTAACTGATCCGGACCTGATCCGAAATGTTGCCGCCGGTGCGGGTGAGCAGGAAGCTACCCGGGGTCGCGCTGCCGCCGGAGAGGGTGGCATCGGTTTCAAAGGTCAGCGTCACCACCGGGAGCGGACGCAAGAAAACAACGAGTTGCAGGTCTTCCTCGCCGGTGCCGAAGCTGTTGGTAGCCCGTAGGTTGACCGTGTAAGCGTTGGCGAGGGTCGGCGTGCCGCTGATAACACCGGTGGTGAAGTCGACGTAGAGGCCCGGAGGTAAGTTGGCGGCGTTGTAAGAGGTGGGCGCGTGGGTGGCGCGGACCTGGAAAGTGAACGGTTGGCCGACGACCGCGCTGACCGAGTTTTTGGTGACGACGGGGGCGTTAGCGTCGTTCGGGTTAGGGATGGGGGAAGGGGGCGGGGGGAGGGATCGGGCCGGAAGGGAAGGGGCGGCGCTGAGCAGCAGGCTCAGAGTGAGAAGAAGCGAGAAGACGGCGCGGCGGAAGAGCGAGAAAGAGCGCATGTGGGGTGAGTAAAGGTTACATCAAATTTGGAGATCCGGGGAGGGAAGAAATGTGGGAAAGGGTTGAAGACAACACAGAGGCGCGGAGACACGGAGACTCGCAGGATGAAGGGGAATGGAAGGAGCGGAGATGGGAGGAGAGACAGAGCCTGTAGGGGGGACGCAGGGAAAGCTGAAATTCCAAGACACGGGCGTTCCCAAGTCGGAGCTTGGAAACGAGACGAAGCCTCAGCGTAGGAGAGGATTTTATCATGTCTATGGATGAAGATGCGGAGACGCGATCCACATCCTGCTCCGAAAGAGTTTTTATCCTGCAATCAAGCTCAAAGCAGCAACACAGGCGCGCAACATGCATACAATATGCACATTTTGTATGCATGATGTGTGCGAAATGATAAAAAACGTATAAATTGTATACGTGACTGCCCTGCTTCTAACGCTACCCCTGCCGGTGGATATCGAGGTGGAAACGCCAGCGGTGTTGCGTCAATTGGCCCGCTCCCACCGGTATCTGGCGGAGCTAAAGGGCAAGGTGGCGACCATCCCGAACGAGACGATTTTGATCGACACGTTGGCATTGCAAGAGGCGAAGGCTTCGTCGCAGGTGGAAAACATCATCACAACGAACGACGAACTCTACCGGGCGGATCGAGGTGCGAACAGTTATCCGAGCACGGCGGCCAAGGAAGTGCTCCGGTATGGAGCAGCGTTGCAGGAGGGATTGCGTCGTTTACGAAAGCAGCATTTCTTGCGACTGGAGGATATTCTTGCCATCCAAGCGACTTTGGAAGGTAATGAAGCCGGATTACGTAAATTGCCGGGTACTTCGCTCAAAAACGATCAAACTGGAGCGGTGGTCTACGAACCACCGCAGAGCGCGGTGGAAGTTGCGGAACTGATGGGAAATTTCGTGGTGTATCTGAACCGCGATGAGCCAGATGATCTCGACCCCCTGGTGCGGATGGCGGTACTACACCATCAGTTCGAGAGCATCCACCCGTTTTACGACGGGAATGGTCGAACCGGGCGAATCCTCAATCTGTTGCATCTCGTGCTGCACAGGTTGCTTGACCTGCCGGTGTTGTACCTAAGCCGGTACATCGTGCGTGACAAAGCGGCATATTACCGCGAACTGCAAGCCGTACGCGAGACCGGAAACTGGGAACCATGGGTGTTGTACATGCTGCGGGGAATCGAGGAAACCGCCCGAGAAACGCTGGAGCGCGTGGAGGGTATCCGTGCGCTAATGGCAGAGGTGAAACGACGGCTGCGGAGCGAATTACCGAAGCTGTACAGTCAAGATTTGCTGAACAACCTTTTCCGCCATCCCTACACGAAGATAGAATTCGTGGAACGTGATTTGAACGTAGTCCGCCTGACGGCGGCCAGATATCTGGAATCGCTTTGCCGCGCAGGGTTTGTAAGGAAGGTCAAGGTAGGACGCACCAACTTTTATCTCAACGAACCTTTGCTCAAGCTGTTGAGCCATTGAGAGAAGCAAACACGTCACACCATCGGGCGGAAGCGGCCCACGCTCTGCTGGAGCCGCGTCGTGATCTGGCCCAGGCTGCAATGCTCGACCGTGCTGATGAGTTCCTCGAAGACGTTGCCTTGGCGTTCGACGACCACCGTGAGGGCGTCGAGGGCTTTTTCGCTGTCGGCGGCGTGGCGCTTTTCGAAGTCGTGGAGGCGGTCGAGTTGGAGCTGCTTCTTTTCGCGCGGCGTGCGGATCATGCTGACCTCGGGCCACTTTTCGTCGGGGTCGAAATATTTGTTGAGGCCGATGATCGGGCGGACGCCGTCGTAGATCTGGCGCTCTAGTTGGTGGGCGCTCGCCTGGATCTGGCTGCGCTGGTAGCGACGCTCGACAGCGGCACGGACGCCGCCCTGGCGGTCGATCTCGCGGAACTCCTCCAGGATGGCAGCGTGCACGGCGTCGCCCACGCGCTTCATGCCGGGCGAGCCGTCCATCGTGTTCATCATGTGCTTGAAGAAGCCGCTTTCTTCCAGCAGGATGGCTTGCGCGTGGGCGGCGAGGCGAGCGTACTCCTCGCTGGGGGTGGTGAAGGGTTCGTCGGCGGCGTTGCTATGGCAACTGTTGGTCGCGTTCATGCAGGCGACGGTCAGTTCAATGGCCGTGCGCGTGAGGTTGTTCTTCCACTCGGCGGCGATGAGCGAACGCCCGCTGGTTTGCGTGTGGAGCTTGAGGATCTGCGCGCGGCGGTCCGCGCCGAACACGTCGCGCATCCCGACCGCCCAGATCTTGCGGCAGACCCGAGCGAGGGCCAGATATTCCACGTCCAGGCCGCAGTCGAGGAAGAAGGAGAGGCGCGGGCCGAACTGGTTCACGTCGAGGCCGCGCGACCGGAACAATTCGACGTAAGCGAAACCGTTGCTGAGCGTGTAGGCGGCTTGCTGAACCGGGGTCGCGCCGGCCTCGGCGATGTGATAGCCGCTGATGCTGATGGGATACCACTTCGGCATGTGCCGGGTGGTGTATTCCACCATGTCGGCGAGGAAGCGCAGGGAGGCGTCCACGGGGAAGATCATCTCGTTCTGCGCCTGGACTTCCTTAAGCACGTCGGCCTGGATCGTGCCGCGCAGTTTGGGGGCCACGTCCGCGCCGAAGCGGCGTTTGGCGGCGGCGATGTACATGGCCAGGATGATCGGTGCGGGGCCGTTGATGGTCATGCTGGTGGAGACGTTGGGCTGGTCGAGCGCGAAGCCCGCGTAGAGTCGCTCCATGTCGTCCACGGTGTCCACGGCGACGCCGCCCTCGCCGATCTTGCCGAAGACGCCGTCCGCGCCCGCGCCGGTGCCGTAGAGCGTGGGGCCGTCAAAGGCCGTGGAGAGGCGCTTGCTGCGCTGGTGGCGCGAGAGGTAGTGGAAACGCTCGTTGGTGTCCTCGGCGAGGCCCATCCCCGCGAAGAGGCGCGTGGGTTCCTCGGCGGTGCCGCCGCCGACGCCGCCGCCCGCCGGAACGGCGGCGGGTTGGTCTTCGAGCAGGTTGGTGGTGCCAGTCGAGGAAGCGTGGCCGCCGTTGGTATGGCCGTGCTGCTTTGAAGCTTGAGGCTGGGAGCTTGCGGCTTCCCCGTCCGGGGCGAGATACATCTCCGCGTAGGCGGCGTTGAGGAAGGGGAAATCGCCGGGCAAGCCTTCCTCGAAGAGGTAGCGCGCGATGGCACCGGGTTCGTCGAGAAAGGGGAGGGCCTGGCGGGGGAGGGTCAGGCCGGTGGGCGTGGTCGTGGTGGCGACGCGGGCGTTGGCGGCGGCCCAGCGGTCGAGCATTTCCTGGCCGAAGACGGCGTCCGAACGGGCGCGGGCGACCTGGGCGGCGACGAAATCGTGGTGGCGGTCGAGGGAGTCGGCGACCTCGCCTAGATAGGTGCGGGAAGACATGGGGGCAACGAGGGGGAGGCGCCGGTAATTAGCCACGGGTTGCGGGCTGGCGAAAGGGCGGAGGTGTTTAACGCGGAGGCGCGGAGAGGCGCGGAGGGGAGGGAGTGGACAGCAGCGCGGCCATTTGTTGCTCCAGGGGGCGGAGGGTGGCGAGGCTATCGCGCTCCATCCGGCGGTAGAGGGCGAGGATCTGCTGGCCGAGCGGGGTCAGGCGCGCCGTGCCGCCGGTTTTGCCGCCGCGCTGGACCTCCAGCACCGGCTCGCGAAAACAACGGTTCATGCTCTGGATGAGTTTCCAGGCCTTCATGTACGACATATCCATGTCGCGCGCGGCCTGAGCGATGGAGGCCGTGCCGCCGATGCGTTCGAGGAGGTCGGCGCGACCCGGTCCCAAGGCAGCCTCGTCGCCGCAGTAGACCCGCAGGCGCAGTTGCAGCGGGGAGGGTGCGGTGGGGGCGGGCATGGCGCTGCCTCTGCTCTCGCGCAAACCCGGCCCTTGTTCAACGGGAAGTTCCCGCGTAGGGATGCGGATGATTTTCCGGTCCCTTTGGCTGAAACGTGGGGCGACGGCGGCCCTGGTGTGCGGCGGCGCGTGGATAGCTCTGGCGGCGGAAAAACCGCTTGGCGCGGAGAAGAAACCCGTGACCGACGAGTATCATGGCACCAAGGTCGTCGACGATTACCAGTGGCTCGAAAAGGCCGATGATCCGGCGGTCAAGGCGTGGGTCGCCGGGCAGAACAAGGCAACGCGCGATTATCTGGATGCGCTGCTCGAACTGAAGGCGATTGCCGCGCGGCTGACGGAGTTGTACGGGAAGGTCAGCCCGCGATATTACGAGCTGGAGTCGCGTCCGGCGGGGTTGTTCGCGTTGAAGTTCCAGCCGCCCAAGCAGCAGCCGATGCTCGTGATGATGCCGTCGGCGGACGAGCCGGAGAAAGAGCAGGTGGTGGTCGATCCAAACGCGATGGGCGAAGGAGGGAAAACGGCGATCGATTGGTACGTGCCGTCGCCGGACGGGTCGCTAGTGGCCGTGTCGCTGTCGCTCAACGGCAGCGAGGACGGGACACTGCACTTCTTCCGGACGATGGACGGGGAACACCTGCCCGACCAGCTTCCGCGCGTGCAGTACCCGACGGCGGGCGGCAGCGCGGCCTGGGCGGGCAACGACGCGGTATATTACACACGTTTTCCCAACCCGGGCGAGCGGCCCGAGGCGGATGTGCATTTTTACCAGCAAGTTTACCGGCACAAGCTCGGCGACGCGCCGGAAAAAGATGCTTATGCGGTGGGCAAGGAGTTCCCGCGCATCGCGGAGGTGGCGTTGGATGGTTCAGCCGATGATCGTTACATCCTTGCTACCGTGGCCAACGGCGACGGTGGCGAATTTGCCCATTATATTCTCGACACCCGGGTACAAAAATCCGGTCCGAGCAAGGAGTGGCCTAGTCCCATGCGCGACGCGCAGGGGAAGGAGATAGCGGGCGGTATTACCCTCGAGCATGAGTGGGAACAAATCACCCGATTTGAGGACAAGGTAAAAACCGTCCGCTTTGGTCGGGAAGGCGCGCTCTACCTGCTTTCGGTGCGGGAAGCTCCGCATGGGAAAATCTTGTCGCTGGTCTTGGGAAGCGGACAGGTCCAATTGAAAGATGCGAAGGCCGTCGTGCCCGAGGCGAAAGATGCGGTGATTCAGGGGATGACATTGACGGCAAAGCATTTGTTTGTGACGGACCTCGTGGGTGGCCCGTCGCGGGTGCGGCAATTCGATCTACAAGGAGGCGAGGAAAAAGAATTACCGCTGCCTCCAATTTCTGCCGTGCAGCAAGTCGTTGCGCTGGAAAATCCAGGAAAGGGTAACGAGGAAATTCTGTTTCAGCAGATCAGTTACGTCGCGCCGTATGCCTGGTTTACCTACGATCCTGCCACCGGCAAGGAGCCGGAGAAAACCGCGCTGGCGGGCACGTCGCCGGTCGATTTCGGCGACATCGAAGCCGTGCGCGAGTTTGCCACGTCCAAGGACGGGACGAAGGTGCCGCTGAACATCCTCAAGAAAAAAGGGACCAAGTTGGACGGGAGCAATCCCACGCTGTTGTACGGCTACGGCGGGTACAGCATCAGCATGGTACCCAATTTTGTATTTGGCCGCCGGTTGTGGTTCGACCGGGGCGGGGTGTACGTCGTGGCGAACCTGCGCGGCGGCGGGGAGTTCGGCGAGGAGTGGCACCGGGGCGGGAATCTACTGAACAAGCAGAACGTGTTCGACGATTTCGCGGCGGCGGCAGAGTACCTGGTGAAGACCGGTTACACGAAGCCGGAGAAGCTGGCGGTCGAGGGCGGCAGCAACGGCGGGCTGCTCATGGGCGCGTTCCTGACGCAGCATCCCGAACTGGCGCGCGCCGTGGTAACCCACGTTGGTATCTATGACATGCTGCGCGTGGAGTTGGACCCGAACGGGGCGTTCAACGTGACGGAGTTCGGCACCGTGAAGGACCCGGCGCAGTTCAAGGCGCTGTTCGATTATTCGCCGTATCATCACGTGCAGGACGGCGGGAAATATCCGGCGGTGTTGTTCATGACGGGGGACAACGACGGGCGGGTCAACCCGTTGCATTCGCGCAAGATGACCGCGAGGTTGCAGGCCGCCAACGGGTCGGAGCATCCGATCTTGTTGCGTACGACGGCGAACGCCGGACACGGCATGGGCACCGCGCTGGCGGAAAGGATCGAGCAGGAGGCGGACGCGGACGCGTTTTTGTTCGATCAACTCGGGATGGAGTAGGAGCGGCGCGGGGGGCCGTCAGAACTCTGGTGGATCACGAACGCGGCGGCGAAGAAGGCGAGGTCGCGGCCCAAGGAGATCCAGGTTTTGAGCGCCGAGGGCTGGCCGCCGCCGAAACAGCCGCAGTCCACGGTCAAGCCGCGCGCCAGCGCCGAGAGCATCGCCACGGCGAAAATCGCCGTCAGGCCGAGCACGGCCAGCGCGGCGGCGCGTTTCTGCCAGCCCGACAGGAGAAGCAGGGCGACCAAAATTTCAAAGGGCGGCAGACCGAGTGCGAACGCGTTGACGATCCCGGCGGGCAGGAGTTGGAAGCTGGCGATGCTGTCCGCGAAGTCCTGCGGAGCGTGCAACTTGACGATTCCCGCGTACAGGAAAGTCGCGCCGACGATCCAGCGCAGGCCGACCAGGAACCAACGTTGGCGGAAGGAGTGGACGGTCATGGGCGTTCCTCCGGCAGACCGGCCTGGCGCCATTCGTCCCAGCCGCCGGTGTAGATGAAAATTTGCGTGTAGCCGAGCCGCTGCAACGCCGCCGCGACCAGGCGGCTGTCCTCGCACTCGTCGCCCGCGCAGTAGATCGCCAGGGCGTCGTGGCGGTGGGGTTCGAGGAACGGGCGCAGTTGCGCGTAGTCGGCCTCGAAATGCTCGCGCGAAAGACCGCGCGCGCCGGGGACATGACCCGCGCGATAGAAGAGGGGCGGGCGGGCGTCGAGGACGGGCGTGCCGCTTTCCACGAGGTCGTGAAAGCGGGCCAAGTCGATCAGTTCGGCGGGCGCGGGCGTGGAGGCCGCCGCGGCAGGGGGAACGGCGGCAGCCAGCCGCGCGACGCTCTGCTGGAGGCGCGCGGATTTCGAGGCGTACACCCAGGGAAGCGGCGGGCGGCGGAGGGGGTTCGTGGCCAGTCCCAGGACGGCGGCGAGCAGGGCCAGTGCAGCGAGGAAGGCGAGGTCGCGCGCAAGGTGGACAAAAACAGGTAAGCGCGTGGTCATCGGGGGTGACTGGGAGAGAGGTCAAATTAACCGGATTTCGGGGCGGCGGAGCGTCATTTTTTGCAGGGGACGAAGAATGCCTCGCGCCAAGTTCGAATCGTCACGATTGCCGGACCGCGCGGTTTCAGCCAACGTGCTCCTGTCGCCATGCCTCGCCCGAGCTTCTCCCAACTCTGCGCCGCAGCTGCCTTCGCGGGCGTGCTGGCCATGCCGAGCGCGCGGGGCCAGACCGGCGGCGCGGCTCCGCCGATGGCGTCCGTTGTGCCCGCCCCGCTGGCGCTGAGTCCTCAGGAATCGCTCGCCGCGTTCAAGGTCGCACCGGGGTTTCGCGTCGAACTCGTCGCCGCCGAGCCGCTCGTCGAAGCGCCCGTGGCCATCACGTTCGATCCGCAGGGCCGCCTCTGGGTTGTCGAGATGCGCGACTACATGCCCGACGCCGGTGACCACCGCAGCGGCGGCGTGACGGACACGCCCCGGGGCCGCGTCGTCGTCCTGGAAGACACCGACGGCGATGGACGCATGGACCGGCGCACCGTGTTCCTGGATAACCTGACGCTGCCGCGCGCGATTGCGCTGACCCGGGGCGGCGCGCTTGTGGCCGAACCGCCGAACCTCTGGCTCTGCCCGCTGCCCGGCGCGGGCGGCAAAGCTCTTCCGAAAACCGCGCTCGTGCCGGATTTTGCGGCGGGCGGCGGCCAGCCCGAATACCTGCCCAATGGCCTGCTGCGCGCGCTGGACAACTGGACCTACGACGCCCAGAGCACCGTGCGCTATCGCTTCGGCGCGCCCGATGGTAAGTTGCTTCGGGAGCCGACGGTGTCGCGCGGCCAGTGGGGCATCGCGCAGGACGATTGGGGACGGCTATTTTATAATTATAACGGTGATCACCTGCGCGGCGACGTGGTCCCTGCCGAGTACCTGCTGCGCAACCCGAATTTGCGCGACGCAGCGGGCGTCAACGTGCCGATCTCGCGTGACCAGACCGTGTTCCCTGTGCGGCCCAACCGGGGCGTGAACCGGGGTTACCAGCCGGGCGTCCTGCGGCCCGACGGGACGCTGCGCGCTTCCACCGCCGCGTGCGGCCCGACGATTTACCGGGGAGAGCTGTTCCCGCCAGAGTTTCGCGGCAACGCGTTTCTGTGCGAACCGGCGGGCAACCTCGTGCGGCGCGACGTGCTCACCGAGCAACCCGCTGGTGGGTGGACCGTGCGCAATCCTTATGTCAACGGGGAGTTCCTGGCCTCGACCGACGAGCGTTTTCGCCCGGTCAACCTCCTCACGGGGCCGGAGGGCGCGCTGTACGTCGTGGACATGCACCGGGGCATCATCCAGCACACGGCCTACGTCACGCCGTACCTGCGCGAGCAAATCGCCGCGCGCGGGCTGGACAAGCCGATCAACCTGGGCCGCATCTATCGCGTCGTGCCGGAAGGGGCAAAGGTCGGCGGCGTGCCGAAGCTAAACGCCGGGTCGGTGGCGGCGCTGGTCAGGGAACTGAGCGGCCCGAACGGCACGCGGCGCGACATGGCGCAACGGCTTTTGGTCGAACGCGGCGGCGAGGACGCGGTGCCCGCGCTGCGGGAACTGGCGACGGCGGGGGCCGAGCCGCTGGGACGGCTGCACGCGCTCTGGACGTTGCAGGGGCTGGGCAAGCTGGATGCCGGCGTCGTCGGCGCGGCGCTGGCCGACGCGCAGCCGCGTTTGCGCGCGGCGGCGATCCGGCTCAGCGAACCGTTCCTGCGCACCGACCCCGCGCTGGCCGCGCGCGTGCTCGGCGCGGTGCGGGACGACGCGCCGGAAGTGCAACTCCAACTGGCGCTGACGCTCGGGCAGCTGGCTGGGCCGGGCACGGACGCGGCGCTGGCCGAAGTGTTGGAGAGATCGGTGGACAACGAGTTTGTCCGCGACGGCGCGATTTCGGGGTTGAGGGGGCGCGAGTTGGAATTTCTGGAAGGGCTGTGGCGCAACGCCGGGTGGACGGGCAACGCGGCGGGCCGGGCCGGGTTGTTCGGCGCGCTGGCGCGGTGCGTTTTTCAGGAACGCCAACCCGCGCGCGTGCGGCGGTTGCTCGACCTGGCGGCGGCACAGGCCGGCGGCGCGGCGTGGCGCGGCACGGCGGTGTGCGACGGCTTGACGGCGTTGCGGAGCGACCAGAAAACCGCCGCCCTGCTGGCGCTGGACGCCGCGCCCGACGGTCTGATCCAACTGGCAGCCAGGGCCGACGGCGACCGCGCCCGGGAACGGCTGGCGCGCGTGGCTTTGCTCTTCGACTGGCCGGGCAAAACCGGGGTGCCAGCCGCCGTGGGGACCACCCCGGCGGGGGATGCGCCCGCGCCGTCGCTGCCGCCCGCGCAACTGGCGCGGTTCGAGCGTGGCCGGGTCGCGTTCGGCCAGACGTGCGGCGCGTGCCATCAGCCGGACGGTCAGGGCCTGGAGGGCCTCGCGCCGCCGCTGGCGGATTCGTCGTGGGTGGCCGGGCCGGAAGGGAGGCTGGTGCGCATCGCGCTGCACGGCGTCGGGGGCAAGCTGCCGGTTAACGGGCGCACCTTCCAGATGGAGATGCCGCCGATGAGCGCGCTGGACGATGCGCAGATCGCGGAAATCCTGACGTACATCCGGCAACGTTGGGGCGGCCAGGACGCCGCGCCGGTCGAGCAGGCCGCCGTGGCCAGGGTCCGCGCGCAGACCGCCGGACGCACGAACGCGTGGACAGCCGACGAGTTGCTGAAGGTGCCTTGAGAGGACGCGACAGGTGGACCGCGACCTCCAGTCACGATGGGTTTCAGGGCGGCGAAGCTGCCTGATTGTCCGGTCGCAGAGCAACCGGGATGTCCGTCCCACAAAGCCAGAGCCGCTACGCGGCTGATGATTCGCCATCGCGCCCGGAGGTCGCGATCCACCTGCCGAATTTTTCACGCGACGAACGCCTTCCGACCGGGTTTACTGGATATCTCCCCACCATGACAACCCTCCCCCGCTCGCTCCTGCGCGTGGTGGCTGGCCTGCTCCTGCTCGCCGCCGCTCCCGCCTTCGCCGCCGACCACACCGCCGACCCCGCGTCGAACACGCTCACCGACGCCGAAAAGCGCGACGGCTGGCGGCTGCTCTGGGACGGCAAGACGGCGGACGGCTGGCGCAGCGCACGCAGCGAAAAGTTCCCGGAAAAGGGTTGGCAGATGAAGGACGGCGTGCTGACGGTGCTGCCTTCCGGCGGTGCGGAATCGGCTAACGGCGGCGACATCGTCACGCGCGAGAAATTCAAGGATTTCGAGCTGACGGCGGACTTCAAGATCACGCCCGGCGCGAACAGCGGCATCAAATATTACGTTGACCCGGATTTGAACAAGGGCGCGGGATCGGCGATTGGGTTGGAGTACCAGATCCTCGACGATGAACGGCATCCCGACGCCAAACTCGGGCGCGACGGCAACCGCACGATGGCGTCGCTCTACGACCTGATCCCGGCGGACAAGGCGAAGCAGACCAACCCCATCGGCGAGTGGAACACGGGGCGCATCGTCTGCAAAGGGCACCACGTCGAGCATTGGTTCAACGGCGCGAAGGTGCTGGAATACGAGCGCGGCTCGAAGGAGTTCCGCGACCTGGTGGCGATCAGCAAGTACGCGAAGTGGAACGATTTCGGCGAGTTGCCGGACGGACCGATTTTATTGCAGGACCACGGCGACGAGGTGTCGTTCCGCAACTTGAAGATCCGGACGTTGGCCACGCCGTAACGATCTGGTTCTTAAAAAACTTTTGTCATCCTTCGGCCCGTTACACTCGCTCAGGATGACAGCATATTTGTAGCAGCTCGCTTTCGTGCATCTGCCGCCTTCTGCGTTGCTCCATCTTTATCCTTCATCCCGTATCCTTCTCATGTCCCCCATCCCCCGCCGCCGTTTCCTCCGCCAAACCACCGCCGCCACGCTCGGCCTGACGCTCGCCAGCCGCTACCGCGCCCTCGCCGCCAACGAACGCCTGTCCGTCGCGGTCATCGGCACGAACAGCCGCGGACTGTTTCTCATCGAAGCACTGACCGGCTGCAAGGACGCGGAAATCAGTTACGTCTGCGACGTGGACGAGCGCGCCATCAAGAAGGGTCTCGACGCCACGGCCAAGGGCGGGCAAAAGAACGTGCCCAAGTCGGAACAAGATTTCCGCAAGGTCCTCGCCGATTCGTCTGTGGACGCCGTGGCCATCGCCACGCCTGATCATTGGCACGCGCCCATGTCCATCCTCGCGCTGGCGGCAGGCAAGCACGTTTACGTCGAGAAGCCGTGCAGCCACAACCCATACGAGGGTGAGATATTCGTCCAGGCCGCCGCGAAGTACGGCAAGGTCGCGCAGATGGGCAACCAGCGGCGCTCGTTCCCGAACATGATGCAGGCGATCAAAGAAATCCGCGAGGGTGCCATCGGCCAGGCGTACTTTGGCCGCGCGTGGTACGCCAACGACCGCAAGAGCATCGGCCACGGCAAGCCTGCGCCCGTGCCCGCGTGGCTGGACTACGAACTCTGGCAGGGTCCCGCGCCGCGCCACGAGTTTGTCGATAATTTGATCCACTACAACTGGCACTGGTTCTGGCGCTACGGCACGGGCGAGGCGCTTAACAACGGCACGCACGAGGTGGACGTTTGCCGCTGGGCGTTGGGGATCGATTTCCCGTCGCGCGTGAACAGCAACGGCGGGCGTTACGCGTTCCAGGACGATTGGGAAACGCCCGACACGCAGACCATCGGCTGGGATTTCCCGGGCGGGAAATCGATCACCTGGGAAGGCCGGAGCTGCAACAATTTCCCGTCCGAAAAGCTCGGGCGCGGCTGCATGATCTTCGGCACGGGGGGCAGCGCACTGCTCGACGGCGGCAACTACACGCTTTACGACGCGAAGAACAAGGTCATCAAGGAAGTGAAGGGCGGCGGCCAGAACGATGCGAGCAACACGCTCAGCTCGACGGGCATCGAGTTGGACGCGCTGCACGTCCGCAACTTCGTGGACGCCGCGCACGGGCAGGCCAAGGCCAATTCGCCCATTGAGGAGGGTCACAAGAGCGTGGCGATGCTGCACCTGGGCAACATCGCGTGGCGCGTGGGCCGGACGCTGAACTGCGACCCCAAGGACGGCCACATCCAGAACGATGCCGATGCGGCGAAGCTCTGGCGGCGCGACTACGAGCCGGGCTGGGAGCCAAATGTTTAGGTGGATGGCCTTGACGGCTGTCCCCAGCCGCCGGGACCTTGCGCCTTCCTTCGTACCCGGTTTTTTAATGGGAGTGGCCGGTAACCGGCCGTGCGCCTGCGGCGCGAGTCAGGGAAGGGCTCGGAGAGCCCTCCCTACTTGGCATCACGCCCCGGCCTCGGTCTTGTCCGCGTTCAAGGCCCGCTCGACGCTTTCCATCAACTGATTCAAATCGTACGGCTTCGGCAAGAACCCCGTCGCCTTGCCCTTGAGGATCTTTTCCGCCTCGATGTCCAGGCTGTAACCGCTCGAAATCAACACCCTCAAATCCGGGTCAATTGCCCGCAATCGCTGGAAGCACTCCGGCCCGCTCATCTTGGGCATCGTCAGGTCCATCAGCACCAGATCCACCTTGCGGCCCGCCTTCTCGAACTGTTCGAGCGCCTCCAGCCCGTTTCCGGCGGTGAGGATGTTCGTGGCGATCTCGCCCAGCGCCGTCACGCAGAAATTCCGCAGGTCCGGCTCGTCGTCGACCACCATCACGACCAAATCGCGCTGCCGCAGTTCGCGCACCGTGTCGCGGTCGATGGCGTCGTCCTCCGCGCCGGCGCTCTTGTGCGTCACGGGCAGGAACGCCGAAAACGTCGTGCCCTCGCCCAGTGCGCTCGTCACCTCGATGAACCCGTTGTGCTTCTTGATGATGCCGTAGACCATCGCCAGCCCCAGGCCCGTGCCCTTGCCGACCTCCTTGGTCGTGTAGAACGGCTCGAAGATCCGGTGCAAGACATCCTTGGGGATGCCCACGCCGTTGTCCTCGACCTCCAGGATCGCGTAGCGCGCGTCCGTCGCCGCGCCTTCCTGCGCCTGCGTGTCCTCGCCAATGCGCGTGGAAATCGTGATCCGCGCTCCGTGGCTGCCCTGGAGAGCGTCGCGGGCGTTGAGGATCAGGTTGATGAGGATCTGCTGGATCTGCGTCGAATCCGCCTCGATGTTCGGCACGCCCGGCTCGGGCTGGAAACGCACCTCGATGGACGCCGGGACCGTCGAACGGATCATGTCCATCGTCTCGGAGACGAGGCCGTTCAGGTTGAACACGTCGAGCACGGTCGGGTGGCGGCGGCTGAACGCGAGGAGTTGGCCGGTCAGCTCGGCGGCGCGGTTGGCGCTGCGCTCGATCTGGGTCAGCTTCATCGAGGAGCTCTCGTTATCCTTCAACTCGCGCTTGAGCAGTTCCGTGTAACCCAGGATGGTGGTGAGCAGGTTGTTGAAATCGTGCGCCACGCCGCCCGCCAGCGTGCCGATGCTGTCCATCTTCTGCGAGTGGACGAGCTGCCGTTCGACTTCCTTGTCGTAGGTGATGTCGCGGAAGAAGAACATCCGCCCGAAGATGTTGCCCTGGGCGTCCCGCGCCGGGGTGGCGAAGCGGTGCAGATGGATGGCCGCGCTGTCGGGGTCGCTGGAGCGCAGGGTGATCTCGTCGATGCGCTCGGCGGTGGGGTCGGCCAGCAGGTCCTCGATGATATTGAGTTGCGCGTCCCAGTCTGGCAGGATGGGCCGGACCAGCTCCATGAAGTTCAGGTAGCTGTCGGACTCGACCTGCGCGTGTTCCAGGCCGAAAAGCTCGCAGAACGAGCGATTGACCAGCGAAACCACCGCCGGGACGGGCGCGGGCGGCTGCTCGATGACCATGACGGCCACGTCGAGCGAGTTGAGCATGTTCGTCAGGTAGCTGGCGCGCTCGGCGCTCTGGGCGGAGAGGAGGTTGTTCTCTAGCGCCATCGCCAGCAGGCTGGCGCTGTCTTCGAGCAGTTCACGGTCGAAATCCGTCCACGGCGCCGCCGGAGCTTCCGCCGCGCCGTAGCGTTCCAGCAGGAGCAACCAACTGTGGCCCGGGCGGCCCCGGAACGTGATGCACAAATAACGCGAATACGCGGTGGGATCGCCCGCGCCCTCCTTGGGCGCGTTAAACGGCGCGCCGGAAAGGAGCACCGCGCCGTCGGCCTGGAGGGTCGGCTCCAGCGAAGAGCGCGTCCAGTCGGCGGGCGGCATCTCGGCGGAATAGCCGACGAGCGGGTAATATTCTGCCACGGCCTCGGAAACGATGGTCTGGCGGCTCCAGTCGTGGGCCTCGTCGGGCGTGCCGGGGAGCATCCACAGACAGGCGTGGTCGGCCCAGAGCAATTCGCAGAGCTGGCAGACGATGGTGTCTTCCGTCGAGGCTGCGCCGCTGAGCAAGCCCTCGCGCAGGGAGGCCTCCAACTGGCGGCGCAGGCGGCGTTGTTCGGCCAACACGGCGGCCTCGCGCCCGGCGGCGGTCGTGGGCGGTGCGGCGGGGGCTTCCATCACCCGGTTCGACCCGTTGCCTTCGCCCGTGGATGGGCGCGGCAGCGTGACGGGCGCGGCGATACGCACGGTCTCCCGGCCCGTGCCGCGCAGCCCGTTGCCGCCAATGGGCGCCACGCCCACCGGCAGGCGGCAGGTCTGGTAGGGAGGTGGAGCGGCGTCGGGCATGGCGCGGAGGAATCTTCGGAAATCAGGCGGCGCGCGTCAATCCTTGACCAAAAAATAGCCGCGATCCTTGTCGGTGATCGGGTGGCCGAGCCTTTCCTTGACCAGCAGCAGGTCCTCCCAGACCTTTCGCTTCTCGGTCGGGGCCTGGTTGCGCAGCAGGTACGAGGGGTGGTACGTCACCATGACGGGGATGCCCTTGAAATCGTGCCAGCGCCCGCGCAAATCGCGCATGGGCGCGTCGAGGTCAAGGAGGCCCTTGATGGCCGTGGCCCCAAGCGCGACAATGGCCTTGGGCTGGATGATGTCGATCTGTTCGAACAGGCACGGGCGGCAACTGTGCATCTCGGTCTGCGTGGGCGGCCGGTTGCCGAACGCTTGGCCGGGCGTGGGCGGGCGGCACTTGAGCACGTTGGCGAGGTAGATTTGCTCGCGCTGGAAGCCCATCGTGGCGATGATCTTATTGAGAAGCTGCCCGGCCCGGCCCACGAACGGCTCGCCCCGGGCGTCTTCCTCAGCTCCGGGTGCTTCGCCGATGAAGAGCACGTCCGTGTCCACGTTGCCGACGCCGAAGACGATGTGGTTGTTGTCCGCGCCGCGTCCGTAGGGGCATTGTGGACAGGGCAGGCGGTCGGCACAGGCGCGCAACTGGGCCAGGCGGTCGGGTTTCGGCAGGGTGGGGTCGGTCACCGGCTCGTAGACGCCCGGCGCGGCTCCCGCCGCTACTTTGGAGGCGCGAGCGGGCTTGGCGGCAGGCGCGGGGGCTTCGTCGCCGAAGAGGGAGGGACCGTCGGAAGCGTCTGACTTGGGCATGGGAGCAGGTTCGGGGGCAAAATCCTGGGCGCTCGTCACGGGGGTGGGCGCGGGCGCGCCGGGCTGCGCCGTGAGCAGACGGTCCACGGCGCTGGCGTTGGCGCGCCAGTCATCATAGCCGCCTTGGCGGCGGCGGTCCAGTTCGCGCAGGACGATATTGAGGGCGTCGGTGAACAAGAAAGGATGAAGGATGAAGGATGAACCGGTGGAATCACGGTTCAACCGGATCGAGGCCGAACGCCAGAAAATCTGGCGGCAGCGGGGCGAGAAACTCCAGCGCCTCACCGGTGCGCGGGTGGCTGAAACCGAGCTTCCAAGCATGGAGCAGCTGGCGCGCGCTGGTCCCCGGGCCGCCGTAGAGCGTGTCGCCCAGGATCGGATAGCCCAGGTGCTTGAGATGCACGCGGATCTGGTGCGTGCGCCCGGTGTGCAGGCGGCACTCCACGAGCGACGCCCCGGCGGCAGGCAACTCGCGCCGCACCCGGTAATCCGTACGCGCCAGCCGCCCGCGCGGCGGGGGGACGACGGCCATCTTCTTGCGCTGGACCGGGTGGCGGCCAATCGGTTGTTCAACCGTGCCGCTGGCGGGACGCGGCACGCCCCGCACCAGCGCGAGGTAGGTCTTGTGCATGGTGCGCTCGGCAAATTGCCCGGCCAGCGACCGGTGCGCCAGATCGTGCTTGGCCACGACCAAACAGCCGCTCGTATCCTTGTCGAGCCGGTGGACGATCCCGGGCCGCTGCTCGCCGCCGATGCCCGAGAGCGAGGGGCCGCAGTGCGCCAGCAGCGCGTTGACCAGCGTCCCGGCGTCGTGGCCCGGCGCGGGGTGGGTCACCAGCCCGGCGGGTTTGTCGAGCACCAGCAAATCGTCGTCCTCGAACAAAATCGGCAGCGCCATCGCCTCGGCCACCAGCGCCGTCGGCCGGACGGCAGGCTCTTCCCAGGAAACCAGGTCCTCGGCGCGCACGGCCTCGGCGGGCTTGGCCAGGCGGCGGTTGAGCTGCACGTGCCCGTCGCGGATCAGCGCTTGCACCCGCGCACGGGAGAGGTGCGACAGCTCCCCGGCCAGGAAACGGTCCAGTCGGTGCCCGGCGGCGGCGGCTGGTACGGTGAGTTCGAGCATGGCAGCGGGGATCATCGCCGCTTTCGGCCCGATAGGAAAGGATGAAGGTAGAAGGTAGATAGCAGCAGGCAGAAGAAAAGAGGGCGGGGGCGTGCCGACCCTGCGCAGGCAAATCGTGAGAGTGGTGGCGTTCGGCATGGGCGGCTTGATGGTTACCCCCCTTAAAGCAACTGCCGCGCCCGGTCGGCCCGGCTGGCCCAAAGCGGGGTATTCACCCGACCCCGTACTCTTTTGCATCTTGCGCCTTGCAACTTCCTCGAAGCTTGGTTTCTTGGAGCCTGAACCTTCCGCCGCAGGCGGCTCCCCTATGGCTCTGACCCCCGGCGAACCCTGCGTGCAGACGTGCCCAAACTGCGGCACGCTCGTGGACATCTCCGAGCAGGAACCGCTCTCCAAGTTCCAGTGCCCGCAGTGCGGCGAGAACATGCGGGCCAGTCGCCAGTACAACCATTTTTCCGTCGTCGAACACCTCGGCACCGGCGGCATGGGCGCGGTCTACAAGGCGCTGGATCGCAACCTCAACCGCATGGTGGCCCTCAAGCTCCTGCGCAAGGAACTCTCTGCCGACGACAACTACATCGTCAAGCTGGAGGACGAGGCGCGCATCACCGCTTCCATCAACCATCCCTTCGTCGTCAAGGTGTTCTCCTTCGGCCAGGACCACGGCCAGTATTACATCGCCATGGAGTTGGTGGACAAGGGCACGCTCGACGACCTGATGCAGTTGCAAAACCGCATCTCGGAAATGCAGGTGCTCCAGGTCGGCCTCCAGATCGCCAGCGGCCTCCAGGCCGCCCACGAGCGCGGCCTGATCCACCGCGACGTGAAGCCCGGCAACATCCTGTTTGCCGACGCCCACACCGCCAAGATCACCGACTTCGGCCTCGCCCTGCTCGCCGAGCACGAGGCCGACGCCCGGGGCGAAATCTGGGGCACGCCCTATTACATCGCGCCCGAAAAGCTCAACAACGAGCCGGAGGATTTCCGCTCGGACATCTACAGCTTGGGCGGCACGCTCTTTCACGCCGTCGCGGGCCGCCCGCCCTTCGAGGCAGAGAGCGCGTCGCTCGTCGCGCTCAAGCACCTCAAGAGCAAGGCCGTCAGCCTCCAGGCGTTCGCGCCCGACGTGGCTAGCGAGACGGCCTATGTCATCAACCGGATGCTCAACAAGGACCCCAACGCGCGCTACGCGTCGTACGGGGAACTCATCGACCACTTCCGCTACGCCATCGACCAGCTCGGTGCCAAGGCGGGCAAGCCGCACAGCGGGCGGCAGCGCGTGGTCGTCGAGAGCAAGCAGCAGGGACGGTTGGCGGGTATTTTGACGCTGCTGTTGCTCGTGGTGCTGATCGCGGGCGGGATCGGGGCCTACGTGTTCCGCGCGAAGCTCTTCGACGTAGGCGGCAGCGAGCCGGGCGTCGTCACCGCGCCGACGGTCGCCGCCAACAGCGCCGGTCCGGCGGACACGCCGGCCGTGGACAAAGACAGCGCCGAGGGACAGTATCAGCAGGGGCGCGGGCAGCTCGTGGCGGGCCAGTACGCCGACGCCCAGGGCACGCTTTTGAAGGCGTCCCAGCGCGACAACGTGCCCCAACCGTTGCGCAACTGGATCAAGCTGCACCGGGGCATGGCCGCGCTGCTCAACCACCAGTTCAAGGACGCCCGCGCGCTCTTCGGCTCGCTGCGCGACGCCGGACTGTATTCCGGCGAGAGCAACCAACGCGCGCTGGCCAATTTCTTCGTGGAAACGGGCCGTTTTCTGGAGACGGACAAGTCCATCCCAGCGAGCGTGACGAAAGATTGGAACAAGGACACTTTCGAGGCGATGGCGCTGCTGCTGTTCGGCCTGAAGGACTGGGAGTTGGGCGCGTTCGACGACGCTGACGCGCTGCTCAAGGTGTATCTGGACGGCAAGCGCCCGGATGCCTACCGCTGGCTCGACGACTACGAACCCATCGCGCGCCGGGCGACGCACGACTACGCGCTCTACGCGCCGCTGCACGAGCGGATGCAGGCGGGCGCAGGCGACCGGGCGGCCTTGGCGGCGGAATTTGTCCGCGTGCGCGGCCAGCTTCAGACGACCGGCAAGATGCCCGCCGCGTTCGACGCCGCCGTCACCGAACTCAACGCCAGCCAGCCGCCCACGGGCGTGGCCGCGGCGCCCCCGCCCACCATCGCCAACGGGAACACGCCCCCAGCTACGGGTGGGTCCGCAGCGCCGTCCGCCGAGGAGCAAAAAGCCGACACTGCCCGCTGGCTGGCGGCGCGCGACGGCTACCTGCAACTGGTCGCCCAGTCGCGGTTCGAGGAGGCGCAAAAGGTCATCGACGGGGCCAGGCCGACGCAGACCCAGTGGGTGCAGGCGCGCGACCAGACAGACCGGCGCGCGCGGTTGCTGGTGGCGTTCCACAAGACGATGCTCAACGACCTGAAGGTGGCGGGAGGATACCCGCAGCCGGTGGCGAGTCGGCGCGGGGTGACGTATCCGCGCGGGATCAACGGGGTACAAGGCGATACATTGCTGGCGGGGACGCCGTACGGGCAGATCGCGGTGCCATGGACGGATTTTGCGCCGACGGTGTACCTGGCGGTGGCCGCGTACTACGCGGACGCGACGCGCGACCTGAAGCAGGCGGCGGCCCGCCGCTGGATGATGGCAGCCTACGCCCTGGACAACGGGCGCGCCGCCGACGCGAAGGCGCTGGCGGTGCGGGCGGCGAAGGACGCGCCACAGTACCAGGGGGAGTTGGGGCAGTTCGACCCCCCTGCGAGGTAGAAGTTGCAAGCTCCAAGCACCAAGCTTCAAGATTCGAACGGATGCTCGGAATTGCTCCCCTGCAAGGAGGCCTGTCATCCCTGAGTCTGAGATTGGTTGCTTGAAGCTTGCACCTTCCCCGGCGGACTTTCGCCGGGCGCGCCGTTCGGTGCTACCTTGGCGGCTGCCATGTCCACGCCCGAAGACCAACACGCCGCCGACGACCGCTCCGGGGCCGCCGATGGGGACAAACCCCTGCCCAGCCCCGAAGAAATCCAGCGCCGCCTGGGCGATTTCCTCAAGAACAACTTTGGCGACAAGGTTTCCTTCACCACCTTTACCCAGCCCATCCCCGACGACGAACCGCCCGCCCCGCCCGCGCCGGAAGAGAAACCGCCGGCGGATATCTTCCATTTCCACTACCAGCCGCGCGACATCAAGGCCCACCTCGACCGGTTCGTCATCCGCCAGGACGAGGCGAAAAAGGTGCTCAGCGTCGCCGTGTGCGACCACTACAACCACGTCAACCACGTCCGCCAACTCGCCCGCGCCGACGCCGACGCCGACAAATCTGCCGCCAGCAACGTCTCCGAGTACGCCAAGGGCAACGTCATCCTCCTCGGGCCGACCGGCGTGGGCAAGACCTACCTCGTCAAGCACGTCGCCGAATTGATCGGCGTACCCTTTGTCAAGGCCGACGCCACCAAGTTTAGCGAGACAGGCTACGTCGGCGGCGACGTGGAAGACTTGGTCCGCGACCTCGTCGCCAAGGCCGACGGCGACACCGACCTCGCGCAGTACGGCATCGTCTACATCGACGAGATCGACAAGATCGCCGCCGCGAGCAACGTCGTCGGCGGGCGTGACGTGAGCGGACGCGGCGTGCAGACCACGCTGCTCAAGCTCATGGAGGAGACGGAGGTGCCGGTCAAGAACCCCATGGACATCCAGTCGCAGCTCCAGAGCGCGTTCGAGTTCCAGCGGCGCGGCGGCAAGGGTGCCCGGCGCGAGACGATCAACACGCGGCACATCCTGTTCATCGTCAGCGGCGCGTTCGAGCGCCTGCGCGGCCAGATCGACCGCCGCCTGCGCCAAAGCCAGATCGGCTTTGCCAAGCTCGAAGGCCCGGCGGCCAGCGATGCCGCCGTGCTGCGGCAGGTCACCACGCGCGACTTCATCGACTACGGTTTCGAGCCGGAGTTCATCGGGCGGCTGCCGGTGCGCGTAGTCTGCGAGGAGCTGAGCGCCGACGACCTGTACGAGATCCTGCACCGGTCGGAGGGCAGCATCGTGCGGCAGTACGAACGGGCGTTCCAGGCCTACAGGATCGAGGCCACTTTCACGGACGACGCGTTGCGCCTGCTCGCCGGGCAGGCCGCCGGGGAGCGCACCGGGGCCCGTGGGTTGGTGACGGTCTTCGAGCGGCTGTTGCGCGAGGGCAAGTACGAACTACCCGGCTCGGGCGTCGAGCGGCTGACGGTGGACGAAGCGTTCGTGGTGAACCCGGCAGCGGGGCTGGCGCGGCTGTTGGAAGGCGGAATGACGAATGACGAATGACGAAGGGGGAAGAAAGGTGGTAGGCTCAGGGGTGTGCGATGCAGGGGGACGCCTGTCGTCCTTGCGCTTTCTTCGTTGCAACCTGCCCAACCCCAGGTAAACACTCTGCGGACGGGATATTCTGCCTTCCATCTTCTTCGTCATTCGTCATTCGTCATTCGACCTTTTCCCGTGTCCCGCGCCCTCAAGTCCACGCTGCTCATCGGCATCCAAGTCAGCCTGCTGCTGGCGATCCTTTACGCGCCGGGGGTCGTCATCCGCCCGCTCGACGCCGCAATGGCCCGCGCGCTGGGCCTGGCGGGCGTGAACCTGCACCACCCGGTGCTCCAACCGCTGCTGTTCGTGGCGCTGGCGTTCGCGGTGGCGTGGACAACCATCGACATCAACCGGCCCGTGTTCAAGGCTGTGGTGGCGGGCGTCGTGGTGGCAGAAATTTTCACGTTGTCGGTGCTGGCGTCGCTGTACGGGACGTATTTTTCGCCGGTGCTCCCGGCGGCGGCGGCGGCGATGTCGTTCCTGGCGGCGTTCGTGTATTCGCGCAGTGAGACGGGCCAGCGGCAGCGCGTGGCCGACGCGTCGTTCGGGCGGCGCGTGTCGACGGAGGGCATGAGCGCGCTGGTCAACGGGCGCACGCCGCTCGACGACACCGGCACGCTGCAGGAGGTCACGCTGGTCGTGGCCGAGATCTTCAACCACGAACGGCTGATGGACGTGCTGGAACCGGCGCGGTACGCCGAGGTGACCAACCGCTTCTTCAACGCTGCCGCCGAGACCCTCGTCGCGGGCGGCGGGACGTTGGCGGCATGCGACGGTGAGGGCGTGCGCGCGGTGTTCGGCGCGCCGCTGGCCGCCGCCGAGCACGCCGTGCTGGCGTGCCGCGCGGTGCTGGAGGTCGGGCGGCAGTTGCGGGCGCTCAATGCCGAACTAGCGCGCGAGCACGCCGGGCTGACGTGCGACCTGCGCCTGGGCGTCAACAGCGGTGAGATGGCCGTGGGCTACTTCGGCAGCCAACGGCTCGGCGGCTTTGGCGTGGCGGGCGAGGAGGTGGCGTTCACGCGGCGGCTGTGCGCGGCCAATCTGGTGTACGGGACGACGGTGCTCGTCGGCGCGCTGACGTTCGACCGGGCGGAATCAGCCATCGAGGCGCGTCCGCTGGAGTTGTTGCGGCGGCGGCAAGGGGACGCTTATTTGGAGGTGTACGAATTGCTTGGCGAGCCGCCGGACCTGTCGCCGGACGACTTGGCGCGGCGCGATTTGTTCTGGACAGGGGTGATCTTTTTCCGGGAGAAGCGGCTGGCCGACGCGATGGAGAAATTCGTCCAGGCGCGCCCGGCGGAAGGCAAGACCGACGCGCCGCTGGATTATTACGTCAACCGCATCCGGCAGTTGCAAAACGGCAAGGCGAGCGCGGACTACGAAACGTCGCGGTTATTGAACACGTTATAGGTGCTCGGGCGGGCGAAGGCTGCCTCGCACCCGGTGCGCCAGAACGAAGGAAACCGGAAGATGCGAACACCCATCCCGAGCGACCTCGGTGCCGAGCCGCCAAGCTTCTTTCGCCGCCACTGGCGCGGACTGGTCGTCGGCATTTTCGGCCTCGGGCTGGTCGTGGCAAGTCCCGTCCTGTTCCTCTTCGGCTCGGTTGCCGTCGATGCCGTCAACGAACGTTGGCACCGCGTTGCCTTCGACGCCGCAGCCTGGCGGGCGGGCCTGGCTGCCTCCGGCGAGACCAACCCGATTCGCCTGCGCATGGTGGACGATCTCCTGCGCCGACACCGGCTGGTCGGCCTGACGCACGGCGAACTGATCGCACTCCTCGGCACGCCGCCCGACACGGCCTATTTCCGCGAGTATCAGGTCGTGTATTGGCTCGGCCCCGAGCGTGGTTTTATGAGTATCGATTCCGAGTGGCTCGCGGTTCGTTTCGGGCCGGACGACCGGGTGGCGGAGGCCCGGGTGGTCCGCGATTGAAGACGATGGGCTCTGATTTGCTGCTGTTAGGATGGGCGGAGTGTAATAAGTGGGAACTGACTTTTTTTGCTGGTGGTTTGCCGAAGTCTACCGAGTGAGATGGCCTCTGCTCAACGCTTCATAAACAAGTAAAGTTAGACGAGCTTATTGGCATCGCTCCTGCTCAGGTGACAAAAGTGTCTAAAGTTGCCGCCTCTGCTGTCGATCATGAAATTGAAGAAATCGAGGAGAGCATTCGCAGGCTTCAGAGCCGCGCTGATCTTCTCCGGCGCATCCGCCAAACACCTTCTGTTGAGGAGTTGACAGAAGTTCATGCTCGTTTTGTCGGGGTTCACAAACAATTCTGCCAAGCACTGGATGCTTTCGGGGCAGAAACAACATCTCTATTCCGGGAGCTTGCTGTCTCTCTTGGACATTCAGACTGCACAGACTTTCAAGATTGGCTCGCCGCCTGCGGTGACAGTGGCCGTGCTTTCCGTGACGCAGAACGTGCCTTCGCAGAGTTTTGTGTTGATGTCAGAACAGCTCTCTACCACGATGCACGCAAAGAGCTCGAATTGATGTTTCTGAGCCTGAAAGGATTTCATCCAATCAATGGATGGTTTGAGTTTTTACTTCGCAAGGAAGGTCAAATCAGAGATGACACCAACCGGAGTGAGCCCGAACGCGCCTAATTTCTGTCGAACGGCTACATTTATGCCAAAACAATCCACAGGTGGAACATCCATGTGGTGTTCTCAATGCCAATCAGTTAGAGTCTGCAAAGCACTCTCGCCGAAGGATGCTGCCTCGTGGATGAAGTCCAACCGCCTTTACCACAAAGCTCGTCACGTGGATGTGCAATACTTTTCGCGCGGTCGTCGCTGCCTTGTCTGCCAACACACCTTTTTGACTTCCGAGGTGAGCGATTCGTTCCTTAACGAGTTGGTCGAGTTGCGCGATGTTCTTGCTGCTATCAAGCGCGATGCTGAACAGTACATAAACGACTCTGCCAAAACTACTGGGAGTCTTACGAGCCTCACAAATTCTCTCGGCAAACTGCAAGCCTTGAAAATCTACCAACGGCAAACACCCGCCGCTTAGCAATACACCGCAGCGAACGATGGGCTTCTGAAGAGGGTCTAATTTCAACAATTTATATTTTCAGCCAAAACTAACGTCGAGGGACAAAACCGCTCCGCCTCCATCGTTGTCTGCTTGACCGTCCCGCCCATTTTGCTAACCTCTTTGCCATGACGGCAACGGCGATGCTCGATCTGAAACAACGGCTGGCGCAACTCTCGGAGGCCGACCGCCAGACGGCGGCGGCATATCTCCTGCGCCTGCGGGATGAATCGCTTGCAGGTCGCCGGGAGACCAGCCGGATCATGAAGGAAATGGACCGGGGCAAGAAAACCCGGCTGAGCAATCTGACGCAACGGCTTGGCCATGCCTGAATCCGCCGGGTACGAGGCGGTACTTTCGAGCAAGGCGGTGGCAAGCCTGACGACGCTTTCCCGTGCGCAGCAGAAAATCGTCATCGGCCTATTGGTCCGGTTGGCCGAACACCCCGGCCAGCCCGGAGACTACACCACACGAGACGGCCAAGGTCGGGAAATCCAGCACCTGAGGCTCGCCAATTGGCGGATCAGCTTCTGGCCTGACCATGCCGGGCGCGAGTTGCGCGTGACCGATGTCTCCAGACTCTGACGAAGCGAAAGACAGGAAAGAGGCAAACCACGGACGGCTGCGGAGAGCCGTCCCTGCCTGAAGTCTTGCCTAGGACCGACCATGTGCAAATCCCTCGAAATCCGCGTCTTTTTTGTGGCTTTCCGGAGTGGAAAATCGGGCGGTTTCGTGGTACTTTCCACCTCCCCGAAATATGCGTCGAATCGACTATCCAGAACCCCTCCAACGTCTCGTCGCCCAGCTCAAACGGATGCCCGGCATCGGGCCGCGCAGTGCCGAGCGCATCGCCCTCTGGCTCGTCGGCACCGGACGCCAGGAAGCCAGCCGTGGCAAGGAGATCGCCGAGACCATGCTGGAAAACGCCGCCAAGGTGCATCCCTGCGACCGGTGCGGGTTTTTCACGACCCAAAGCCCGTGTGACATCTGCCGCGACGAGTCACGCGCGGACGGTCCGCTCTGCGTCGTCGAACAGGCCACGGACATTTTGCCGCTGGAGCGCACGGGCGTGTTCAAAGGGCGGTATCACGCACTGGGCGGTCGGCTCGCGCCGCTGGATCATGTCGGCCCCGAGGATTTGTCCATCGACGCGCTGCTGGAGCGCGTGAAGGAGGAGCGTGCCACAGAGATCATCCTTGCGCTGGGCGCGGACGTGGAAGGCGAGGCGACGGCGCAATATCTGGCCGGGTTGCTGCGGGACATGCCGGAAGTGACCGTCACGCGCATCGCCCAGGGGCTACCTGCGGGCGGCGGTCTGGAGAGCGCCGACGAGTTAACGCTGTCGCGGGCCATGACCGGGCGGGTGGTGCTGCCGAAGTGAAGAATTTAGGAGCCAGGAACTCGAACAGGGCTCCAGAAGTGAGGGCAATGCTTGTAACGCCTTTTTTACTGCGAAATCTTTTCAGAGCTTAGGATTTTGAACCTTGTTTGGGTTCTTGGTTCCTTTTTGATCTCATATGCTCAATCCCCCTCTTCGCAGCCCCGGTGACAAGGTCGCCGGGTTGGTTCATTTTGCCCGGATGCTCGACAAGATCCGGCTCCAGCAGGCGGGCACGTTGCCCGAGGAGTACCGCCCGAACCTCGGGCTGTCGCTCGGGTTGGACGGGCACCTTTGCGGGTTCCTGGGTGTGGAGTTCGATGCCCTGTGCGGGCGCGTCCGGCAGGGCGGCACCGACGACGAAGTCGCCGAATGGTGTTTCGAGCGCGGGCTGCGTCCGAATAAGGTGCAGCGGCGGGTGTGGAACGAGTTCGCGCGCAAATTGGGTTGGAACGACTTTGCCACGGCGTTCATCGAGAAGGTCAAGGCCGAGGAAGGCTTGCAAGACCGGACAGATTTGCAAACCTCCTTCGCGGCGATTGACTTCCGCGAAGGGAGGGGGTGAGCGGAGAGAGCCAAGGAACCAAGCATCCAGGAAAGATGCGAGGTTCAGGTGGCTCCGTGACCTCCGGACGCGAGGCTAATTACCCTGCGGCTGCGCGACAATGATTTGGCATGTCACCCGCCCTTCGCCATCCACCGCTTTGTCGCCGGACGGTGTTTAATGGTAAAACGACGCGAGTTCGGCGTGGGTGGCGGCCTCCTCGACGAAACTCGGATCTTGCATGATCACCCGGAAAACCGCCGGTTCGGTGAAGGTTTGCGCCCGGGTGAGGAAGGTGGCTGCGCCGGGGTAGCGCTTGGCCTTGAGTTCGCGCGCGGCGGCGGCAAAGAGGGCCTCGTAGGGTGGATGAGGGGTAGCCAGGGCGGCGTCAATTTCCCTGTTGGCGCCACTGGCTTCCTCCTGGTCGGCCTGAATCTGAGAAAGCCACAGCTTGATCTGGTAAAGGCCTTCAGAGTTTTCGTACTGGTTGCGCAGCAGGGCGGCGCGGAACTTGTCCACCGCCTCGCGCGGCTTGCCGTCGCGCCGGAGGCATTCGCCCCAGAAGTAATAGAAATCCGGGCGGGCAGGATCGCGCGCCACGGCGAGGCCGAAAGAAGCCTCGGCCAGTTCCAGTTCCTTGTTGGTGAGGTGAAGCAGACCCATGATGAAATCCGAATCGGGCAGGGCGGCGGGATTGCTGTTCAGTTCCTTGAGAGCGCTCTGGGCAGACGGAATATCGTGGAGGTAAAGGCAAGCGCGGGCAGATTCGATGCCCATCGACCACCATTCGGGATGCTCTCGACGGAGGGCGGCGAACATGTCGCTCGCCTCCCGGTAGCGGATTTTCTTGGTGGCCGCGAAAGCGGCGTCCACTCGGGCCTGCAACTCCGGGGATAAACCGCCTGTCACCTGCTTGGCTTCGTGCTGCTTGCCAACTTCGGGTTCCGTAGAGGAAACGGTGTTCGACTGGCCGAGCCAGTAGCCGCCCGCCAGACCCAGCGCGAGCAGGGAAACCGTCACCAGCAGCCAGCGCCAATCCTTGAGGGGGCTGCGCGACGGAGGGCGCGCCTCGTACACCTTGGTCAAGCGGAAATTTGGCAGCAGTTCGTCCCGTGGCCCGGCAGTGGCGGCCTGTACGGAGGTGGACGGGTCCTCGGGGGAGGAACCACCGGGGGTGGTGTCCTCGGCGTAAGCCGGGTCCGACGTTTCGACGGGCGACGCCGGGTCCAGGTCCGGCTCGGAGGCGGCGGGGTCGGGCGAGGTGGGGCGGCGGGTGGCCGAGGCCCGGCGGTAGGCGTCGGTTTCGTACTGCGAACGGAACCGCGATTTACGGCGCGGGGCGTTCATGCCGGGGGGGTCGTCGCTCATGGTCGGAAACAGGCTGCGGGTCAGGTTCGGGGAAGATCGGTGGATTTTCAAGCGGGCAAGCGTGGGAATTGTCCGCAGGTTTTGCTGGCTTCCGGCGGGTGATGCTGGGATGGTTCGGCCCACGCATGGCGACACCTTTGCCCGCAGGATTTGCCCTCGACGGCCCGGCGCTGCACCGGCGGATCGACGAACTCGCCGCCGTGTCCGAAGCACCCGCGCCGGTGGTGACGCGGGTGCTCTTTTCCGACGCCGACCTCGCCGCGCGCAGGCTGGTGGTGGGCTGGTGCCGCGAGGCCGGGTTCACAACTCGCACCGACGCCGCCGGAAACATCTTCGCCCGCTGGGAGGGCGCGGACCCGGCGCTGCCGCCGGTGGCGACCGGCTCGCACATCGACGCCATCCCCAACGCCGGACGCTACGATGGCGTGGTCGGCGTACTGGGTGGGCTGGCGGCCATGGAGGCGTTGCAGCGCAGCGGGTTACGGCCCCGGCGGGCGGTGGAGTTGATCGTGTTTACCGCCGAGGAGCCGACGCGCTTCGGGCTGGGCTGCCTGGGCAGCAGGATCATGGGCGGCGCGCTGGACCCGGCGGCGGCGGACCGGCTGGCGGATGGTGAGGGTAAGACGTTTGCGCAGTGGCGGTCAGAGGCAGGGTTCGATGGGGACTTGGCGGGAGTGCGGCTGGAGCCGGGGCATTACGCGGCGTTCGTGGAGCTGCACATCGAGCAGGGTCCGGTGTTGGAGCGAGAGGGGTTGGATGTGGCTGTCGTCGAACGCATTGCGGCGCCCGCTGCGCTGCGGGTGCGGCTGACGGGCGAGGGTGGGCACGCCGGGGCGGTGCTGATGCCCGAGCGGCACGACGCGTTGCTGGCTGGGGCGGAGATCGCGCTGGCCGTGGAGGCTGCGGCAAAAACCAGCGCCAGCCCGGATGCCGTGGGGACGACGGGTGTGTTCCGGGTCGGGCCGGGGGCGATCAACAGCGTGCCCGCGTGGGCGGAGTTGGAGATCGATCTGCGCGACACGGACTTACAGAGCCGGGAGACGATGCGCGCCAGCGTGGAACGGGCCGTGGCGGAGGTCAGCGGGCGGCGGGGAATTACGTTCGAGATAAATACGATCAATGCCGATCCGCCTGCGGTTTGCGACGCGGGATTAATCGAAAAAATATGCGCGCAAATTGAGGAGATTCGTCGCAGCCGTCGCGGGCGTTGCAGCAGTCGCAAACTGGTGAGCCGGGCTTACCACGACACGTTATTCATGGCGAGGGTGTGCCCGGCGACGATGATCTTCATCCCGTGCCGGGGCGGCGTGAGCCATCGGCCCGACGAGTATGCATCGCCGGAGGCGATTGAGACCGGGGCGACGGTGTTGGCGGCGGCGCTGGCGGAGTTGGCGAAAACCGCTTAGCGATGGGAGGTCCAAGTCTCAAGGAAGGTTCAAAATCCAAGATCCAAGGTGCAAGACTCGGAGAAGACGGCGGGGAGGAAGGTCAGTGAAGAGGCGGTGGCCGCGCCCGCGCCCGGGTTGCCCGCGCCGGGCGCGGACGAACCGGCGTCGTCGCGGTGGCTGGCCGCGCCGGGGCTGCTGGTGCTGACCGGCTGTTTGCTGGCGGGGGAGTGGGTGAAAACGCAGCTCGGATTGGTGCTGCCGGGCAACATTCTCGGATTGTTTTTACTGCTGGGGCTGCTGACGGCGGGCGTGGTGCCGCTGCGTTGGGTGGAAGGGGCGGCGCGCGTGTTGCTGTGGCTGCTGCCGTTTCTGTTCTTGCCCATCTTTGTGCTGGCCATGCGCGACCAAGCGTTCTGGGCCGTGCAGGGTAAGGCATTGGCCGGGGCCGTGACTTTGGGGACCGTGCTGCTGTGGGCGGTCGTGGGACACGCGAGCCAGGGGATGCTGAGGCGAAGAACGAAAGCGGGGGGATGCGAGACCGTGGGACGGGGAGGTGGCGTAAGGTGACGATTTTTGTGACCGGCGATGACGACTTTTATGGGTTCAACTGCGCCTTTTCTGCCTTCATCCTTGTTTCTCTGGAGCGCGGTGACTGCCGTCGTTTATGCCGCGTGCCGGTGGGTTTTTCTGCGGACGCGGGTGCCCTTGCTGCACCCAGGGTTCATCTCTATCGTCCTGCTGGTGGTGATCCTCGAACTGATGGGGAGGCCCTACGATGATTTCAAGGTTGGGACCGCCTGGATCAATTGGCTGCTCGGTCCGGCGGTCGTGGCGATGGCCGTGCCGATCTATCAGTTGAGAAAGACGGTGAGGGAAAACGCGGGAATGTTCGCAACCGTCGTGCCGCTGGGGATGGTGTTTGCCGTCGGGAGCACGGTAGGGCTGCTGGTGCTGTTCGGGCGGGCGAGGCCCATCGTGGCGGCGGGGGCGCTCAAGTCGATCACGTCGCCGGTCGCTTACCGACTGGCGGCAGACACCGGGACACCCGTCGACGCGACGCTGGCGGGTGTGCTGATCGCCGGGATGCTCGGGGCGACGGTCGGGCCGACGGCGCTGCGCTGGATGGGCGTGAGGGACGAGCGCGCCGTGGGACTGGCGCTGGGTGCGAGCGCGCACGGGATCGGTGTGGCGCGGGCGGTCGAAATCGGGCGGGCGGCGGGGGCGTTCGCGTCGATTGCCATGAGCGCGACGGCGATGCTCGGGGCGCTGGTGCTGCCGTATTTGCTGCGGTGGGTGATGGGAGGAGGGTAAAGAAATAAGGGGGAACGACGTGCCATCCCCTCTGATGCACGGTCAAACGGCGAGGGTGCGGACGTTGTGCAGGACCGCTACGAGATGGCAGGTGCTCCCGGCCAGGACGAAACCGTGCCAATACAAATGGGAGTAGTGCAAGCGCTCCCACAGATAGAAACCGACGCCCAACGTGTAGCACAATCCCCCCGCCGCCAGCCAACCGAAGCCATGCCAACCGATCTGGGCGATCAGGGGTTGCAGGATGAAGATCACCATCCAGCCCATGCCGAGGTAGAGGGCCGTCGAAACCAGCGGGTAACGGAAGCCGAAGCGCAGTTTCAGCGCGAGACCGACGAGCGCCAGCGTCCAGACAACAAGCAAGACCGACCAACCTAAAGGCCCGCGCAAGGAGCCGAGCGCAAAGGGTGTGTAGGTGCCTGCGATGAGCACGTAGATCGCCGCGTGGTCGAGCAGGCGGCAGAAGACCTTCGCGCGGCCCGGGCGCAGGAGGTGGTACATCGTGGAGGCACCGTAGAGCAGCGCGAGCGCGAGACCGAAGACCGTTACTCCGAGCAACAGGAGAGGGTCGTGGCGCGGGAGCGAAGCAAGGATGAGCAGCGGCAGGGCCGCGAAGATCGCCAGCAGGAAGCCGAGGCCGTGGCTGAGCGTGTTGGCGAGTTCCTCGCGGGGGGTGGGTGGGCGCTCGTACATGCAGGAACATAGCATGAAGTGGGCACCGGAGCCGCAACCCTCAACGCGTCTCCGGTGCCTCACAAATCCTGCCCGTAGGCGAGGAACTGGCGGTATTCCCGCAGGATCGCGCGCAGGGCTGCCACCGCGCCCGCCGCCTGTTGCGTCACGGGGAAAGTTTGCGGCGTCTCGAAAATGATCTCGAAGGGCAGCGGACTGAGTTCCGCCGGGTTGCTCAAGATGCCCTCGTAGCACTGCGAGATGAGGCCGTCCCGCGCCGGGAAGCCGTCGATGACCGCGCCACCCGCCAGCGGGAGGTGCGCGGCAGCAGCGGCAAGGGCCGGTTTCGTGAGGGCCTCGGTCAGCGTCGCGCCACGCACGAACGCGTACGCACCATCCACCGTGTCGTCGCTGTGCAGAGCCACCAGCCCGGCGAATTGCTGCACGCCGAGTTCGCGCTCCAGATAGTAGACCTCCGGCTGCGAGCTGCCGCGCCAGAACTCTCGGTTGAGGTCGCAACCGGCGCGCGAATGGCGCGTGCCGTCCTCGAAACCGCTCGGGTTGCACACCGGATAAACGTACAAATCATAACCTTGGCTGAGCGCGGGATCGTCGTCGAGCGCGAGCAGAAAATCGCGCAACGCCAGCGCGCCCTCCGGCTCGTCGCCGTGGACGCCCGCGAAGAGGCCGAGGCGAATCGACTGGCCGCCGCCCGACGGCCCTTGGAAAATGAAACGTGGCAGGCGGTAGCGGCAGGTGCCGTGGTGAAAATTACCCACGGGCGAATAACGCAACCGTGAACCCGCGCGGGCGGCGCGCTCGACCAGCGGACGCAGCAGGGCGTCCACGGCGGTGGGCGCGCTTGGCCCGGCGCAGTCGCCGCCGAGGGGCCAGGTGGCAGGGTCGCCGAAAGTCATGGGTCGGGGCAAGTTGGCGGCGGCAGGTTGATAGACGGAGCGCATGGCGTCAAATCAGCGGTGGAACCGGAGGTGGAATAATTTGTTGACCGAATTAGTCAGGATTTGACAAAGGATGGTGGCGGCGTTACCTGTTTGCAAGCGGTTTTGGAACTTTCGACCCCGTCCATCCATGACAAACCCGCACGCGACTTCGGAGCCTTTTTACGACGTGGTCATCATCGGGGCCGGTTTCAGCGGCAGCCTGACGGCCATTCATTTGCTGGGCGACCCTGCGCAGGGTAGTCTCAGCGTGGCGCTGATCGAAAAAGAATTGTCCGCGTTCGGCAAGGGCGTCGCCTACGGCACGTCGTGCACGCAGCATTTGCTCAACGTGCCCGCCGGCAAGATGGGCGCGTTCCCGGACCGGGTGGACGATTTTCTGCGCTGGTTGGAGATGCACCCGGAGGAAACCGCCGCACTGCGGCTGGGGCCAGTCGAGGCGGGAAGCTTCGTGCCGCGCGTGCTTTATGGGCGCTACGTGGCGTCGTTGTTGGCCGAGGCGGCGGCGCGTGGGGGCGGACGGTTGCGGCAGATCGCGGGCGAAGCCGTGGACATCGCTCCAGCGGAAGCTGAGGACGGCGCGTTGCGCGTGGAACTGGCGGACGGGCGGCGGCTGCGCGCGGGACGGATTGCCCTGGCGCTCGGGACGTTCCCGCCGGGCGACCCGCGGTTGCGGGACGCGCGGTTTCACCGCAGCCCGCGCTACCTGTATTCGCCGTGGTCCGCCGAAACGCGCGAGCGGTTGGCCGCGCCGGGCGACGCGCTCATTCTCGGGTCGGGCCTGACGGGCCTGGACCTGCTGTTGACGCTGCGGGAGCGCAAGCGCGAGGGGACGCTGCACGTCCTGTCGCGGCAAGGATTGTTTCCGCGGCCACACAAGGCCGGGTTGGCGACGTGGCCCGCGTTTTTCAGGTCCGGCGAACTGCCCCGGACCGTGCGCGCGGCCCTGCGGCTGGTGCGGGCCGAGATCGCGCGGGCGGAGGCGGCGGGGAGCGACTGGCGGGCGGTGATCGACGCGCTACGGCCCTTTACGCAGGAGCTTTGGCAGGGGTGGAACCGCGGGGAGCAACGGCGTTTTTTGAGGCACCTGCGCGCGCGGTGGGAGCCGCACCGGCACCGTGCCGCGCCCGAGGCTTTGGCGGCAAAGGACGCGTTGGAGCGCGATGGGCGGCTGTGTTGTCACCGGGGCCGGATCGAGCGCATCGCGGAGGTCGACGGGGGCCGGGCGTTGGAGGTGGTGTTCGAGCCGCGCGGCGCGGGCGGCGAGCGGCGGACGCTGCGGGTCGGCTACGTGGTGAACTGTACCGGGCCCGAGTGTAACTACCACCGGCTGGGTGACCCGCTGGTGGCGAATTTGTTCGCGCGCGGGTTGGCGAGGCCGGACGCGCTGGTGCTGGGTCTGGACGTGTCCGGGGACGGGGCGGTGATCGACGCGCGCGGGTTGGCGAGCCGGAGAATTTTTACGTTGGGCAGCCCACAGAAAGGTCGGTTGCTGGAAACGACGGCGGTGCCGGAATTGCGCGTGCAGGCGCGGGAGTTGGCGGCGCGGTTGCTGCGGACGGAGGAAGAGGCGGTAGCTCCGGCGAAGGCGGTGCAGGAGGCGGAGGTGGATCTGGTGGAATACACGTTCGCGTTTGAGATCTAGCGGCGGGATGGAGGGGAAATGGGGGTTGTCCGCAGATTTCCGCAGATTAGGGTGGAGAAGCGGGGCGGGGATTTCTCTTGGAGCCTGCCACGCCGAGGCGCGGGTCACGGCGCAGAGCCAGGCGCACGAGGCGTTCCGCATCGCGCTCGAAGTCGTCTGAAGATTCCGGCAGGTAGAGCCACTTGGACAGAACCGGGTGGGTCAGGAGGGCGGGGAAGTCGCGGGTCAGGGAAACGTGGTGGGCGCGGTCCGTGCAGACGAGGACGCCGCGCCAGGGTTCCGTTTTGGCCATGAAGCAGAGGTGGAGCTTGCCGTCGAGGTAGGCGGCCTGCGCGCCGAACATCGCGCGGAGCAAGAAGGTGGAATCGGCTTCCAGGGGTTCCCAGAGCCAGGCGTAGCGATGGGTAGGTTTGGCGGGGCGGGGATGGCGGTCGGCGGGAAACTCACGCATGGGCAGGAGGGGAACCTACCATGGAGGGGACAGAGGAGGGTAAAAATTTGGAACCGACTCCACCCGTTCGTTCAGTAGAAAGCCCCAACGCCCCGGCGGTCGGCTGCAGCGCCTGGTTAGGCCATCGAGCCGCTGTCGGCGATGACCTGCCAGTGATACTGCCCTTGGAAGTCACGGAAACACTGCTCACAAATCCAGTGGTAATCGTCGGGCGTCGCGTAGCCTTCATGCAGCACGTCTGGCAAATCTTCGACCATGAACTTGGCCCAGCAGAAAGCACAATGGTCGTGGTCCCAGTCAGGATCGGAGCGGGAAAGGCGGTAGCGACGGTGAACGAGCGTTGCCCCCATTAGGAACGTGTCTTGATCGGTAAGCCGCCAATCGGTATCGGGCATGATGGGGGTGGGCTTAAACAGGCAATAGACATCCAACCATGCAAAAAAAGGCGGCGCTGTGAAGCCTGTTTTACCGAAAATGCGGGGTTACGCTAGAAAGTTTAGAAAAGCTCGCCCTGACCGTGAGCGGGTTGGTCCGTCGCGGCGGGGATGAATTCGTCGTATTTCTTGGATAGCTCCTCCAGCTTGCCAACGTAGTATTCCACGTTTTCGTCGCGGTCGTCTTTCTTCCACTCGGCGGCGAGCTTGGCGGCCTCGTAGGAGCTGACCTTCTTTTTCGTGCCTGTGATGTAGAAGCGAATCTGGTCGCCGGGCTGGTAGTTGCGTCCGCTGCGCAACGCGAGTTCGTAGGCCGCGCTGCGGTTGCGCGCGCTGGCTTCGATCTTCTTGGAATATTGCCCGAGACTGTCTTGCAGCGTGTCGGACTTCGCCAGCATGTCAATCGGCCACGTTTTGTTACGAATCGCGTCGGTAAACTCCGCCTTCAGCGCGGCGATTTGCTCACCCTTGCCTTCGAGCAGGAGGCGAATCATCTTCTCCAAATACTGCCGCTGGAAGCGCTCCATGCCGCGTGACTTCAGTGCGCCGCCCTTGAGGATCATGCGGCCATCCTCTTCCAACAACGCGTAGTTCTTCGCCTTGTAGGAAAACATCGCGCGGTACTTCGCGTCGAACTCGATGTCGATGCCCGGCGGCAGCACCTCGCCCAGGCCCGTCTGGAGCATGGCGACCGTCGTCTTCCCGGGCGGCACGAAGTAGATGCCGTCCGTGTCGATCTCGATGACCTTCGCGCCGTGTTCGGTCAGCCAGGCGACCATCTTCTTGAGCAGGTCGCGCCCGATCTCGGTGACACGCGCGGCGGCGTCATAATCCGAGAAATGCCCCTGCGAAAAACCGAGATAGCCGTAGAAGGCGTTGATCATCACCTTGAACACGTTTTGCAGCGCGTTGAAACGCTGAAACTCCTGCGAGCGCGGCGCGGCGGCGCGGGCATCGGCCTTGGCCGTGAGGCGGAACTGGCGCAGGTCCGCGAGCATCTTGTGGAAGATGCCCAGGCGGTCGTTGGCCGGGAACACGTCGAATTTCAGCATCACCGACGGGTACAGACTGGCCACGTCGCAGTGCCAGACGTTGGCCTCGACGCCCGTCACAAAAATGTCCGTATAGCCGCCCTCGTAGGCCGTGGCTTTCGGCAGGTCGGAGAGCGCGTGTTTGCGGTGATAATATTCGCGCAGGAAGAGGCTGTTGATGCGCGTGGCCTGGCCCCGGATGACGACCTCCTGGTAGTTATATGGGAAGATCTGCGCCATGACAAAGTAGCTGCGGCTGAGCAGGTCGGCCAGAGCGCGCGTCTCGCGCACGTCCTCCAGCGCGTAGGCGGCGAACGCGGCGGGGTCGTTCGCGTAGGCGTCCTGGATACCCTTGCCTTCGAGGTAGGTGCGCTCGGGCGTCTCGGCGTCGGTGTCGGGCACGCTCTTGCCGCCGACGAGGCCGAAGTGCCGGGCGGCGTCTTTGAGGCCGAAGGATTCGAGTTCGCGCGTGCCGATGTCGTAGAGTTGGAGCAGCAGGAACGTGTCGATGATGTGGCGGCCCCGGCACTCGAACTTGGGGTAGTTGATGGTTTTTTCCGCGATCTGCACGCGCGAGGGGCGCGAGGTGAGCGGCGTGCCGTCGCGGCCCCAGACTAGTTTTACCTTGTGGCGCTTGGCGCGGGCCGCGAGGTAAGGCAGGTCGAACTTGAAGATGTTGTGGCCCTCGAACACGTCGGGGTCGCGTTCCTTGATGAGCGCGGTCAGGCGTTCGAGCGCGGCTTTCTCGCTTTTGGCCACGTCGGCGGCGTCCACGAGGATGAGTTCCTCCCAGCCAGATTGGTCGCTGACGGCGATGGCCATGATGAAGTCCTCGGCGCGCTCGGCGTTGGGGAAATCGTGGTCGGGCCCGCAGAAGGTTTCGATGTCGATCTGCATCCGGCGCAGTTCGGCGAAATCCATCCCCTTGAACAGCGTGCGGCCGGTGGCGGTGAGGTACTGCTGGACGGGGTCGGTGAGCGAGAAATGCCGCGCGCCGGAGCGGTCGCGTAGGAGGTTGCGCAGGGCGTTGAAGTCGGCCCAGCCGGAGCAGTGCACGAGGCGGTCGTAGGTCAAGCCGCCGGAGAGCGGTTCGCTCTCGATGCCTTCCTGCTCGCCCGCGAGCCAGATGAACGGGCGGAAGCTGTCCGTCTGGACGATGGTGGGCGCGCCGTCGGCGGGACGAAAGTAGAGCGTGACCTGATTTTCGCCGGTGAGTTCGGCGGAAACGAGGCGGGGTGTGGGGTCGGAGCCGAACAGGATGGCGTTGTCCTCGAATTTCATGAAAGTGGGAACGCGGAATTTCGACGCAAAGACGCCAAGACGCAAAGGCTCGCCGAGAAGAAAGGAAGGGGGAAGGCGCGGGGCGTTTTTCCGTTCTTGCGGAAACGTGGGTCTGGACGCACGCAAAGATCGACAACGCGAGCGCGCTGCAGTACATTGCCGGTAGTCGCACCCTGTCCGTTTTCCCCGGCTTATGCAACTTCCCTGGCGCTCGCTCTCCCAGCCGCCGTTTGCCCGGGTCACGCCCCCGGTGCGCCGACCCGTCGTGACTGTGCTGTTGACGGCGGCGGTCGCGGCGGGCTGGACTGCGCAATGGGCCGTGCGCGGTGGCAGTCAGGGCGGGGCCGACCCGTTGCTCGACGCGGGCGCGCTGACGCTGGCGGGCCTGCGCGCCGGGCAGTGGTGGCGTCTCGGGACGCAGTTTTTCGTGACGGCAGACCCGTGGTGGCTGGCGGCGGCGGGCCTCGTGACGCTGGCGCTGGCCGGGCGCACGCTCGAACGGAACGTGCGGCGGCGGCACTTGTGGCGGATTTTCGCGTTGGCCGGGGTGCTCGGCGGGCTGGGGCAGGTGGGGTTCTCCACGCTGTTAGGGGACGACGTGCGGATGGCCGGGGTGACGGCGGCGGCGATGGGCTGGCTACTGGCGCTGTCTTGCGTCTCGCCCTGGAAGCCGCTACTGCCTTGGGGACGCGTGCACGGTGTCTGGCGGCGGGTGAGGGTGATCCACGGGACGCTGGGTGCGCTGGTGACCGCTGTGCTCGCCGGGACGATTCCCCCGGCGGCGGGCGCGCTGGCGGGGGCGTTGACGGGTTGTTTGTACGTGCGCACGCTGGAGTTTTGCCGACGTGGGCGTGACGAAGACGCGGCAGTCGACGGGACGGTGACGACCACCCCCGCGCCAACCGTGAGCGCGGCGTCCTCGGCGTCGTGGCCGCCCGGAATGCACGGACCGGCGGTGGGTTCGCAGGTCGAGTCGGCGGGATCGTCGCACGATGCGCCGTCGGTGTTGACCGCGCCCGCCACGGCAGCGGCAGCGGCGGCGCGTAGCGCGGTGGATGGGTCGCGGTTCACGGCGCGAGAACGGCGCATGAGCGCGCGGGAGTTCATCGCGGAACGGGTGGACCCGGTGCTGGAAAAGATCAGCCGCGAGGGTTTGGACAGCCTGACGCCGGAGGAGCGGCAATTGCTGGAGAAAGCGCGCGAAAAAATGGGGGCGAAGTAGGGCGGACGCACCCGCAGCAAGCTAGGCGGCTGTGCCGCGAGTGGTTTGCCAGCGCGCCCGCTCTCCACGATCCACCTTTCGCGCCATTTCCGTGCTCGACACCGGCCACGCGGCAACGGAAACTCGGCGCTCTCCCTTTCTATGAACTGGTTTTATTCCAAGGATAACCAACAGGCCGGACCCGTGGACGACGCGGAATTTTCCCGGCTCGTCCAAACCGGTGCCATCACCGACGCTACGCTCGTTTGGCACAGTGACCTCGCCAACTGGCTGCCCTACGGCACGGTGCGCGCCAGCGGCCCGGCGGCGGGAGGCGTCGCCACGGCGGCGGCAGCCGCGCCGTCGCCCGTCGCAGCGGTTTCCGGCGGGGCCGGGACGGCGGTCAGCCTCGGCAAAACGGTCGGGGCCGGGCAGGCCCAGTGTTCGCAGTGCGGGCGCGTGCTGCCCGCCGACGAGGTCGTGCAGATCGGCAGCGCGAACGTTTGCGCCGAGTGCAAGCCGGTGTTCATGCAGCGGATGCGCGAGGGCGGCGTCGTGGCCGTCAAGCCCTACGCCGGGTTTGGCGTGCGCCTCGGCGCGGCGCTGCTCGACGGGGTGATCCTGATCCCCCTGTGGGTGGTGTACTTCGGCGTGGTTTTCATGGTGCTCCTGCCGCAGATCAGCGCCGCCAACTCGCAGGACACGGGCACCGCGCTCGGCTTCCAGGTGCTCAACCTGGTGATGAGCCTGGGTTTGCAACTGATCCTTGCCGCCTACAGCGCGTTCTGCGTCAGCCGCTACGGCGGCACGCCCGGCAAGCGCATCTGCAAGCTGCGCGTCATCCGGGGCGACGGCAGTGCGCGCGTGACGTTCTGGCGCGCCGTGGGCCGGTATTTTTCCAAGGCGTTCATCAGCAAGATATTCTTCGTCGGTTACATCTTCATCATCTTCGACGAACAGAAGCGCGGCTTGCACGACATGATCTGCGACACGCGGGTCGTGCACGAAGGGTGAGGGTTGTGGGTTGTGGGCGGAAGGCGGAGAAAAGTTTCGCCGCCCGGCGGGTGGCTCGTGAAATGCTCGTATCGGCGTGCTACGTTCGACCGCTGACCTGTGCGCCATGCCTCCCGCCAACCCCGTCTCCCGGCCACCCCTGACCTGCGACAAGTGCCGGACCGTCCTGCCCGAGACGGTCTTTAACACCACCGAACCGGCGACGTGTCCGGGCTGTTATTCGGCGCTGCTCGTTGAGGTGTTCCCGGCGTACTTCCGACCAGTGGCAACGGGTCAGGCGGCGGAAAACATCGTCTCCGACGAGGACGCGAGCTGTTTTTACCACCCCGCCAAGAAGGCCACGGTGCCGTGCGCACGCTGCGGGCGATTTCTGTGCGCGCTGTGCGACATTGACCTCGGCGCGAACCGGCACGTCTGCCCCGGCTGCGTGGAGGCCGCCCGGCTGGACCCCGCCGGGAAGGCCGATTTGGCGGGCACCGGCACTGGCGGCGGTTTGCCGGGTGCGACGCTCGGGGCGCTATCGGTGCAGCGGGGCGTGCTGTACGACCAGCTGGCGCTGGTGCTGACGGTGCTGCCGCTGGTCATCCTGTGGCCAGTGTCATTCATCACCGCGCCGGTGGCGCTATTCCTGGCGATCCGTTACTGGAACGCGCCCAAGCGCGCCGTCATCCCACGCGGGCGGGGTCGGATGTTTGCCGCCGCGCTGCTGGCCACGCTGGAAATCGGCGCGTGGCTCACGTTCGCCGTCTATCTCTATACCCGACGCACCCATGGCCTCGAATGACGACGTTTCCGCGGCCGCCGCGCCACCGGTCGCGCCCCGAACCGAGAAGCAGCCGCCCTACCGCAAATTGCCGGGCCGAATGGCCACGCTGCGCCTGGGTGCCACGGGGATCAAGAGCCTTTACCTAGGCGACGACCATCTGTTGCAGGTGGACACAGTGTTTTTCGTCGAACACTACAAGCGCTTCGCCTACGCGGACATCCAGACGCTGTTGCTGCGGCAAACGGCGCGGGGCTGGATCATCAGCGTCGTCCTGGCCGTGCTCACGGCGGGGCTGGGGGTGCTGGGCTGGAGCGTGGCGGACGAGGTCGGGCGCTGGGTGGCGTGGGGTTTCGGGGGATTTTTCGTGTTGTTGCTGCTGATTAATCTTGTGCGCGGGGGGACGTGCCGTTGCCAGTTGGAAACGGTCATCGGACCGCAGGTGCTACTTTCCCTGAGCCGGGTCAGACCGGCGAGAAAGGCTTTCAAGCTGATCACCGAGCGGATCGTTGCCGCACAAGAGAAGTCAGAGATCGGAATGCAGAATGCCGAAGTCAGCGGGCAACCGTTTGGCATCTAGTATGATTTAGATCTCATCGCATTACCTTCTGCCCTTTGCCTTTCCCCCCATGGTCCTGACCCGTCAACGCTGCCTGATTCACGTCGAACGCGAGGCGGCGGCGCGTTGTGGGCGGTGCGGACGGTTCTTTTGCCGGGAATGCGTCACGGAACACGGTGGCGCGATGACCTGCGCGGCGTGCCTGCGCGAGATCGCCGCCGCGTCGCGGGGCGGGGCGCTCAAACCGCACTTCTGGCGACGGCCTGTCGCCGCCCTCGGGCGGACGCTGGCCGTGGGCGTGAGCGTGCTGACGACGTGCGTGTTCTTCCACCTGCTCGGGCGCGTTTTGCTCTCCTCGCCCGACGACTTTCACGCCGGAACGCTCTGGGAGGCCGTCAACAAAGTCGGCGGTAGCGGAAGCGACTGACCCGATGCCCGCCGACCCGCCAGCTTCCGTGATCCTGCCCGGCAAGACGCGTCCCGCGCCGGGCACGGTGTCCGCCTATCCCGCGCTGGACCTGCTCGACGAGGCGTTTCACCGCCTGCGCCTCGCGCCGCCGGGGCTGCTCGGGATCTATTACGCGGGCACGTTGCCCTTCGTTTTGCTGCTGCTCTACTTCGTGGCCGACCAGAGCCACAGCGCCGACGCCGCCGGGCACGCCGTCGGGGGGACGCTGGCCGTGGCGGCGCTGTTCCTCGTGATGAAGATCGCCCACGCGCTGTTCGCGGTCCGGCTCAATGCCCTGCTGCGGCGCGAACCGGCGACGGTCTGGACGTGGATGCGCTTCGGACGGCTGGCCGCGGTGCAAACCGTGCTGCAACCCTCCGGGCTGTTCCTCATGACGCTGGCGTCGATCCCCGTGGTGCCCCTGCCGTGGGTCTACGCGTGGTACCAGAACGTCACCGTGCTGGGCGACGGCACGGCCTCCACGCGGAGCGTCCTGCGCCGGGCCACGCGGGCTACCCTGCGCTGGCCCCGGCAGAACCACACTGGGCTGTCGATCCTGAGCCTGATCGGGCTGTTCGTGATGCTCAACCTCGTCATTGCCGTGCTGGGCGTGCCGTACCTGCTGCGCATGTTCACGGGCGAGGAAAATTTGTTCACGCGCAACGGCTGGCACATCCTCAACACCACGTTCTTCGCCGTGGTGAGCGGGCTGGGCTACCTGGCGCTCGACCCACTGGTGAAGGCGTTTTATACGTTGCGCTGTTTTTACGAGGAATCGCTGCGCAGCGGCGACGATCTGCTGAGCGACCTCGCCGCGCTGCCGCCAGTGGCCACGTCGGCTGCCGCCGTCACCGCTGGCGAGGCCGCCGGTCGGGGGACGATGCGCGGGCGCACGGGGCTGGCCGGGACGGTGGCGGCAATCGTGCTGCTGGCGGCATGGGGCGCGGCATCGCCGGTCCGGGCGGCGGACAGCGTCCCGGCGGCCACCCCGGCGGCGGTCGGAGTGACGACGAAGCAAGCGGACGCGAGTGCCCAGGCGGTGTCCCCCCCGGCGTTGGGTCGATCCATCAACGACGTGCTCGGCCATCGCAAGTTCGCGTGGCGGCTGCCGCGCAAGGACGCCCAGACGGTGGACGGACCGATGGACTCATTTTTCAAGGGTGTCGGTGACTGGCTGCACGCGCGCTGGGTGACGATCCGCGACGGGCTGGACGCAGCGTTCCGGTGGATCAAGAAATGGTTCAAGACCAAGGAGCAGATCGACGACGACCGCGAGCCTTCCGGCGGCATCCTGAACGCGGCGACGACGAAAGGACTGCTGATCGCGCTGGCAGCGGTGCTGGTCGGCACGATCCTCTACGTGAGCGGCAAGGAGCTGCGGCGACGACGCGCGTCCACGGCGGCGGGCCGCGCGGTGCCTGCCGGGAGCGGGGTGCCCGTACCGGACCTGCGCGACGACACGGTGTTGGCCACGCAACTTCCCGAGGACGAATGGCTGCGGCTGGCGCAGGCGCTCCTGCAGAAAGGCGAGCGGCGGCTGGCGTTGCGAGCGTTTTATTTGTCGGCGTTGTCGAATCTGGCCGGGCGGGGGTTGCTGGCCATCGCGCGACACAAATCGAACCGGGATTATCTGTTGGAGTTGCGCCGCCGGGCGCGCGAGCAACCGGACTTGCAAGGAGCGTTCGCGCGCAACGTGGCACGGTTCGAGCGCGTCTGGTACGGGGCGCATCCGGCGGACGACGCACTGCTGGCGGAGTTTCAGGTGGACCGGCAGGTAGGGTGAGCGCCGCAGGCACATCGCAACGGCTCTGCCCCCCTTGTCCCCGCTGCGCGCGGTGCTATAATCCAGCCATGCTAAACCCCACGGTTCTTTCCCGCCGCGCCCCCGCCCGGCTCTGGTTGACCCTCCTTGCCATCGTCCTCGCGGGCGTTTCGGCGGCCCGCGCCCAACTCACCACGCCTTACTCACAGATCATCGTCTTCGGCGACAGCCTCTCCGACACCGGCAACGACGCCGACGTGTCCGATGACAAGTTCGGCTTCCGCGTCCCCGGCCCCGGCCCCGGCGGCGTCATCAATTACACCGACGGACGCTTCACCAGCGGCAGCGACACCGATCCCGCTGCCTCCCTGCACGCGGGCGTCTGGCACGAACAGCTCGCCAAGCTGTTCCTGGGCATGCCCGCCGCCAAGGCCAGCCTCGACGGCGGCCTCGACTACGCCTACGGCGGCGCGACCACCGAGGACGGCACGCGTACGCTCGACTTCACCGACAACCTCGGCATCGACGTGAACAACATGGGCCGTCAGGTCACCGATTACCTGACCACCCATACCGCCGATCCGGCGGCGCTCTACATCGTCTGGGGCGGCGCGAACGACCTGTTCGTCGCCGACAAGTCCGCGCTTGTCACCACCGCCAAGAAAGCCGCCAAGCGCGAGGTCGCGCTGCTCACCAAGCTCGCCCAAGCCGGGGCCGTGAATTTCCTCGTGCCCAACCTGCCGCGCATCGGCAACACGCCCCGCTATAACGGCGCGCCCAGCGACATCGACGCCTATAACACCGCCTGCCAGGCGTTCAGCACGCGGCTCGACAAGCTCATTCCCAAGCTGGAGGCCACCCTCGCGGAACAGGGCATCACGGTCAACGTGACGCGGCTCGACGTGTTCGGGCTGTTCGGGCGGCTGCTCGTCAACCAGCAGGCTTACAACTTCTACAATATTCTCGACGAATCGAAGGGCGAAAGCGCCAAGGCCGACAAGTACCTGTTCTGGGACGACGTGCATCCGACGACCTCGGGACACTACCAGCTTGCGCTCGAAGCGTACACCGCGCTGACGGGCAGGCCGCTGGTGCAGGTGGCACCGAACTTCACGGCGAGCGGCTTCTGGCTGACGCGCAGCGGGACGGACCTGAGCGCCAAGCTGGTCGTACCCTACACCGTTGGCGGCACAGCGGTGGCGGGCGTGGATTATGCCCCGCTCAAGGGTCGTAAGAACATCAAGCCCGATAACTTCGCGGTGCAGGTGAACGCGCCCGCGCTCAACAAGGACAGCGCCAAGAACAAGACCGTAGCCCTCGGGATCGCCGAAGGCGACAGCTTCGGGGTCGGCACGGTGACGGCGGTGCAGATCCAATATGGCAATCCGATCACGAGCGCCGAGGCGGTCAACGAGAAGCCCGTGACCAAGCGCGCCTCGGTGACGAAGCCCCTCATGCTGCCGGGCAGCGGGCGGTAAACGCGCGGAGCATAGTTTCGGGAAATGATGAGGGGAGGACCGCGCGAGTGGTCCTCCCCTTTTTTGTAAAGGGTCTTGGCGCTTGAATCTTAAATTCGCTACCTTCCTCCGATGTCAACCGCCGCATCCTCTCGCCGCCGCCGTTGGCCCCTGCTGGCGCTGCTGGCGGCGTTCGCGCTATTCGGCGTCGGGATGGTCGAACTGTTCCAACTCCGCTTCGAGACGGGCGACGTTTATCCGCCTTATTCGACGCTCCGCAGTGATCCATTAGGTGCGGCGGCGTTTTACGAGGCGTTGGAAACCCAACCCGGCCTGCGCGTCGAGCGCAACCTACGTTCCCTGACAAAGTTGGGCAAGGGGCCGGTGGCCATTCTGGGACACAAGACCGCCGTGACCGCGAACGCGGACGGGCCGCCGCCAACGTGTTTCTATCTCGGCGCAGATCCCTACGCCTGGCCGAGGGCGATGGACAAACCAGGCACCACCCGGCTGGAGGAAATCCTGCGCACGGGCGGGCGCGTGGTGCTGACGTTCCAACCTGGCACGATCCCGCTGACCGTCGAACGGCCCGAACGCAACCGCGAGGACCAGACGCCGCCGGTAACGCCCGCGCCAGCTTCCCCCCCGTCGCCCGGCGCCAGCCCGTCGAAAAAGCAGGATAAGGAACGCGCCGAGCGGGCCCGGCGCATGATGGAGGAACTGTTGCCGCCGGACCTGATCACCCGCTGGGGACTGGATTTCCGCCGTCTGGAGAAGAAGCCCGACGCGAAGGCTGCGGCCTCGCCCTCACCGGCGAAAAAAGGCGGGTTCTTCTCCGTGCCGACCCCCACGCCGGGCGAGACACCCACGCCGAGCGTGGCGATTGCCAGGGGCGCTCCGGCGGTGCCCGTGCCGGGCGGTGCGCTGGCCGATGCGGGGGCTGCCGCGTGGCACACCGCGCTGGATTTCGACCTGGACACGCCCGCCGCAAAGGCCGCCGGTTGGCACGCGCTTTACACCCGCGAGGGCAAGCCCGTGCTCGTGGCGCGGCCCTACGGCATGCGCGGTGGCGAATTGGTGCTGGCCAGCGATTCGTACTTCCTGAGCAACGAGGCGTTGCGCGCGGAACCTAACACCGGGTTGCTCGCGGGTCTGGTGGGCAACGGTCGGCGGATCATCTTCGACGAGAGCCACCACGGCGTGCAGGAAGACCCGGGCCTGATGACCCTGGCGCGGCGCTACGGCTTGCAGGGCGCGCTGGCGGCGGTGGGATTGCTCGTGGGGTTGTTCATCTGGCGCAACGTCGTGAGCCTCGTGCCGCCCGCGCCGGTCGCGGTGGCGGAGGAAGGGTCGTCCACGGGCGAAACGGTGACGGGCCGGGACAGCGCCGCCGGGTTCTTGAACCTGGTCAGGCGCGGGGTGCCGCCGCGCGAATTGGTCGGGGTGTGTTTGGCGCAATGGCAGAGCGGCGCGGGCGGACGTGCGCCGGACCAAGCGGCGGTGGGACGTCTGCGCGCGGTGGTCGACGAGGAAGCGGCCCGCCCAGCGGGCCAGCGGTCGCCCGCGACGGCGTACCGGGCGATGTGCGCGGCGGTGAAGGGGCGGCGGTAGCTCGGAATTCCGGCAGACGGCCTTCCCTGCTTGCTAACGTCGCCTTTGGCTCAGAGCGTATTTTCGTCGCGCACGTTCCAGTCAGCCACCTCGTTCCTCCGCCGAGACTCACGCCCGGATGGAACGGATGGAATTGTTCAGCGCGTTGATGCTTGTTTGATTTCGAGCTTATAGTTGGTGATGAAAAGGCTTTAAATCCGCCTCCTTTGGGGATATCCACCGCCCGTCCAAAAATAAAATTGTCAAAAACACAAAATTATTTTGACATTTTCCCTGGTTTCTCTAAACATCCTCGGTTAGTCGACGGCTGTGTCAGCCACGTCTTTAACAAATCACCTCTTCTTCCCCTTGAAAACTACGACATTCCTCCTCGGTGCCATTGCAACGGCCACCCTTCTTGCGACCACGATCAACGCGCGCGCTGGTCTGCTCGCCTACGATCCCTTCAATTATCCAGCGGGCCAACAGCTGGTTGGTAACAACGGCGGCACTGGCTTTAACGGGCCCTACACCGGCTCCACCGCAGCGTTGGTGGTTTCGCCCGGCAGTACCTACACCGACGGCGGCGGCAGGAAGCTGACGGTGGCAGGCAACGCCGGCCCCTTCGCGGGCGGCAACAACGGTGTGTTTCGTAGTTTGACGAGCGTCCCGACCACGACGGGAAGCACGCTCTACGTGAGTTTCCTGATGCAACTGAACCAGAACACCGGCTACGCGGGACTTTCGTTCATCAGCGGCGGGGGCGAGACCCTCTTTCTCGGGCGGCCGGGCGGTGCCGCGCCTGGCACCACCCTTGGAATTGACCCGCTGGGTGGTGCTGCGGTCAGGGCTCCTCTGGCCGATCCGACGGTGCTCTCTTTGCTCGTGTTCCGCATCGATTTCCTTGGAGGATCGGAGAACATCAACCTCTACGTCAACCCGGCGCTCAACGCGGAGCCCGCTACCGCTTCGGCTACGACCACGAAGACCAACCAATTGCTCCTTGACAGTTTCCGCATTCAGTCTGCGGATGCTGGCACCCTCGATGAACTCCGCTTCGGCACCACCTATGCGGACGTGACGCCGTTCACGGTTCCCGAGCCCGCGAGTGTGGCGCTGGTGCTGTTGGGCGGGGCTGGCATGGTTGGCGTGCTCCGCCGTCGCCGGGCGTAACCTGCGAGACGCGTAAAACGTTTGCGATGCCCGGGCTTCGTCTCGAAAAGAGACGAAGTCCGGGCTTTTTATTGCTTGCTTGAGCCGGGTGACATCCTTCCCAGGAAGATATCTCTCCAGCGCAACCGGACTCTTCCGCCATCCACGCTGGGGCAGCAATCTTCCATAAATTGTAGGCTGGCGGCCCCACTGCCTCATGCACCGAGGCAACGGAGCCGTCGCCTTACAATTGAAAGCAATACCGAGCTAAACACTATTCACAAACCTATTGCCCATGAAAGCAAGAATTACATGGCAAGAACCTGAGCGTTTACCTTCCCAAGGAGAAATTGCTGATGATGATTATAATAGCCCTGATAAAGGTCATGCTATAAGAACGTTTCTCGGAAAAACATTGGAACAAGCGGAGTTGCTTTTTGCAAGTTGGAACTCGCTTGGTCGCATGGAGAGTTTGACGTGGATGAAAGCAACGGGATTTCGGTTTTATGTTCATGCCGCGATGCGATATATCCTCAGCTGCCGCGCAGACAGGGATCCGGATGTTGTTAGTAGTATGCACAATGTACTAAAGCGTAAATTAAAATCAGAACCTGAGGAATTAGCTCCGATTGCCAGCAACCTTGCTGCGTTCTGTGAGCTTGTGTCGGCAGAATTTACTCGTTTTGAGGCCGACGTGGAAATCTATGGCGACCTGCAGAGCAGCTACAGTAAACTCGCAACAGAGTTCAACCATATGAGTAAAACTGTTTGAAATAGTAGACTAGATGGTAGTGTTTGCCTCCGTGTTGATCGCTTGATTTTGAGGTTGGATGGTGTTTAACTCTTTGTTGCTTGGTGTTGGATGGCGAGGTTGTAGGTGGCGATGAAGAAGTGGATGGCATCCAAGTGGTTTCCTTAGCATTTGGAAAAGGACAAGGCTTTGCGGACCAGACGGCTGACGCGTTGCCGAAGCGTGCAGAACCAGCGTTCGACATGGCAGGTTTCGCCTTCGTGCTTGCCACAGTAGCGATGTGTTCTGGCGGGAAAGGCCGCCCGGTAAGCGCGCCAAAGATCGCTACGGGTGGCGCAACGCCGGTAGCCCGGTGGCAGCGCCGCCCGCAGGTCCGCCGCGCCCTGCTCGCTGCGTCCGCACCCCGGCAGGGGACGTGGTGCCTTTTGACGTGATTTCGCAAATCTTTGGCTCGCCGGGAGCTGCCACGTTACGGAACCAAAGTTGACCGGCAAACGCCGCCCTACTTCCGCGCGTGGAACAACACGTCCACGACGTTGCGCACGAGCTGTTCGTCCGTCAGGTCCTCGCACAGCTCGGCGGGCAGCGGCCCCGCGAGGCGGAACCGTTCGGCCAGCCGCTCGAACACCTGGATTCGCGCCGCAGGTTCCAGCGCACCCCGGCGCAGGAGCGTTTGCAGCGCTAGCCCGGCCTCGGCGGGCGGCACCCGTTGGCGTAGCCGCGCCGCCAGCACGGGATAGTCGCGCAAGGTGTTGTATTTGCCCGAGGCGATCTGCGCGAGGTCGGGCGCGAACGGTTTTTCGGCGCGGACGACCACCGTCTCGGCGGCAAAATCGCCCAGGCGCTGCGCCCGCCGCGACAACAGGCAGGCCGCGCCGCCGACGAGGTAGAAATACGGTAGAATGTCCACCGCGCGCAGCAGGTTGCGGATGACAACTTGCCGGAGATCGAGCCGCAGGCCGTTGGCGTCCATCACGCGCAAGCGCAAGAGCCGTTTACCGGGCGTCTGCCCGCGCCAGAAACCCTCGAACAAAATGCCGTAGAGAATGGGCACGGCGAAGAAGAGAATAACCGTCACCCCCGTGGTCGCGTCGGGTGCGAGGACGGAGAACAGCCGCAGGAGCGTGTTGAGCGCCGTAAAAACGCCGTAGATAAACAGCAGGTCGATCAGCCACGCCAGGAAGCGTGTGGCCGGACCCGCCAGCGCGAGCGAAAAGACCACGCCTTCGGGCAGGCGGATGTCGAGGGTGTGGGTCTTGGCGGAGGGCATCGAGAAAGGAAAAAGGATGAAGGCGGAGGGATAAAAATGTGGATCGTAAATTATGGGGGCCGGAAAAGCTCACGACTCGGAATCTGCCTTCCCCTTCATCCTTCCTCTTTTCTGCTCCATTGCAATCCCCCGCATCCACCGGACATTGACCCCTATGCAATGGATCACCGACCCCGAAAGCTGGGTCGCCTTCGCCACGCTGCTCGCCCTGGAGCTCGTCCTCGGCGTGGACAACATCGTCTTCATCTCCATTCTCACCGGACGCCTGCCCGCCGCGCAACAGGGCCGGGCGCGCCTGGTCGGCCTGGGCCTGGCGATGGTCATGCGCGTGGGCCTACTGTTCTCGCTTTCCTGGATCGCCGGGCTGACCGCCCCGCTTTTCGCGGTGTTCGGCCACGAGATTTCCGGACGCGACCTCATCCTGATCCTCGGTGGCCTGTTCCTCATCGGCAAGGCCACGCAGGAAATTTACCATAAGGTCGAGGGCGACGACGAGGACGCCGCCGGGACGCGCGCCGCGACGTTCGCGGGCGTGCTCGTCCAGGTGGTCCTGCTCGACGCCGTGTTCTCGCTGGATTCGGTCATCACCGCCGTGGGCATGGTGGACAACATCGGCATCATGGTGGCGGCGGTCGTCGCGGCGGTGCTCTGCATGATGACCTTCGCCGCGTCGCTGAGCGCCTTCGTCGAACGCCACCCGACCGTCAAAATGCTGGCGCTGAGCTTCCTGCTGCTCATCGGCGTCACGCTGTTGGCCGACGGTTGGGACCAGCACATCCACAAGGGCTACATCTACTTTGCGATGGGTTTCTCGGTGTTCGTGCAGATCCTCAACCTCAACATCAAGCCTGTGCGCAAGGCGGCCCGGCGGTTGCGCGCCCCGCGCGTGCAGCGTCCGCGCGACATCCTGGGTGTCGCGCTGGCGCTGTGTTCCGTCGCTTCGTCGGCCAGCGCCTAGCGAACCAGCGCGAAACGCGCGGAAACGCCGCGCCCGCGCTCACCGAGGGCGACCGGGAAGGGGGGTGGGACGCGATGCCTATGCAACCTCATCACCCTCCGTACCTCTCCCCATGAACATTCCCCAATTCCTCCGCGCTATCCTCGTCGGTTGTAGCCTTTTCACGCTGGCTCTCCCTGCTTGGGCGGACGAGGGTGGCTGGAAAGAAACCAGCAAGCAAGATGGCCTGACCATCTACGAGCGCGAGCACGCGGGCACCTCGGTCAAGGAAGTGCGCGCAATTGGCAACTTCTCCTCGCCGAACTGGATGGTGCGTAACGTCCTCGACGACGCCGAACACTATCCGGAATTCATGCCGCACGTCACCGCGAGCCGCATCATCTCGCGCGACCCCGCCAAACGTTCTGTGACGGCCTACGCGGAACTCAATCCGCCGGTGGTCAGCCGGCGCGACTACGCCATCACCATCCACGACGAATCCCGCCCCGGGCCTGGCGACGAGATGACCTACGTCAGCCGTTGGGAGGGATCGAACAAGGGACCAGCGGAAAAATCTGGCGTGGTGCGCGTCAAAAACAACGAAGGCTCTTGGCTGCTGGAACCCACCGACGGCGGGGCACACACGCGCGGCACGTACACGCTGTTTACCGATGGCGGCGGGGGCATCCCGGCGTTCTTGCTCAATTCGCTCAACAAAAAGCGGCTGACGGACCTGTTTGAGGCCGTCGGCAAGCGCGTGCAGGAGAAGCAGTACCGGCAGACCAAGCCGGTGCTGCCTTGAGAGGGCAGCGTGGGTGGATTGCGGACCTCCAGGCGCGATGGCAAAACCAGGCAGCGCAGCCGCCTGACTCTTACGCCGCCTCCCGCCTTCCCGCGCCCGTCAAAAACAGCGTCAGCGCGACCAACTCCACCACGCCGAACGTAATTTTCACGCTGTAAGGCAGCACCGGCGCGTGGTACTGCGAAAAAAACGCCTCCACGACCCCCGCCCAGACGAGCATCAGCGTCGCGCCGCCGATCAGCGTCACCAGGTCGCCGCGCACCGCCTGCAACCGCGCCGTCAGCGGCACGCGCCGCCCCCAGCCGATTAACGCGCTGCCCAGCGTCAGCCCCGCCTGCCCCGCCACCAGGATGGCCGGGATCTCGAACGACCCGTGCGGCAGCAGCCAGCCCGTCAGGAACACGCCCTGCCCGGCGCGCACGTAGTCGAAGATGACCGCCCCGAGGATCACCCCGTTGTAAAACAACACCACGACCGTGCCCACGCCCCACGTCACGCCCAGCGCCAGCGCCGTGATGGACACGCGGATGTTGTTGGCCATGAGCTGACCCGAAAACGTCGCCTTGCGGCCCGCGTAGTAGTCCGGGTGGTCGGACTCCTCCTGGGCGACGCGGTCGTTGGGGTCGCCCAGCAGGTGCGAGAACGGCAGGATGACGCCCTTGGCCTCGGGATCGACAGCCACCGCCAGCGTGCCGAACCCCATGCCGACTGCCGTGATGACCACCGTCATCACGAACGCGCGCCACCGGCGGCGGAAGGTCTGGGGGAACGTGTGCGTCAGCCACGCCCACTGGCGCGCGAAGGGCCGGGCGGCCTCGGCATGGGCGGCGGGGCCGGTTTGCGAGTGAATTTCGGCGTAGGCACGGGCCACGAGCGCGCCGAGCGTCCGGCGCAGTTCGCGTTCGGCGGAGAAGGTGGCCAGCCGGGCGAGGTCGCTGGCGGCGCGTTGATAGAGATAATGGAGGCGTTCCGCGCCGGGCAGGTCGAGTGCGCCGCGCGCAGAACGGTCGTTGTCGAGGCGGTCAAGCTGGTTTTCGAGTTCGTTCCAGTAATCCTGTTCGGCGGCAACGAAGCGGGCAAGGTCGATGATCACGGCGGCGGGGAGTATGGACCCGCTCGGACGCGCGGGAAAGCGTTTAAGGTGGGGAGGCACCTTCCGGGGCCTTCCCTGACTCGTGCCGTAGGCGCAGACCGGTCACAAGCCCATCAAGGCCGCCCCCGCGCGAACGCCTCGGCGCGCTCCACGTCCTTGTAATAGCTCTTGGTCAGGTAGTCGGGCCGGAAAAAACCGTCGTTGGCAGAATTCTCGGCAAACCCGCCCGGGCTGTGGTGGACGCTGGCCTGGAACTCGCGGGTGCCGAAGTCGAAGTGCGGGTCAAAATGATCCCCGGGCGAATACCCTCCGAAGATCAGGCAGGGAATCGCCCAGAGTCGGCGGTCCCAGACCGTGCCGTCGTCCTGGGTCAGGAAATCCCGCGCGGCCTTCTTGCGCGCCATCGTCTCGCCGAGCGACCGGACGCCGGGGTCGCCGGACGGGTCACGATGCACCGAAAAAGTCCCCGGTTCCGTCGTGGCGGCGTCGTTGGTCAACGTCTGGAGCTGTTTCGCCCGCCAGTCCGCTGCTTCCCGCTGGTTTCGCTGCGTTTGCGCGATGGCCTGCTGGTGCGCCTGCGCCTGCACGGACTGGAACGCTTCCGCCCGCTTGGCGTCGTAGTGGTATGTCCTGCGCACGGCTTCCGGCAGGTCCGTGAAATCCACCTTGCACTGGCCGGTCGCATGCTGCCAGACCACGCCGTCAGGCTCCACCCGCACGGGACGCACCTCGCGGTAGGTTGTCCCCGAGAGCGTCGTCACGTCCTCGGCGTGCGCCACCGGCGTCATCATCATCGCCAGCCACGCTAGCAGCCACGGTCCGCCGCGTTGAATCATCCCCCCACGCTGGCACGATTCTGGCCGCGTGGAAAGCAAACTTCCACCGCGTCCACCACGCCGGATTTTCCGCTAACAACTCTGCCGGAACACGGTAGATTGTTCTGCCAGCCCCGCCCGCTCCCGTGAAAGCCGGATTCATTGACAAGCTCATCTCCCGCCTCGGGCGCGTCCGGCCCGAGGAAGCCAAGCAACACCTCCTGCGCGTGGTGCGCGAGAAAGGCTTCCTGGAGACGATCTTCAACGCTATCCAAGAGGGTATCATCGTCACCGACCCGCGCGGTAGGATCGTCTTCCTCAACGGCGCGGCGTGCCACTTCTTCGGCCTCGGCGTCCCGGCCTCGCTCGGCCAGCCGCTCGATGGCCAGGTGCGCGGGCTGGACTGGCCCTCGCTAACCAACGGCGGCGACCTCGTCAGCCGCGACATGGAGGTGTTTTACCCCGCACACCGGGTCCTGAAGTTCTACGTCGTCCCGCTCCAACTGGAGGACACCGAGGGCGAGAACCCCGTCAGCGGCTTTGCCGGGCACGCCATGATCGTGCGTGACATCACCGAGAGCCGCCAGGAAACCCAGACCACCATCGAGGACGAGCGCCTCAACGCCCTGACGATGCTCGCGGCGGGCGTGGCGCACGAGATCGGCAACCCGCTCAACTCGTTGACGATCCACCTGCAACTCATGGAGCGCAAGCTGCGCAAGGTCCCCGCCGAACTGCGCGCCGACCTCGACGAGAGCGTGCGCATCGCCAAGGAGGAAATCCGGCGGCTGGACTTCATCGTCAGCCAGTTTTTGCGCGCGATCCGGCCCGGCGCGGTCACGACGCAACCCACGGATGTCAACGCCGTGCTGCGCGACAGCGTCAACTTCCTCCAGCTCGAAATCTCCGACCGCGACATCCTCGTGGAAATGGAACTCGGCGAGAACCTGCCGCCGCTCGAACTTGACCGAGACCAGATGAAACAGGCGTTCTACAACGTCATCCGCAACAGCTTCCAGGCGATGAAAACCGGCGGCATCCTGCACATCTCGACCGTGTTGGAACCGGACAGCGTGGCGGTTAGTTTCGCGGACACCGGCGGCGGTATCGCGCCGGAGAACATGAGCAAAGTGTTCGATCCGTACTACACGACCAAAAGCAGCGGCAGCGGGCTGGGCCTGCTCATCGTGCGCCGCATCGTGCGCGAGCACGGCGGGGAGATCGAACTGCGCAACGACACGGGCCGGGGCCTGACGGTGACGATCCATCTCCCGCACGGCGACCGCCGCGCCCGGATGCTCGGGTGGGAGGAAGAAAGGATGAAGGATGAAGGATGAAGGATGAATGGCATTGGAGAAATGCCCGTTTCCAAAGCTCTGTCATCCTGAGCGAGTATAACGAGCCGAAGGACCTTCCCACGCTGCTTTCACCGGGGCCGATCCCACGCAGAGCATTTTACTGTATGAAAACTCACCACTCAACCGCCCCCGCCCAAAGCCCCAACCGCCCCCGCCACTGGTCGCGTCTTCTCCTTCTGGCCTTCATCCTTCATTCTTCATCCTTCATCCTTTCCTCCTGCTCCCGCCCGCCGCAAACCGCCGCCGAACTCCAGCAGCGCCTGCCCGCGCAATACCAGGGCGAACTCCACCTCCAAGGCGAGGCCGATGCCCACCGCCTCGTCCTCGAAGCGCACGACCTCAAGGAGCGCGACCCGCACCTGCTGGAATTCGGCAAGGTGCGCTATCAGTTTTTCACCGGCCCGAATCTGACCACCGGCGGAGAGGCCAGCATCCGGGGCACGATCTCCACGCCCGACCTGACGATCAACGTCGAGAGCTTCAGCGGCGAGGAAGGCGGTGACGTGCTCAAGCCTGGCACTTTCCAGGGTAAGTTCAGCAAGGACCTCAAAACCATCGAGGCGAACTGGACGACCGGCTTCGGCCAGAAAATTACCCTCAAGGCGAAGGCGCAGCCGTGACGGCACTCATCGCGCGGTAGATCCCGTCGGCATGGACGCGGAGGCAATGCTCACGGTACCAAGCATGAGCCGCCCGCGCCACGTCGCCGGGTGCATCCCCCTCGCCGCCGGGTAGGTAATGCGTTCCCGCGCGCAGGCCGTCCAGGCTCGGGGCGGTGTTGCCGGGCGTAGTGACCGGGACCATTCCCCAGCCGCAGTAGGCGGAAAAAATGCTCGATTTCCCCAGCCAATTCACCGGGTAATGGAAGAATCCAGCCAGCGAGCCGCCGAATACTTCCGGGGCATCCTCGACGCGCAACAAGCCGTGTTCGGCAAACGGAACGGACAAATCGCTGGGTGGCGAGGCGAGCGGCGCGCCCACGTCCAGAATCTGTTCGATCCCCAGTCGCCCGCAGGCGGCCAGGAGGCCGGGCAGATGGTTCCGGTACGTCTCCTCGCGCCAGGTGCGCGTGCCGAAAACGATCATCCGGCGGGCGCGTTGCCCGGTGGGCAGGGGAGGGCTGCCCTCGCCGAAGTTGGAGAACACGGGCACGGTTTCCAGCGCTTTGTCGCCGGGCAGCAGCATCACGCGTAACTGGTTGGCGACGAACGTAGTAGTCATGCGCCGGGCGGTCGACAGGCGGCCCAGTCGGCGGCCCAGCCAACGCTGGATCGGGGCCAGCCAGAAGGCGCTTTTCCAGGGCGGTTCGCCGTCGGCGGATAATTCGTGAAAAATGGTGATGATTCGTCGCGGGCGTCGTAGGCGTCGCAGGGCGTCGATCAGCCAGAACGGGCACCCGCGTTGCGCGTAACCGTAGGGAACGTAGTGCAGGAGGATCGGCGTCGAATCATCGCCTCCACCGGACAGGAGCGAGCGCAGGGCGTGGGCGTGGCGAGCGGCAACGGCTTGGGCCGGGAACTCCAGGCCGCCGGAAGGCGGCGTCCAGGCCGGGTCGGCGACGACGAAACGCGAGCGGACGCCGTGGCGGGCCGCCAGTTCCCGGGCGAGGCAGACGGCGTGGTCACCTACGCCGCTGACGGTCGGCGGCAGGGAAGGGACGATTTGGAGCAGAGAATCCAAGAAAACAAGAATTCAAGAAATCAGGGAAGGATCAAGGCACAAGATTCAAGAGACATCCCCAAAGGGCATCGTTCCCATCGCTGTCTTGAACCTTGGAAACTTGGAACCTTGAACCTTTCTTGGTTTCTTGATTTCCTCTACGGCTCTTCGCCGTGGCGGAACTCGAAGTGGCGCACCTGGCCGCCCGCGTAGGCGATCCAGCCGCCCGCGCCCAGCACTGCCAGCGCGCCGAGCAGCGTCAGCGCAGCCAGGGGCAGGAGCGACCCGGGCCAACGCAACGGCGCAACGATGCCCGCCCCGGCGAGGGCGGCCAACGCGTAGAACGTCCAGACCAGTTTTTCGGCCCGGTGGCGGTGGGCGTCGAGCCATTCCTGCCCGGCGGGGTCCACGGTGGTGTTGACGGTCTCGTACGCGCGTTGGCCGAGGACGTACACCGGCAGCGCCACGCCCGCCGTGACGACCACGAGCGCCAGGGCGGTCAGGACGGCGGGACGGCTGCGGAAGATCAGCGCCCCGGCCAGCGCCAGCGCGGCGGTCGCCAGCCCGTAAACCGGCAGCGGGTTGAGCAGGACGTGAAGGTAGGCGTCAGACACGCCGGATGGATAAAGCCGATGGTCAGCTAGGACAAGCGGAAGGCGGGAAAAACGACCGGGACGGCGTCAGGATTCCGCCCTACGACTTCTTGTCGTTCTTCTTTTCCACGCCGCAGGTCAGCATCTCCTTGCCCATGTACGGATTGGCAATCGAAGCGGACTGCTGCACCCAGTCGTGTTTGACCATCGGGCAGTAGAAAACGTGGTACGTCGGGTTGCCCGCCACGATCTTCTCGGCCTGTGCGCTCAGGGGCACGAAGGCGTCACGCGCGGCTTTGAGGTCGCCGGACTTGAGCACGTCCGCCCCGGCCTCGTTGGGCAGCGCGTGCGCGGCGTCTTTGGCGGCGTTGAGGTTTTCGTTGACCAGGGCCTTGAGCAGTTGCTCGTAGATGACCATGAACTTGGAATCAGCCTCGGAAAGCTCGGCGGCGCGTCCGGCCAGCGGCGACAACGCCAGCGACAGGCCACATAGCAGGAGGCAGGAGAGTGAGCTTGGACGGCGGAGAAGAAAGCGGGTCATGGGAGTGTGGGGTAAGCGGAAGTAGGGGTGGTGGGATGACGTTGCTGAATCGGACAGCGGGTAGGGGCCGGGCGTTCAGAAGACCTCCTTTCATCTTTCCCGGACCGGAGCCTGGCACGAGTCCGACCTCGTTGCCACGCGTCCCGGTTCTACGCCGGGGACACCTCGTGGCCGGAGGACGCGGTTCCCGCGCGCCGCGGCGGCCGCTCGGACAACTCCCGGCACGGATGCCCGACCCACGCCGCTAGCGACAATTGTACGGCGCGTTGCGGCGAATCCACCTGCGCGGATTTCAACAGCAGGAAGTTTCCCCGCCGATTGCCCAACGGAAAGTGCCAGGCGTAACAGGCGGCGGCCTGCGGACAACCGAGCAGCTCGAATTCCTCGACGGTTCCGTCCCAGACGATCAGCCCGTCCTGCACCTTGCGCACGGCGAAGGACGCCGCGTGCACGGCTTGGCAGCCGTGCGTGACCAGGATCGCCTTTTGCAGGGTCCGGTAATAATCGGGCTTTCTCTGCCGCCGGATGCTGTCGATCAACCAGCCGAGGTGCTCGCACTGTTGCTTGACTTTCGCGCGCAGGCTGACGGACTCCGCGATCAGGCGCTGGTGTCGGGTAACCGCCCCTTGCGCCTCACCCAAAGAAGATTGCGGAGACTCACGCATTCCATCCGGAGTCTATCTGCTTGGCCGCCGCAATCCACTAGAATCGGCGGCTTCCTTCCGCCCCTTCTACCGGACCGAGGCGGACGGTCCCCCCCAACGTTCAGACCACTTCCTTTGGCTGCTCTCCTTTCACCACCGCCCTCGCCTCGGCCACGAGGAGATTGCACGCTTCCTGGCACAGCAGCGGCACGAACCTCTCCCCGGCTACCTGATTTTGCCCGGTCTGGTCATGCGCCGGGTCGAACTTCTCCGGCGGCAGCCGTGTGGACGGTAAGACGCCCGCCGCGTCCCGCCGCCACCGGATCGTCCGCAGACAACCGCCCTCCGACCGGCAAAAACCGCCCACCAGGGCGTCGATCTGTTCGTCGGTGATCTTCTGTGTCACGCGGTACATGCCGGTCTGTCGTCCGAGCGTCTCGCGCAGGGGCATCGGGCGCAGTTTCCCCGCCTGGAACGCCGTCCATGCCCCCAACCGCCCCGGGTAAAAGAAATCCAGCGCCAGCCGCACCGCCGCCGCATCCGCCAACACCAGCCGCCAGCCGTGGCACAGGTTTGGCGCGGTCTTGAGCGGCCGGTAAGCGCCCGCGTCGTCGTAGAGCGCCAACGCAGCGGCGTCCTCCGGGTCCGCGTGCCGGGTCAGTTCGTCCTCGGGGCGGTTCGCGTCGTCGCGGTGAAGCAACTCGCCACCACCGTCCGCCGCTCCGCGCACGAGAATTTGTCCGATGATCATACTGCCAGCGCCGCCCCGGCCTGTTCGACGATCACGTCCGCGAAGCGCGCCTCCGTGCCGATGGCGCTCGCGTAGTACAGCGCGCGTCCGTGCAGGTGACGCGGGTTTTGCATGAACACTTCGCCTTGGCGCAGCCGCTCGCTGGCGCTGGCCGTCGTCTCGGTTTCGATGCCCAGGAGCACGGGAATGTCCTGGTAGGAATGGAGGCCGTCCGAGATGAAAAAAGGGACGACGACCACGTTGGGCGTGTCGGTCAGCGTGGCCCAATCGGCGACCAGCGGCGGTTCCTCCATGTACGTGCTCACCACCTTCGCATACCGGCCCAATGCGCCGATGCGCGCCGCCTGTTCCTTGGCCGCCACCGCCGAGTTGTCGTTCAGGCCCGTGCCATGGCCGACGATGAGCAGGCTCGTCTCGGCCTCGGGCACGCCCGGCGCGACCTCCCGCGCCCGCTGCAACAGCAGGTCGGTCATGGCCGCGTGGTTGCCCACGGGCGCACAGTAGTGCCAGCGCTGCCCTCCCTGCCGGGTCGTCACGGCCCCCGTTGCGGCGTCCATTTCGAGTTCGCGCGGGATAACCGTGCGGGTAAAATATCCCTCGCTGATGAAGTTGGGCACGACGTACACGTCGCGCACCGCCTCGTCGAACAGGAACGGCCAGTCGCGCAGGCCCGGCTCCTCCTTCCAGAACGCGCACGCCACCCTGCCGAAAATGCCCCGCCGCCGGATGGCGGCGGCGTGGACGAGGCTGGGCGCGGAGGAGTCGGGGTTGACCGTGGAGCCGTGCCCGACGATGAGCAAGGCAGTGGTGGGGTCGGGAGCGTGCATCTGGTGATTGATACGAAACCTAGGGCCAAAACGATCCCCGGCAACCGCGCCTGCGTCACCTGCGTTATCTGCGTTATCCTTTTTGCATTTCTCTGCTAGAAACCGTCTTCAAATCGGTGAATCCTTCCAATGATGCCAACCGAGACGCTCCGCCGGACCATCCTGATCGATGGTCGCCCGGTGCCGGTGATGACCGGCGAAGAACGCGAGCAAGACCGGCAGGCCAGCCGCGCCCGTCGCTCGAAGCCCTCCGGGATGACCTCCGAGGAGGCGATGGCCCAAGCGCGCCGGGCGCTCGCTCGGCAGAAGAGCGAGGGATAACCTCCGGGCCGGATTTAGCGGCGGGTTTTCACGTGGGCCAAATCCGCCTCCTCAGGAAATTGGCCGTCGAGCATGGCTTCATGCTGCCAGCCGAGCAGATCCTTCCGCGCCTGTATCCCGGCGGAACCGAACACGAAATCTTCTACGACCCGACAACTGACCGTTACGTCAAGGCCACGCTGCCAAACCAATTTGGATGGTTGCCCGCCCTAGCACGGACTGGCGATGATCTGGTGTTCGACCCGGCATCGCCCGCCGACTATTTCGGCCGCATCGCGGGGCAAAACGACGTATTTGGCGACCAGACCCATTTCGAAGGCATCGTGCAAGAGGCGAATGGTGCGGTGCGGGCCGTCGTTTCCCAGCCTGCGCTACGAGGTGGAGAGCCGAGCTTGGCAGAGGTCAGACGCTGGATGGCCAACCGTGGTTTTATGGAAGTGAAAGGACTGACCGCGCACGGTCTGACCTTTTATGATCCCGAGCAAAATATCGGAGTTTTCGACGCCCATCCGGCGAACTTCAAGCGGTCTGACGAGGGCGACATCGACCCCATCGACGTGATTGTCATCCAACCGGCGGGGAGAATGCGCGAATTACTGCGTGAACACACGGGCGCGAAAGCACGCTTCAATGACCGCAGGCGCGCCTGGTAGAAGACAGCCACTGTCTTGCGCCCCGCGCCACGCCCGCTAAAGTAACCTCCAACCATGCAATTCCGCACCTACCACAACACGGACCTGACGGTCAGCGCCGTCGGCTTCGGCCTCTGGACGATCTCGACCGGCTGGTGGGGCCAGTTCACCGAGGGCGAGGCCATCGCGCTCATGCACCGGGCGCACGACCTGGGCATCACCCTGTTCGACGCCGCCGACACCTACGGCAACGGCCTGAGCGAGGAACTTATCGCCAAGGCGTTCCCCACCGGGCGCGACAACATCGTCATCGCCACCAAGATCGGTTACGACGTGGCCGGGCACGGCTCTGACGAACGTCGGGGCCAGCGCGCCATTCCGCACGACTTCTCGCCCGAGGCGCTTACGAAGGCCACCGAGAACGCGTTGCGCCGGTTGAAGACCGACCGCATCGACCTGCTGCAACTGCACAACATCGGCATGGCGGAGGTCGATGACGACGCGATCTGGGAGACGCTGGACAAGCTCGTCGCGTCGGGCAAGGTGCGCCACGGCGGGTTTGCGCTCGGCCCGGCGATTGGGTGGATGTACGAGGGCATCCGCGCGATTGAGAAGCGCAACGTCACCAGCGTGCAGCACATCTATAATCTGCTCGAAACGCATCCCGGCGCGGCGTTGCACCACACGGCGGAGCGCACCGGCAAGGACACGATGTTCCTAATTCGCGTGACGCATTCCAGTGGGATGCTAGAAGGCCACTACACCGAGGAAACGACGTTCCCGCCCACGGACCACCGGGTGCATCGTCCGCGCAGCTGGCTGCTCAACGGGATCAAGAAAGTGGACACGCTGCGCTTCCTCGCAGGGCCGGACCGCACGCTCGGGCAGGCGGCGCTGCAATGGCTGCTGACCGACGAGCGCGTGGCCTCGACGCTGCCGAACATCTACGACGAAAAGCAGCTCACGGAGTTTGCCACGGCGACGGATGCTCCGGCGTTGACGGACGACGAGTTGGCGCGGGTCGCGGAGTTGGCGAAGGAGAACTTTGGCGTCGTGGAGGACGCGCCTAAATACAAGGGAACGATGGAGCCGCCAGTCACTGAGGAAGCGATGGCGGCGGCGTGAGTTTTCCTGGACGCGCGCTTGGACTTTTCGCGTTTTTGCGCTATTTTCCTTGTCCCAATGAGCCAAGACCTCAACGATCTTCTAGACGGTTGGCCGCATGAACCCGGTCAGATCAAGGTGCGCAAAATCACGGGCAGCGACGGCCAGGAAAAAGTGCAGCTCCGGCTCGACCTCGGCCTGATCCAGATGGAGATGAACGGGCGGCCTGACGGCCAGCGTCCCAAAGGCCACGAATCGCTCCTCGTCTGGCACCAGCACCGCGCCCGCCACGCCAACGGCGGCGAGGACGAATACAAGCTCTCGGCGGAAGAATGCGGCGAGTTGCAGCAGGAAGGCATCCAGTATTACCACCGCTACCTGAGCCTGTTTCAGTTGGAGGATTTTCCCGCCGTGGTGCGCGACACGCAGCGTAATTTGGAGTTGTTTGCCTTCGTGCGCGAGCACACCGAGCGCGACGACATCACCTGGGCGTTCGACCAATTCATCCCCTACGTGCAGATGATGAACACCCGCGCCAAGGCGAGCATCGAGTTGGAGGTCCGTAACCTCGAAGCGGCGTTGCGCGAGATCGACAAAGGCCGCGAGAAGATCGTCACTTTTTACAACGAGCACGAGCAGGCCGAGTCCATCGACAAGAGCGCCGAGTTGTCGTTTCTGGACGAATGGCGCGAGGAATTGCAGGCCAAGCGCCCGCTGAGCAAGATCGAGAAGATGCGCGTCGAGATGGACGCCGCGATCCAGGCCGAGGCATATGAGAAAGCCGCGCAACTGCGCGACGGCATCCGTGCGCTCGAAGACAAGCAGCAGAAGCGGCTGAGCCGGGCGCGGGGGACGGTGGAAGCCGAGGAATAGGGCCGCCAAAGGCGGCGAAAGGTTCAGGCTTCCAAGCCGCAAGCTTCGAGGAAGGTTTAGAAACCAAAGTTCAAGATTAAGGAGAGCATTTTTGCCCGATGCCGAGCGACGCGGATACCATCATCGAACGCAAGGAGCGTTGGGCGCGTAAGCAGGCGGGCAAGGAACGGCCCAGCGTGCGTTCGCACGACCGGCTGCCGCCCAGTCAGCATCTGACCACGGGTTTTCCGATCCTGGATTTGGGAATTCAGCCGGTCGTCAAACTGCCCGACTGGCGGCTGGAGGTGAAGGGGTTAGTGGAGCAGCCGGTGTCGCTGACGTGGGACGAGTTTCACGCGCTGACGCCGTTCGAGGACGTGAGCGATTTTCACTGCGTCACGACCTGGAGCAAATATGACTGCCGTTGGGCGGGCGTGGCGTTTTTCACGCTGGTCGAGCTGGTCAAGCCAAAGCCCGAAGCACGTTTCGTTTACTTCACGAGCTACGACGGCTATTCGACCAACGTCGCGTTGGAAAACTGTCTGGACGACGACGTGCTGGTGGCGACGAGTTTCGACGGCAAGCCGGTGCCCAAGGAACACGGCGGCCCGGCGCGGGTGATCATCCCGAAGCTTTACGCCTGGAAGGGCGCGAAGTTCGTGCGGACCATCGAGTTCCGCGCCGAGGACAAGCTCGGATTCTGGGAGGTGCGTGGCTACAGCAACACGGCTGATCCATGGACGGACGACCGGTTTGCGTGAGATGGCTCAGGAGGTGGATGGCGACCTCCGGGCGCCATGGGTTTACTCGCGGCGCAGCCGCCCAGATAAATAAACGTTCCATGCAGACAGTTAGGCAGCTTCGCTGCTTGGATTTGCCATGGCGCCCGGAGGTCGCCATCCACCTCCTGCAATCCAGCGACGCCGCACCTTTTTTGGTGGCTGGATCGCGTAGGTGATCTAAATTACCCCGCCCCGCGCATGAACCCAGCCAGCTCGTCAGACCGGTACGTCAACACGCTCAACCGTCTCATCGACGGGCAGGATTGGCCCCGCGCGCTCGACACCGCCCGCGCCTGGCTCGCCGAGGACCCGGAAAACTCCGTCGCACACCGCGTCGCCGGGCAGGCGCTCATCAACCTCGAGCGCCACGCCGAGGCGCAGCCTCACCTCGTCAAGACCCTCGCCGCCAACCCGCACCACGCCTTCGCACACCGGCTGGCGTCCATCGCATACTTCCGGCAGCGGAATTTTACGAAGGCCGATGAACACATCCAGCGTGCGCTGGAACTACAGCCGCACGACGCCCAGAACTGGCATCACCTCGCGTCCATGCGCTACCAGCATGGCGCGCTCGACCTCGCCGTCAAGCACGCCCGCCGCGCGCTCGAACTCCAGCCGAATAATCCGCACGTCATCAACCTGCTCGCGCTGTGCGGCGACCGGGTCGGCGGCGAGTCGCCATATACGCAGTACCGGCGCGCGCTGGAACTCGATCCCGAGAACAGCGTGGTCCACAACAACCTCGGCGTTTATTACCTGAACACGGACCACGACTACGAGGCGGCGGAGGCGTCGTTCCGGCAGGCGCTGCGGCTCGACCCGACCGACAAGACGGCGCAGCAGAACCTGTTGCTCGTGCTGCGGCACCGCGACCGGGTTTACCAGGCGTTGCGTTCGCCGCTGACGCTGGTGGAAAAGTTCTCGTGGGGACGCGAAAACCGGGGGCTGCTGGCGCGGCTCGGGATCGTCGCGCTGTGGCTGGCGCTGGGCAAGTTTTTCTGGGGCGTGCTGATTCTATGGTTCGCGCTGATCTTTCCGCTGCAAAAGGTGTATGAATACCTGACGATTGGCGACGTGCAGGCCGAGGCGGGCATCCTCGGGGCGCGGCGGGGCGGGTTGTTCGGCTACCGGCGCTGGCCGTTCGCGGTGCGGTTCGGTCTCTTGGCCACGCTGACGGTGGCGTTCTGGGGCGGGGTGTATTACGCGTGCCGGGACATGGATTCTATCAACCCGGCGCTGGTGGGTGGGGCGATCAGCCTGACGGCGCTGTTCTTCCTGGTGCTATACCTCGTGCGGAGGGTGAAGAAATCGCGCCTGCGCTGGATCGCCAAACGGAGCGAGAAGCGGCTCGCGCGGCAGATGGAAGTGGCGGAGCGGTGAAGCGACTTTACCAATCAATTTTGCGATGAACGACCAAACCCTCAAATTGCTCGCCAAAGCCCTTCAGGTTTCGCCGGAAGATTGGGACACCCGCGCACACCTCGTTGAAAGTTATCTCGCGGCGGGTCAGGCCACGCAGGCGGCGGAAACTTTGCACGCCGCGCCGGAAATTCCTGCTGCTGAGGATGCGCAGTTGCTCAAGGCCGCCGTGGAGACGGAAACCGCGCCGTCCGACGCCATCGTGACCCTGGAAGGAGTGCTTGCCCGCAACAAAGCTTGCGCGCGGGCATATTTGGGGTTGGCCAAAGTCTATCGCAAGCGTGGGCTGCGCGACGAGGCCCGCCGCAAGTACGGCGCGGCCACCATCATCGACGAATCCCTGGCCGATCCCGCGCTGGCCGCCTGGATCGAGGGAAAAGGTCCGACAGAGCCGGTGGCGGCGGAGGCACCGGAGGCCAACGCGATTGCGGAAGCGGCGGCGCTGGCCTATGCCGGAGCGCGGGAGGGTGAGGACGCCCGACCCGACACCGGGACGGAGGCGGCCTCGCTGGACCTCGGCTCGCCGGAGGAAACGCGGCGGCTGACATTCGCCGACGTGGGCGGGATGGAGGAGGTCATCGAGCGCATCCGCATGAACATCGTCTATCCGTTCAAGAACCCGGAGGTGTTCCGCAAGTTCAACCGGCGGCCCGGCGGCGGCATCCTGCTCTATGGTCCGCCCGGCTGCGGCAAGACGCACCTCGCGCGGGCCACGGCGGGCGAATGTGGCGCGAAGTTCATTTCCATCGCCATCACGGACATTCTTTCCAAGTGGATCGGCGAGAGTGAGCGGCACCTGCACGAGATCTTCGAGGCGGCGCGGCGGCAGGCTCCGGCGGTCGTCTTCATCGACGAGATCGACGCCATCGCCATGAGCCGCGCGGACGCCGGGTCCTACCAGGCACCGGTCGTCAACGTGCTGCTGACCGAAATGGACGGCATCCAGTCGTCCAACGAGAGCCTGATGGTGTTGGCGGCGACAAATTCGCCCTGGCGCGTGGACAACGCTCTGCGGCGTCCCGGGCGGTTCGACCGGGTGTTGTTCGTCCCCCCGCCGGACGCCCCGGCGCGCGAGGCCATCCTGAACATCCACCTGCGCGGGTTGCCCACGAAAGGGCTGGAACTTGGCAAGGTGGCCAAAAAGACGGAGCGGTTCAGCGGCGCGGACCTGCGCGCGGTGGTCGAACGGGCGAGCGAGCAGGCGATTTACCAGGAGATGCGCACGGGCCGCGCCACGGAGTTGACCCAAGCGCTGCTGATGGATGCCGTCAAGGAAACCAAGCCGTCCACGATTGAGTGGTTGGAGACGGCGCGCTCGTATGCCACCTACGCCAACCGGGCGGGGTTGTACGACGAATTGGTAGCGTTTTTCGACAAGTGAGCATGAAATTCGTGACCTACCGCTCCACGCCGGGGCTGGAGCGTTATCCTGAAAATGAGCGGTTCGCCGTCTGGCGCGAGGCGCACCATCACCTCATGCGTGCGGACTATTCCTATGCCCGGCAACACCAGGCCTACCTCGCAAGCGTGGCCAAAGCCTCGGGACTCGTGCCGTTGGCCGGTTTGCCGCTGGGCCTGGGCATCGTGGGCGGCGTGGCGGCGGGATTTTTCCACTGGCCGCTGGCCTACGGCGCGGGCGGCATCGCGGCCGGAGTTTTGCTGAGCCTGCTGGCGGCAGCGTACATTTGCCGGATGGCGTTCGAGCAGCAAGCGTTCATGAACAGCCGCGTCGCGGCGGTCCTGCGGGAGCGGGACGCGGCGACGGCGGTGTCGAGCGCGAAATAAATGGAACCCACCCGGGAAATCGTGGCCAGTTTCCGGCTCACGCCGGAGTTATGGTACGAGGCCAGCCGGTCTATCCGCCGGCGGCAGCACCGCTGGCTCTCGTGGCACGCGACGTGGCCAATCGTGGCGGCGGTGGCGCTGGCGTTGGTCGGGCTGGACCGCACACGGTGGTTTGACGAGGGATTGCTGCCCGCGTTGATCCTGCTCAACGCCGTGGGCGCGCTGGCGTGCGCGGCGCTGCTGCTCGCGCCGACCTTGATCCGCCGCCGGTTCGACGCGGCCTACCGGCGGCTGCCCGAGGCCAACCGGCAGGTGGTCTGGCGATTCTCGCCGTTTGCGGTGTCGGCGGAGGGCGGGATGACGCGGTTCGAGGGCGGCTGGGACGACCTGCGCGAGATCGTCGCCGCGCCGAGGTGGTTCCTGATCTTCCGCCAGGAGCAGTCGGCGGGCGTGATCCCGGTGAGCGCATTTGCCGACGAGGAGGCGTTGGAGGATTTTGTGTTCTTGGCCCGAATGCACGCGCCGAAGTTCGTGGAGACAAATTCGCTTTGAAAACAGGGCGGAAATTGTGCCCAAACCGCCGTTTCGTTCGTATGAAATAAAGGTATGTTTTCCGACCTCCAATCCCTCCAAAACCGCCTCAGCACCTACTCCCTGGCGCAGAAGTGCGAGGCATTGCCCGACGGCTCCTACCGCATCGTCACGCCGTTGCTCTACCCCAACGGCACGCGCGTAGAAGTCTTTTACCAACCCGAACTCGACCTGTTCGCAGCCACGCGGCTGACCGACAAGGGGCAGACCGCCGCGCTGCTCGCGGAGTTGAACATCTACATCGAAGGTTTCGAGAAGCGGCGGCAGATTCTGGCCGACATCTGCCGGACCCTGCGCGTCGGCGATGCCCACGGCGAACTGTTCGTGGCCGTGGAGGGCGACGAACAACTCGCCGACGCCGTGATGCGGCTCGCCCAGGCGTGCGTGCGGGCGGCGGATTTGCACTACACGCAATCATTCCGTGCGCAGTCGGATTTCAAGGCGATTTTCGCCGCGTTCCTGCACACCGAGCGGCAGGACAACATCGAGGATTACTCGATTGAGGGTCGGTTCGGACGACGCATCAAGGTGGATTTCTACACGCATCAGGGCGGCGGCAAGGATTGTCTGATCATCACGATGTTTTCCGCGAACGAAACGAGTTCGCACAGCGTCGCCAACGACGTGTTCTGCCGCTGGTACGATCTGGAGCGTTACCGCGACCGGTTCCAGTTCATCACGGTGATGGATTCAAGCAGCCGGGCGTTCCGGCAGGCGGACGTGAACCGGGTGGGCAGCATTTCGCGGGTGTTGAGCTATCCGGCGGACTCGGAGGAGTTACGCGCGCTGATCGCCAGGCCGAAGGCTTAGCGGATGTGGGTTGTGGGTTGGCGGCAGGATGCAGGGTGTAGAAGTGGCGTGTTCATTTAAAACTCTGTCATCCTGAGCGAGTATAACGAGCCGAAGGACCTTCCCACGTTGATTTAAGACAAACTGTTTGATCTTCCCAATAGTCTCCCTTGCATCCCGCGTCTTGCATCCTGCATCCTGCCGCATGCCCGCCCCACTGCTCGAAGTCCGCCACCTGACGATCCGCTTTGCGGCGGAGGGCCGGCCCGCCGTGGACGACGTGAGTTTTGCGGTCGGTGTGGGCGAAACATTGGCCATCGTCGGCGAGAGCGGCAGCGGCAAGAGCGTCACGGCGCTCGCCATGACGCGGCTGCTGCCTGAGCCGCCCACGCGCTACGCGGGCGGCGAAATCCTGCTCGCCGGACGCAACCTGCTCGCGCTGCCGGAGCGAGAGTTACGCCGGGTACGCGGCGGGCAAATCGCCTACGTCTTCCAGGACCCGATGACCTCACTCAACCCCGTGCTGACCGTGCGGCGGCAACTGGCGGAAGTCCTCGCGCTGCACCGGCCCGACGTGGGGCGCGGACGCCGCGCGCAGGACGCCGAAATCGTTCGTGCGCTGGCGGAAGTGGGCATCACCGAGCCGGAAAAACGGCTGCGCGCGTATCCGCATGAACTCAGCGGCGGCATGGCGCAGCGGGTGATGATCGCGATGGCGCTGGCGTGCCGTCCGCAGGTGCTCATCGCCGACGAGCCAACCACCGCGCTCGACGCCACCGTGCAGCGGCAGATCATGGATTTGTTCCGGGAGTTGCGCGGGCGGCTGGGCATGAGCATCGTGCTCATCACGCATAATTTCGGCATTCTCGGCGGGCTGGCCGACCGGGTGGCGGTGATGTTTCGCGGGCGATTAGTCGAGGAGGGACGCACGGAGGATGTGCTGCAAAATCCGCGGCATCCTTACACGCGCGCGTTGATCGACTGCATCCCGAGGCTCGGCGCGAACCGGCGGCGGCTGGCGACGATTGACCACGCGGCGTTGGGTGGAAACTGAAGCAATGCAACGTTGGTTAACCTGTTCACTTAGCCAATGAGTTCCCCAATCACGCGCAACGGCTGGATCCGGATCGGGAGCATCACGGCGGTTGGTTTGGCGTTCCTGCCCTTCAGTCCCGGCGTCAAGCAACGATGGAACATGCAGCGTGCCGCTTCTCATGCAGACAAGCTAAGGCCAATTCTTCAGACAGACCCACGTTTCAAACACATCAGAGCAGTTGTGCACACGGGCAACGGTGGATCGCTGATGTTGCAAGGCTCCGTTGACCGTGAAGAGGACAGGAGTGCACTAGCAAAGCTCGTGGCAGACAGCAAACCGCCGGTCCCGGTTGCTTTCATGGTTTTGCAGCCTCCGCCTGAAATACAAAGAGAAACCGAACAGTTTCCCACCACGACCCATGCTGACGGAGATTGAGCAATTCATCCGCTATCTCGCCACGGAGCGCGGGCTTTCCGACAACTACCAACTCTCCGTGCGACGCTCGCTGGAAGGCTTCGCGGCGTGGCTGCGGCAGGCGCACGATGTCACCGGCGTGGACGGCATTACGCTGCCGCTCATCACGGAATACCTTGGCAACCGCAAGAAGGCGCGGCTGGCCGCCGGGTCGATCAAACTGGTGCTCGTGGCCATCAAAATTTTCCTGCGCTACCTGCACGTTGCGCGACGACTCGACACCGATGTGGGCGAGACACTCTCGCTGCCGCGCATCGAACGTTACCTGCCCGAAACGCTCAACGAGGTCCAGGTCGAGCAACTGCTCGCCGCGCTGCCCCATGTGCCCGGCGACCCGCTCAACCTGCGCAACCGCGCCATGTTGGAATTGCTCTACGCGAGCGGGCTGCGCATCTCCGAATTGACCGGCGCGCGGCTCGAAAATCTGCACCTGGAGGAAGGCATCATCCGCGTCAACGGCAAGGGGCAGAAGACGCGGCTCGTGCCGGTCGGCAGCAAGGCGCGCGACGCCATCCGCACGTACCTCGCGGAGGGGCGGCCCCGAATGGTCAAGCGCCGCACGGGCGGCGAGCTTTTTTTGTCGAATCGCGGACGCAAGCTCACGACGCAGCGCGTCTACGATATCGTCAAGGAAATCGCGTCGCTGTCGGGGTTGCAGATCAACGTTTACCCGCATTTGTTGCGGCATTCGTTCGCCACGCACCTGCTGACCAACGGAGCGGACCTGCGCGTGATCCAGGAGATGCTCGGGCACGCCGACATTGCCACGACGCAGATTTACACGCACGTTGACCAGCGGCGGCTCAAGGCCGTGCATCACAAATTTCATCCGCGCGCGTGATCCAGAGTAGCGAGCGAAAATGTTCGGAATGGGTCTAAAATGCGCTGAAATGGGTGGTCTAGCATCGAGCGGCGTTGATCTCGCGGAGTATCCGCGGGGATGGCGCGACAAGTTCACCATGCAGCGTTCACAATCTCGAAGTTTGCTTGCGCCGCAGGTTCCGGGTCCCGGCTGGTGGCCACTGGATGAAGGGTGAGGCTGCGCGCGCTTGCAATCACGGTAAAGTTGGATTGCACGGCGGACGCCGCTCCATCCTCGTCCTGCGTCGCCGTCGCCGGCAGCGTCAGACTCCAGTGAGAGGCGATGCGTGCAAAATTGCGATCCACCAACGTTTCGGGATCGCACGCACCAAGTATCTGGCTCATCAACGAGGGATACATCCAGTTGGTTTTGGCGGCTGGATTGACGGCGGGGCCTGCGCTGGTCCTGACGACCTGCTCTGCGGCTCTCAACGAGCGCGCTCCACGCCGTCGGGCAAACACTTGTACCGTCCAGGATGACGGCACCGACCCCCCGAAATCGGCCAACAGGTCAGCGGCCGCATAAGTGTAGCTGCTCAATCCTGGGGCAATGTTTACTTTCCTGTTGACCGTCCCGTCACTGGCCAGGATGCGCAGCCGGTGAAACAGCTTGGGGTCCGAGTAACCCTCATCCCAGCTAGCCCAGAACTCATGTCGCCTCCATGAAGCGGCATCCCACTCGATCAACACGTCTCCGCCGCCCGTGTAGATCGGGGCGACGCCAACGCCGTTGATCCGCAGATTCATGGGGGGCAGCGGCCGTGTTGTCCGGTTTGCCACGGTCACCACAGTGTCGGCAACCTCCGCGAGATCCATCATCGCCTTGACGGTGGCAGTAGCAACTTTGAGGTGAACGTTCTGCCCTTTGTCGTAGGTGCTATCCGTCCAAATATGCAGATCGCGCCGCCGGATGATCGCTACGTCGATCCCGGACGTGTGGGCTGCTGCCAAGCTATCGTAACACCCACGCCGTAGGCCAACCAAGCGCGCTTGGTTAGAGCTGATGATCACCACGTCGCGGTAGCTGAGAATTTCATCCTCAATGAAAACCAACAGGCGCGATTTTAGCCGCCCGGCCTCGCTGGTGGTCAACAAATCCAACACGCCGTCCGTGGCTGGAAAATTGAGTAAGACTCCATCCGTCCCATCATCCAGAGTGCGAGTCGCCGCCAAGGGTGCCCCTAGGGTCGCGTACACGCAAAAAAAACGTGAGTTCAGGGTTTCCTCGTAATCCGTCCCGTCGTCGGAAGAGTACACGAAATACTGCACATCCAGAGCGCTGCCACGCGCCACCAAAGCGGTGAACTGGGGTCGGTTCTGATCGTGCCGCACGGAAACCAGACCGGCGGGCACTTCCAGAATGCGCTGGAAGGCAGGGGCCGCTGGCTCGATCAGCTCCACGTCGGGCGCGGGCGGCACATCCGGGTCGTATGCGAGCACCTCGTTGTAGTACCCGTCGGCGCGCAGCTCGAACTGCACCTCCTGGCTCCGATCCGCCTCCACCTTGCGGCTCATCACCCGCATGATGATCGTGTCCTGATAATCCTGGTAGGTCAGCCGCACGAAGTCGCCCGGCTCAATGGCGACCGCTGCCTCCTTGCGCACGTGGATGTCCTTGGCAATAATCCACGGCACACTTTGAAGACGCGCTGTGTACGCACCCATCTGGTTGGCCAGCGCGGTCTTCGTCACCTAAGAGCGATCCAGTGAAGTCGGCAGCGGCTCGCCGACCACCCGGCGGTTGGAAGGGTCGCTGAAAATGATGGAGTTATCCTGATAGTCGCTCTGTTGATCCGTATATTTGACGCTGAACTGGTTGAACGTCTCGCGCCAGTTTTGGCTCGTCGGGTTGGGCGTGTCCAACAAGTCGTATTCTCCTAGAAGCGGCAGGGTGGCGGGATCATCCGCGAAAGGCCGCGCCAACCTTAGGGCCAGCCTCCCGCCGTTCTCAGGCTTTGCCACCACGTAACCGTCGAAATAATCGCAAAACTGCACCAGGAGCGCCCGTGCATCCTGATCCCGATCCAAGGATGGCGAGATAGCAATTCCCTCGGCCAGGCACTGCGCGGCCGTCGCGTCCCACTCGACTAAGTCCAGCGTATCGGCCGCCGTCCATCCCAGCCCGAACCGCTGGTCTGTCAGCAGTTCGATCATCGAATGAGGCGGCACAATGTCGTCGTTCAAGGTGCCCGTCGTCGCCAGCCCTGATCCCTTGGCTTGACGGGTGATGACAAACTCCACGTTCGGCGCGCTCGTGGTATCCGTGCCAAAGTAGAGCTGCCTGAAGACGACGTAACACTGACCCCGGTAAGCAGGGTGGTCGTACGCGGCAAAGATCGGATCGACCGGTTGGGTTTGTGTCCCCCAATAAATGGTCATCGCCGCCTTGTTCGGGATGGTGATGTTGGCGCTGTCGTCGCCGGGCCCGCGCGCCACGTTGCCACTCCATACCTTCTCGTTGGCCATCCAGACTTCACGGACAGAATCCGTCAGCCCGACGCAGAGCAGGCCCGCGCAATCCGCATAATACTTGTGCGAGCCGCTGGACCCGGTGCTGCCCTTGCCGATGGTGGAGCTTTTCACGGCCTTTGCAACTTGGTTGTAAGCCGGCCCCAGCCACGTCAGCGCGAACCGCCCGATCCCGGCGAAATATCTTAACGGCACTCCCTGTTGGTTGGTTGAGATACGCGAACTGTCCAACCCGGCAGTTTTCGGCGCATCGGACGGAAGTGAAGTGCTGCCAGCTTGTGAGGACATCGGGGGTAGTTTTTACGCGAGTGGCAATACTGCTGGCGCGCGTTCCAACCTAGCCAGCGCCAGTGCTGTCTCCGGATCGTCACTCTGGATCAGCACCCAGCCGGGAAACTGCGGCAGCATAGTGCGTTCGACCAGCGGCGCGTGCGTGTCGGCAATCGGCCCGAAACAGCCCGTGTGGGTGGCCTCGTGCTCAACCGCCCCCGCCACCCGCAGGAACGCCTCGCGGAAGGTCAGGCTGCCGCCCTGCGGGTCGAGCTGCGCGGCGAACGCGTTGGCCCGCTCCCGGTCGGCGGCGGGTCCGGCGATGAGGTAAAGTTTGCTGGTGGCCGTGCTCATGCGGAGAGGGCGATGCTGTAGTAGGCGGCGAGGCGTTGCTCGATGAACTGACGGCCCGCGCCTAGCACCGAGGGGACTCCCATCATGAAAGCGATGCCTACGTGGCCAGCGCGGCTCGCGTATAATCCATTACGACCAATAACCCAGGCAATACTCGGAGGGGTGGCAGCTTGACAGGTTAGGATGTGGCTCGCGGACGGTACTGTCCCCGTATTATCTTGTGAGCCATTGATCCACTAATGCCCCTCTGGAGCAACCGCGAAATCGCCTGAGTCTGTGTTAGGGGCCTCACCGCCGCGGTAATGGATGGCGTCATTGTTGAGTCGCACGTTGCCCTCATCCACGCCTACGCGGGAGAGTACACTACTCAGCCCATCCGGCACAATCCAACGCAGCACAATGACCCACGTCTGTACGGTGATATTGGGTGGCAGCAAGCAATCGTCAAAACCGTCGAAAACTATGCTGGTACGACCATTGACCGTCAGTGCAGGCCGCGCCGTTACCGTCGTCTGCGTGGCATGGTTGCCGTTACCACTCTGGTCCTGCCAGGTGGCGCACGCGGCGGTGAGCGGATCGCCTGCCACGCACGGGCTGCCGTCGCCTTGGAGCGTGCCCAGGTCGGCCACGAGCAGGAGCGCCGGCGCGTAGGCGAGCAAGTCGGCCACGAGCGCGGCGGCGGGGGCTTGCGCGGCGGAGTTACGCCCGCGTGAGATCGTGTGCCCGCCCGCCGACTGCGCCAAAGCCCCGTGCGTGCGATGGGTTGTGATCGAGAGCATCGGCATCAAATCGTGGCGTTGGTCGTTCGGAAGGCGGTGTAAAGGTCTGCCGCCGAACCACCCTTCCCGGTGAAGAGCTTAATCTCGGCGTCCGCTGGCAAGCGCGTATCATCCACATTGTCGCCGCGCCCCGGTAGCGTGATGACCAGTGGCGGCTGCGGGGAGCCTCCCACGGGCGGGATCGTGGCCAGCACGTCAAGTTGAACGTTGGTGCGATTCTGGATGAAGAAGCCCCCGCCAATGAAACCGGCAGGCCAGATTTGCACGGCCTGTCCGGAAACGAGCGCGGCGGTCGCGGTGAGTTTGATGTCGGTGAGGATCATAGAGCGATGGGTCGATAGATGCAGTCCAGACGTTTCTGCCAAGTGGAGTCGTCGAGGCGGCAGAGCGACACGCTCATGCCCTCCACGGCATTGATGAAATGGGGAGGATCGAGCGCCACGCCGACGTGCTGGACGCACCTGCCGACCTTAAAACAGACCACGTCGCCGAACCGCGGGCTTTCCGCGTCGTCCACGCGGATCACCCGTGGGCATGTTGTCAACCATTCGAGCACGAGGCTGCGGTCGTGGTGCTTGGCCCAGTCCATCGTGTAGCGCGGGAAGACGTAGCTCTTGATCAGCGCGCAAGCGACCATGATGCGCGCCGTCAACTGCACGCAATCCACGCCCGCACCCTTCACGGCCGCGCGTGCCCGGAAGGGCGTGTCGAGCCAGGACGCGGCCTCAGCCCGCAGCTTTGCCCGGTTCTCAGGGTCATCGAAAAACGGAATCATCTATTTTCCTCCCGCGTTGTCGGTTTTCATCGGGATCGCCTTGAGCGTCAGGTTTTCCGCGATGTGCGGCTGCCCGCCGAAATTGATCTTGTTGCCGAACTTTGCGCACCCGGTCGCGCTGTTGAATTGAAAGTTACATCCGGCCGTGATCGCCACCGCCGCCCCGGCTGCCGGCACGGCGCTGAACGGCGCGTTGAGCGTGACGGTTTGGCGGTTCGTGCCGCTCGACACGCTGCCGACGATGGTGCGGTACTGCGG
>CAXTBX010000002.1:0-56404 GCA_964242205.1 uncultured Chthoniobacterales bacterium
CCGGGCCCTCGCTGAGCCCACCCGTGCTGAACTTGCCACCGCCGTTGGCCGTCGCGCTGGTCGCCAGCGTCACCGGCACCGCGTTGCCGATGCGATCCGTGCTGGCCGTGGCCCCGCTCTGCGCCAGTAACAGTGTGCCGCCACCGTTGACGGTAATCCCGCTGCTGTTGACCACCCGCGCTGTCGTCGAATTATTGTTGTCCAGACTCAGGGTGCCGAAAGCGACCGTCGTGGCCCCTTGATAGGTATTCGCGCCCTGGAGGGTTACGGTCGTGGCGCTATTGTCCGCACCGACGTTCAGCCCGCCCACTCCGCTGACCACATTGCTCAGCGTGATCGTACCCGCGCCATTCGAGTTCGGGGTATGGCCGACCGTGGAAGTCACCGGAACCGAAATGGGTCCGGAATAGGTCATGTTCGGAGCCTGCGTGCTCAACAAGCCGCCGTTGAGCGTGAAGGCATTGCCGAGTGTACTCGGCGTCGTCGCCCCACTGTCCGCCGTGAACGTGCCGCCCGTGTTGACGGTGATGCTGCCCGACCCGAAGGCGTTGGCATTGCTGGAGCGGTACTGCACGAAGCCGTTGCTGGCCGTGCCGTTGCCGACGATGATGTTGCCCGTGAAGTTTGCCGCGCTGGTGCCGCTGTAGAGGAACTGATTACTTCCCGAGAGCGTCAAGGTGCCCGATCCTGCGAATGAACCGCTAAAACCAAGGTATCCAGTGCCAGCGCTATCCACGGTCCCGCCGTTGGCACCCACCGTGATGGTGCGATTGAAGCCGCCGCCGTTCGCGTTGCCGGTATCCCCGCTACCAGCGTAACGCAAGGTGCCGCCGTTGAGCGTCACAGCCGTGCCCGCACCGATGGATGACGGCGTTCCGTTGGCCTGGAGCGAAGTGGCGGCCAGCGTACCGTTGTTGACGACCGTCGTGCCGAGATAGGTGCTCGCGCCAGTCAGGGTGAGCGTGCCCGTGCCGATCTTCGTCAGGCCGCCGTCAGTCGTGCCGTTCGAGCCGGTCGCGATCGTGCCCAAGGTGGCTGCGGTAGTCCCACCGCCGCCGATCAACGTCACCGTCGGGGCGCTGGTGTAGCCCGTGCCCGCGCTGGTGATGGTGATGCCGGTGACCGTGCCGGTGACAGGGTCGTACACCGCCACCGCCGACGCGCCGGTTCCGCCACCGCCCGTGATGTTGACGACGGGGGCCGCGACGTAACCCGTGCCGTTCGAGGCGAGCGCGATGCTGCTGACGCCCGTGGTGCCGCCTGTGGTGAGGAGCGGCTGGGACACCGTGTTGGCGAAAGTGCTGGTATCGTACGTCAAACCGCCGGAATAGATGTTGGCGTTCGACAGACCGCTGATCGTGGTCCCGGTCCCCTTGGCCTGCAAGGTGCCACCGTTGAAGTTGAGAACCGTCGTTCCACCCGTGCCCGCAGTGATTCCGCCCCCGCTGCTGACAAGGCCGCCGTTCAAGTTGAAAATACCGACGGAGCCAGCAATACTACTCTGGTTGTTCAACGTGATCGTGTTCGAGGCGTTCAACGTGCCCGCGCCGACCGTTGCCACGCTGTAACCACCACCATCGTAAGCGACGAAGAAGGCTGTCGCGTTATACACCGCATTGGCACCGTTGAGTTGGAAGATGTTCGTGCCAATCCCTACGCGACCGATCACGGTATTATCCGTGCTAGTTACAGTGCTGCTACCGGTGATGTTGAAGTACGAATTGCCAAAGCTGTTTGAGGAGCCGTTGTTTCCTCCGCCGTTGCGGACGCCATTCAAACTCAAGCTACCGCCTGACATGTTCAGAACGCCGTAGCCGCCGTTGAAGCTGCCCAAGTTCATCTGACCGGTCGTTGAAATTGCGCCGGAAGAGAGATTGATCACACCCGTGCTGGCGGCGGTGGCACCCACGATGATGTTACCCGAGCCTAATCCCAAGGTTCCGGTCGGCGAAAGGTTGAGGACACCGGAATTACCGCCGAGGCTCACGTAGAGGGCGCCGGACGTTTGCGCACCGGAGCCATTGATATTTACGGTTCCCGAGTTAACCGTCGTGGGACCCGTGTAAGTGTTCGTTCCGCTCAGGGTAACCGTCCCGGTGTTGCTCAAGGTCACCCCAGAGGCACCGGCTGCGTTATTCTTGATGGGGGCGGAAATCGTGACGTTGCTATTGCCGCCGATGATCAGTTCCTTGTTGGTGCCGATAGTGAGGCCGCCCGTCGCGCCTGCGCCAGAGTCCTGGATGGTCAACGCTCCGCCGGTATTGACGAAACCGTTGAGGGTCAGCGTGTTCGCGTTGGAAGCGGTCGCGCCGATGTCGATCACTTTCGACGACCCACCCGTGAAAACGACGGAGTTGCCAGTCGCCGCCGCCGTCGTCTGGGTGTCGGTCGCCCCCGAGGTCGTGTTGCCGTAGTTGGTGGCTGCCGACGTGAAGCCGTTGACGGCAGAATTAGTTTGCGCCGCCGCGACCACTATCCCGGTGGCATCCGTGGCCGCATAGGCACTGTTGTTGTAGAAATCACTGGTGCCGAGGAACGCATTCGCAGCCGTTCCCACCTTGATGCTGGAATTGGCGCCCGGGGCGAAGTTGACCGTTCCAATGGCGACCGCTGGTCCGTTGGCATTGGCCCGGGTAATAGTGCCGCTGGTGAAAACCAGGCTGGTAGCCGCCGCGCCGGGGCTGCTCGTCGATACCGTGCCCGCCCCTGCTCCCACCGTGAGGCTGGCCAGGGTCTGGCTGGAGGCGGTCGAGGCGTTGCCGTTGACGTTGAAGGTGCCGCCGGCCACCCTGAGCGCGCTGCTGGAACTGAGGATAGCGCCGCTCGCCGCCGCGCCCGCCGCGTTGTAGTCCAAATTCAGCGTGCCGCCCGAAACCAGTGTCGTGCCGGTGTAGGTGTTCGCCAGCGACAAAGTGGTCGTCCCCTGGCCGATCTGCGAAAAGCCGCCCGCGCCCGAGATAGGAGCCGTGAAGGCGAGAGCGTCCGAGCGATTGACAGCCAGCGTGCCGCCGTTGTTGTTGCTGATAACGATACCCGAAGTACCGGTAAGCGACCCCGTCGTGCCGCCCGTGCCGAGCTGAAGAGTACCACCGTTTACGTTCGTAGCGCCAGTGTTAGTGTTCGTGCCGTTTAGGAACAGCGTGCCACTATCATTCTTGATAAGCGTTCCCCCGCCGGAAATGACGCCGTTGATCGTCAAGAAACCCGCCGAGCCGTAGCCGATCGTGAAGGTGCCTCCGTTGGCCCCCAATGTGATGCCGCGATTGGCGGAAAGGATGGGATTAGCGTTGAAGTAGTTGATTGCGGTCCCGGTGACCACACCCGCGATGACGGTGCCTCCATTCAAGGTCAAGCTGTCGGCAACGTTGGCGGCCGGCACCGCTCCAAGCGACAGATCGCTGTTGAGAAACAGCTGGGTGGTATTGCTGCCGGTGCCATTGACCGTCACCTTACCGGTATAGCCGGTATTCGCACCCGAAAAACCAAGGTTGCCACCCGCCAATGTGATGGCATCCGACCCCGTGATGCCGGAGACGATGTTCAAGGCGCTGCCCGTGAGGGTGAAGGTATGCGTACCGCCTCCCGTCAAAGCCAGCGTGCCAGCGCCATTGATGAAGTTGACAGCCGCGGTCGTTGCCGTGACACCGCCGGTGAGGGTTAGTTGAAATCCGCCGGTGGCAAGCGTGTAACCGCCGGAGGAGGGGTTAATCACAATGTTGGCCGCGGTGATTGCCGTGCCAAGCGTCACCGTCCCGGAGGTCCCACCAAAGTTGGCCGTGTTGCCGTTGACCCAGACGCTGTGTGGCACGCCGCTGCCCACGTCCCAATTGGCAATCGCCGTGCTCCAGGTACCGTTTCCGCCCGCGCTAGCGCCGTCTCCGTTGGTGGCAATATTCGTGGTGCCCCCGTCCCAATAATAATTAGTCTGCGCCGAAACCGGCGACGCGGCGATGGCACAGGCAGCAGCCGTAACCGAGCCGGTCAAGATGACACGTGGGGAAACGGTGCTGACCACCTTCGCAGAGGCTCGAAGCAACTTGATGGCGGCGTGCCAGTTCAAGACACGGCGGGACAGGGATAAAGAACGGACGTTTTTGTTCATAAGGGGGGAGGGGCAGCGGTCGAAAAGTGGTGAGTCAGCTGCTGTAGGAACGACTCAGCGAACTTCCGATAAAGGGGGGATTTGGGCATCATTGATATACATAACCCAGGGTTCACGCAAGAAAAAAATGCAGAGTGCACAAAGCAATTCGTTAGCGAGCGAAGAATTCGCGCCAAACCAAGGGCGGAATCGCTCAGCACGAACCTGCGCGATGATCGTCGAACCATCCCGAACTGTGTCCCTTGGCCAAGACCCGTCACAAAGATGAAAATAAAATGTTTTTTTGCTTGCCATCGAACGCTTGTTCGGTATTCAATCGCTCTACATCACTCAGCTTTCGCCCCTCACATAGCATCGCCCAACAATGAAATACCTGCATTTCACCACTCCTAAAAAAGCCAGCCTCGCCGTCGCCAGCGTCATGGTTTCGATGGGTTTATTGGGTGCGGGCACCGCCCACGCTCAGATGCTTTTGAAGCCTGCTACCGGCTCTACCATCTACGAATCGACGGAGCATGGAGGCGGCTTCTCTGGTTCCTTCGCTTTTGACGGGACCTTCAACGCTACCCAGACGAACATCACCAACACGGGCTCAACCAATGGGTTTGCCGCCAACGGCGATACCGGTGACAAGAGCCCGATCCTCGCCTTCAACTTGGCTTCTACGGCTACCATCGATGGAATCGGGTACGCGCAATTCAATGGTCCGACTGACACCGTTGATCTGGTGAGCCGTATCAACGTCTTCAGTCTGACCCTGGCCCAATACAACGCCTACATCACGTCTGCGGCGTTGGTCACGTCGGGGACTGCGGGGGGCACAAACAGCAACAAACCGGCACCCACTTCCTTTATCTCTCAAGGGTCGGTCACGGGGCTGGGGGCGGGCGGTTACACCCTTTTCAGCTTCAATGCCAATTCCACGCAGATCACGGGTCAGTATTTCGTCGTGCAGTTCATCGGGAACAACCCCACCCAGAACCCCGGTGCGGTCGAATTCGAATTGCGCCAAGCGGTTCCTGAGCCATCGTCCGTGGCCTTTCTGGGGCTCGGACTGGGAGGCGCGTTGCTGGTGATCCGCCGCCGTTCGACCGCGCGAATTTAGCGTGCCTCGGCGGAGGTGTTCGAGCAAGGGGCGCCCATCGTTACGATGGGCGCTTTTTTTATGGCGGCAATCGGCTCGACCAAGCGCCTGCTTCGTCTGCAAGACAGATTTATCCGTCGTTCTTGAAACTGTCGTCCGGTGAAAGCGATGAGGAAAGGTTTTCACATGGGAGTAATTGAGAGAGGGCCTGTCCGAAGGTCTCTTTCTCTGCGACAAAAGCGGCTTTTGGCTTCAAGCGAAGCACAACGCTGATCAGAGGCGCAGCCGCGCTGGTCGGCGTGCCAGGATTCACCCGGCCAGCGTGAGTGAACCGCTGGGGCTGGAGACGTTTCGACTCCTGAACGGCAGCGTGTCCGTCACTTTACCGATCACCAGCCTCGGATATATTTACACCGTAGGCGTGCCTTGATCCCCCCATGAAAATTCGACTGAACGCTTCCATGCTGCTTGCCGCCGTGTTGGTCGGCAACCTCGGGCCGGCAGCTTCCGCGCAACCAAGGTCGACGTACGCTCCGGTCAGCCATTCGGCGGCTGACGCAGCGACCGCGACTAATTTTTACGACAGCCAGGCGAACGGCAATGACTTCGACGGGAGCAGGACGCTCGCCGCCGTCGGCTTCAGCGACCTGCGCGGCGGGGTAGCCTCTTTCAGCGGCGGCAACTTGGTGCTGACTCCCGACAGCATCAACGGCGGGACGGACGCCTACCTGCGGGATTATGTCCTGCGGCAAGGCACGGCGGAGCAGGTGCGCGACCAGGGCTGCCGGGTGGTCGTGCCGCCAAACTACCGCCGCGGCAACGCGACGCTCGGGGTGCTGCTGCGCTTCCAGGGCAGCGGCTCCGGGCTGCTGCTCAACTTCGCGCTGGAAAATAGCACCGCGCTGTGGGCGTACACCATCTCCAACGCAGGTTCGCCGACCAAGCTGGCGACGGCGAACGCGACCAACCCGTACGTTCCGGCGAACCCGGTGGCGGTGGAGGCGCGAGTGATCGCCAATGCGGCGGTAGCGATGACGGCCACCGACCTGACCACGGGAAAAATCCTCGCGTTCCTGAGCGTGGCGCTGCCTTCCGGCAGCATTCCAGCGGGCGGGTTTGGGTTGGTGCCGTGGACGACGGCATCGGGCACGGGGAGCCTCCTGATCGCCAGCGTGCAAACCTACGCGGTGACGGCGGTGACTTGCGACGGCGACTCGCTGACCTACGGGGAAAACGCCACCAGCGGGCAGGGCACGGCCAGTCCGCTCGCGCCCGTGTACCCGGGGGCCTTGCAGAAGCTGTTGGGCAACCGCTACCACGTCGTCAACCTGGGCCGGAGCGGGCTTACCGTCAGCCAGATGAGCGGGGACGCTGCCACCCGCGTGGACGCGCTCGTGGCCACCACCGAGCAGCCGCCGGTCGCCGTGGTGGAGGGCGGGACTAATGACTTCGGCATCGATGGCTCGATCAAACCGCCGGTCACGGTGGCCAAGGCGGTGCAAACGGTGTATACCCGGCTGCAAACCTACTGGAAGGCCCGGCACGCCGCGCGGGCCGACACGGTGGTGGTAGACGTGACCAACACGCCCGCCGACCACCCGGTGTATGCGCAAAACCTGGGTTCGGAGACGGGCTTCAACGAGCGGCGGGACGCACTCAATGCGCTGAGGAAGAGTCCGCCCACCTTGACGGTGGCGCGGCCCGACGTGCTGGCGGACAACACGGGCGATCCCAACATCGGCCAGGACGGCGACGAACAGAATCCCCTCTACTTCAACGCGAGTGACAAGACGCATCTCTCCGACGCGGGCTACGCCATCGTCGCCGCGACGGTCGCCAACGCCATCGCGCAGAACGCCAGTGTTTCGACCTCGCCGCCAGCGCAACCGGCGAGCCTGTTTGCCCAGACGGCGTCCGGTGGCACGATTGACCTGCTCTGGAACTACGGCACCGACAGCCGGGCCGGGTACGAGGTTTATGCCTCGACCGATCCCAACAACTTCCCGGCCACGCCGCTCGTCACCACGGCGGCGTTCGCCACGAACTATCCGGTGACGGGTTTGCAGGTGGGTACAACCTATTATTTTCGCATCCGCGCCTTGAACAAGGCGGGGGCGTCCACTTATTCCAGCGTCGTCGCCGCCACGGCGGGTGCCACACCCGCCGTGGACCTGCCCAATGGTTTCGCCTCGGCCAGTTCGCTGCTGACCACCAACGGCTTCGGCACCACTGCCGCCATTGTCGGGTCGGCGTTGCGGTTGACTAACGGTGGTTCCAACCAGACACGCTCAGCGTGGTTCAAGACCACGCGGAGCATTGCGCAGTTCGCCTTGGAGTTCACATTCCAACTCACGAACGCGAACGCGGACGGATTTACGTTCGCCATGCAGCGCAGCGGGCTGACGGCGCTCGGAGGAACCGGTGGAAATCTCGGCTACTCGGGTATCGCTACCAGCGCGGCGATCAAGTTCGACCTGTATCCCGGCCTGAGCACCACCGGACTGTACCTCAATGGAGCGGCCCCCGACGACAATACGGCGGCGACGGCGACTTCCTCCGGGGCCATCGACGTGACGAGCGCCGGGGTGGATTTCCACAGCGGTGACCTCATCCGGGCGGCGCTGACCTACGACGGCACGACGCTCACCGAGACTATGACGGACCTCAGCACGCACGCGACGTTCACGCAGACGTATCCGGTCAACCTCGTCAGCGTCTTAGGCGGCTCGACCGCCTACCTGGGATTCACCGCCGGGACAGGCGGGCAAAGCGCGCAGCAGGACATCCTTTCGTGGAGCTACAACGCCGCGTTCACCGGCACCCCGGGAGCGCCGGGCGGCCCGAGCGCCACGCCGATCTCTGGAACGCAGGTCAGCGTGGCGTGGACGGACCAGTCCAGCAACGAGCACAGCTTCCGCATCGAGCGGGCCACCGGCGGCGGGAGTTTCGTACCCGTGGGTTCCGTGGGCGCGAACACGACGACGTTCACCGACGCGAACCTGGCGGTGGCGACGACGTACTCGTACCGAGTGGCTGCCGTGAGCGCGGAAACCAGCTCGCCGTTTTCCAACGTGGCGACGGTGACCACGCCGGTCGCGGTGAACCTCGCGGCATCGGTCGGCACCACGCAGGAGCACACGGGGAACGCGGGAGCATTCACGGTGCAATGCGTCCCGGCGCCGAGCAGCGCGTTGACGGTGAATTACACGATCCAGACCGGAGTGGGACAAGCCGCCTACGGCACGCGCTACACGTTGAGTCCCGCCCCTGCTAGCGCAACCAGCGGCAGCGTGGTCATCCCGGCGAACACGACGACGGCGACCATCATGGTCAATCCTGCGGCGGACAACACCTTGACCGGAACTCAGGCCGTGACGCTGGCGCTGAGCGGCGGCAGTGGATACCTCGCGTCCGGCGGTGCCGCCACGGTGGCGTTGCTGGACACGCCGCTCAATACCTGGAAGATCCAATATTTCGGCGGCATGACCGCCGCCGGGTCCGCGCAGGCGGCGGACGCGGCGGATTACGACGGCGACGGCATTGCTAATCTGGTGGAATACGCCCTGGGGACCGATCCGACGCAAGCCAACACCGCGAAGTTGCCGACCGTCAAGGTGGAGGCGGTGGACGGTGGGGTTTACCCGACGTTAACTTACATCTACCCGATCCCCGCACCGACGGACGCGGCGTGCACGGTGGAGGCAAGCACGGGATTGGACCCGGCGGCATGGCAGGCGACCACGACGGTCGCGGGTTATCCGGTGAACAACGGCGACGGTACCATGACGATGAAGGCACGCACGAGTTGGGTGGCCTCTGCTTACGCGCGGAGCTTCCTGCGCCTGAAGGTGACGCGGCCCTGAGAAACCATTGAGCGGAAGTTTGAAAGAGTCCGACGCCCAAGCCAAAGCGGCAGGACAGATTTTCCCCGTGACCCGAGCGAGGCTCGACCGGTTTCAGGCCGAGCAGATCTTCCGCTCAAAACTCGGCCCACGCGATGGTTCCGCCCCGAGTCAGCGCGAAATCTGCAGACGGTAGAACCGGCGCGCAGCCTGGGCACCGGCGGCATCCTGGAAGATGAGCCGCGTGAACCCGGCGGCCACCCCGCTCTGGTCGCCCGCTGCCGTCAGCGTTCCCCCGGCAACACTCCAGTTCGCCAAGTCCGGCGAAACCAGCGCCGTGACGGACAGGCTCGGGTCGGTGCGCAGGTCGAAGGTCAGCGTGGACGCGCTTGCGCCGGGCGCGGCGTTCAAGCCGCCAGGCACGCTGTACCGCACCCCATTAGATACCCCCGTTCCGTCTGGCACATCGGCGAATCCGCTGCCAGCGGCCCCGGGCGTCAGGCCGTTTTGCTGCGCCCATTGCGCATAGCCATCCATCGCGGTGACCTGGGACGAGTTCGCTCCCTCGCCAGTATCACTGACCCCCGACAGGACGTAGTAATAGGTGCCGCTATACGCCAGCCCCGCATCAGCGTAGGTTGTTGCACCGACGCCGCTGGCCACCGTCGTGTAAGGCCCTCCGCTGGTCGTGGACCGCTTCACGTTGTACCCGTTGGCGTAGGCGTCGGCGCTCCAGTTCAGGGTTGCCCGGCCATCGATCAGGCTGACGGTTACCCCCGTGACGGCCTGCGGAACCGGTACGCTGGTCATCACGCGCTTCAGGTCGAATCGCTGCCAAAGGTTGCCGCTGTCCGGAGACTGCTGGAGCGGCACGTTGTTGGCGGTCTGACCTCCCGGCACGTCGAAGCTCAGGCCATCATGGGCGAAATAGAACTTGAAGTGCCCATCAGTCAGCGGCAGCAGCCTCACCTGCTGCGCACCCGCGGTGGTGACGGTGTAGTCGGACAGCTGGGTGTTGGCCGCCGCCGCCGTGGACCCTCCGATCACCCCGAGCGCGCGCGTCAGGGCGTTGAGGCTGGCCATCTTGTAGTAACCGGCTCCCACGCTGCCGAAACGCCACTGGAAGGCCGGGCCGGCCTGTTCGTCGTACTGGACGACGGGGCTGCCGTTGCCGTTGGCGCCAGCCTGGATGGAAACGTCGCGCCCGCTGGTGGCGTTGACGACGTAGTAGTCGCCCTGCGGCTGGAAGCGCCAGCGCTGTGCTCCCGTGTTGTTCGGGCTGTACTGCTGAATCACGGCCCCGTCGGCAGTGCTGGAGCCGCTGACATCCAGCGCCTTGCCGCTGTTGACGTTGCGCAACTCGAACCAGCCGTTACCCGTGTCGAACAGATCCCACTGCTGGCCGAAGTTGTTCATATACTTCGCCGCCACCACCGGCGCGAAATCCCCCGTCGAGTTGTTGCTCACGCCAAACGCAAAGCCCGACACCCACGAGAGCAGCTTGTAATGGTTGCCATCCCCGGTCGGCAAGAGCGACCAGCGCTGGTTCACATTGGTGTAGTCGTAGGAGTTCTGGTTGACCGCCGCGCCGCTATTCGTGTTGCCGTTGGTAAGTTCCGTCGGTTTGCCGCTGGTCTGGTTGACCAGCATGAAGTAAGGCACCGGGTCGAGCGAAAGCCGCAGCGGATGGCTCCAGGATTCGGCGTCGCCGGGCAGCGAGCCATTGAGCCACATGAAGCCGCCGTTCATGCCGAGCGATTGCTGCCAGGCGCGGAACTGGGCCAAGGCCTGCGGCTGGGTGCTGGTGTTGCCCCACAGGCCGGGGTAAACCTTGACCCCGTTGCCGAAGGCGGTGTTCCACTGCGCCGGAGAATTCCCCGCGCCGCCGTCGTAGCATTGCAGGTAAATAGCGTCGACCGACGCACCCAACTGTCTCTTGGCGTTGACCCAGAAGCTCTGCGCCGTGTAAGGCACAAACGTCACCTTCAAACCCAGGCCGGCGATCATCTGGCCAAACGCCACGGCGGAGGCCACGTGGTAGGTCTGTTCGTCGTCGTACTGGATGGCGTCCACGCCGGTCGCATTCTTGAGCGCCAGGAAATTTTTGTACAGGATGCTGGTCGGGCCGGTTCCCTGGGAGGCAACGAGTGCCTTGATGTTGTCGAACGCCGTCGAGCCGTAGCTGCCAATGCAAAGTTCGATCCGCGTCACCCGCCCGTCGCTCTTGACGGCGGCGAGCCGGTTGCCCCAGGTCGGGTCGCCCACGTAGACGCCGTTGGAAACCACCGTCGTGCCGTTGTAGGCGATGTCGCCGTTGGCGGCGATGTTGGTGGTGAACAGGAACAGGGTATTGAAACCCGACTGCTTGGCCAGCGTTTCCGTGGCAGCGTTGGGAGGATAAAATTCGTTGCCTACGTAGACGGCGCGCACGGCGGCGTGAACGGGGACGGCAACGGATAGAAACGCGCAAGCGGCGGCTAGAAAGCCGGTAATTCGCCACGCCATTCCACGGGGGGAGGGAATGCTGTGCATTGAAAAGAGGGGTATAGCACCATACCGCAAATCGCCACACAAGCAATCGGCCTCCTCGCCAGGACCGTCGCAGCCCATTGCGCAGGCGAGACCCCTTTGGGCTTTCGGCGCGGCCAGCCATCCGGTGAGGCCTTCGCAGATCTGGGCGTACTCATCGCTGCCCAGCACCAGCCGCCGGGGCGCTTCCGGCTCGTCCCCGGAGGCGACGATGTGGCGTACGAGGTGCGTGCCGCCACCGTTTTTGATCTCGACCAGACGCTCGATCTGCGGGCTTCACAAAACCGGAAGCTTGAAGGTGACGCGACGCTTGATTGCACCGTCCTGCCTGACGAAGATCGATTCCGGATCACGCGCGAAACTCTCCCCCTGCCCCGACAGGCCGTTGCCCCCGAAGCCGAGACCGTAAGATGGCAGTAAACCCGTACCCAGCGGGGTGTTGATCAGGGTGAAACCCGCCTCGTTCTTTTGCTGGAAAATTTTTGCTTCCGCCGGGTCCGACCCGTAGTATGCATTCACCAATTTCGCGTTCGGCTTTTGCGCCAGCCGCAACGCGTCCTCGACCGATCCCGCATACGGAATAATCGCAAAATACGGCCCGAAGATTTCCTCCCCCACCAAGGGAACCGGTGCCGGAAAAATTCCCAAGGCTGGCCGGTAATAATGTGCGTCGGGATAACAGTCGCCACCCAGGCGTTCACCGCCGACCAGCTCGCCCCCTTGCACCGCCGTCTCCTGCAACGCCCATTGAAAACGCTCACCGGCACGCGCGTTGATCAGCGGACTGTATTCAAACGGATTCTCTTGGGAGAACGCACTCTCCACGCTCCAATCCCGCGCGAAATCGGCGAGCCGCGCCCGCACCTTCCGGACGAAATCCTCGTGAACACCGGCGTGCACGACCAATAACCGCGAACCGATACACTTTTGACCACCGTACGGCAGCACAGACTTGAGGACCGCGCCGACCACGAAATCGAGGTAAGCCCCGCGCTCCATGCCGTCGTGCCGGTCGGAGACGATGACGAAATTTGCCGCCCCGCCTTCCGTCAGCGCCTTCGCTTCCCTGCCGAGTTGGTGGTCGGCTTCCTTCACTCTCTCACAAACGGCGATGCTGCCGGTGACGACCACCTTTGCCACCTGCGCGTCGGCGACGAGCGCTTTGCCCATTTCTGGGCCACCCACGGCCACTTGGAAAATATCCTCGGGCACCATCGCCTCCGTCCTCCCCGCGTTAAACTCCCGCGTCGCTCGACGCACGATCTCCGCGAGGAGGATCGTGGGCAGCGACACGTTTTCGGATGCCTTGCAGATGACCGTGTTGCCCGCCAACAACGCCGGAACACCCGTCCACAGCTTGATGCTGAAAAAATTGAATGGCTCGATGATGACGACGACACCCAGCGGCGTGTATTCCTTCGAGCGCACCGCCCCGCTGGGCAGCGGTTCGTAGGACGCGGCCTTGAGCGTGTTTTCGATCAACGCCACCGTGCTGGCCACGTCGGCGGCGGATTCCCGGACGCTCTTGCCGGAATCGTAGTGCGTCAGCTTGGCCAGGTCCGCCGCGCTTTCGTTGATCCCGCGTCCGACGGCGCGCAAGAATTCCACCCGCGTTTCCCGGTCGAGTTTCCACTGCTCCCAGGCGGCGGCTGCCCGGTCAATCATCACGCGCACGTTTTCGGCGGAATCGCTCGCCACCGCGCCGATCTGGCCGCCGGTGAGCGGGGTCATGACCGGCAGGTCGCCGCGCAGTTTTTCCGCCAGTCCATAGCGAGCGAAAATTGCGGCGACCTGTTGTTGAATGTCGGCGGTTTGCATGGCGCTGATCAACCGGGTTGTTGAGTGGAAAGGGTGCCGACCGGATACGGCCGAAAGTCGTAGCTCGGCGCGTCGATTTCGGGCAGCGGAATTTCCCGGCGCTCCACGGTCGCGCCTAGACCCTCAAAAGTATCGACCATGACGGCCATCATGTCGCGCAGGCTCTCGTTACGGAAGGAACAGTTGAACCGGACCGTCCCCGCGTGCCGGAACGTGGACCCCGCGAACACACCGATGCCCCGGACCGTCAGGGCGTCCACCACCGCGTGCTCCTTTTCCAGTGCGGTCATGGGCGTGCCGAAATCGACCGCGCGAAAATCCAGGTAGCCGTAGTACGCGCCGAGATGCGGCGAACAATGCAATCCGGCGACCTGCGCCGCCGCCGCTGCCACGTACCGCATCTTGCCCGCGTACATCGCGGCGTTTTGCCGCAGATAATCTGGCGCACTGCCGTCCAGGTACTCGTCCATCGAGACGATTTGCAACATCTGCGGCAACGCCGGACGCCCGCGCTTCAGGTGGCTGACCGCCGCGATTTCGGCCACGTTGGCGGCGTCGCTGAGCAGCCACGCCGCACGGTCCATCGTCTTTGCCACCGACTTGCTGGTGCCGTCCACCTCGTAGATGCGTCGCCGTTGCGCGGGTGTGGCCAGGCCGTAGAGCGTCAGGACGTTTTCCTCCCGGGGCGCGACTTCCTTGTAAATCGTGTCGCTGACGACGCGCAACGCCGGATGATCGTCGAGAATCTTCAACACGCCCTCCAAGAAGGAGCGGCTGTAAATCTTGCCGTCCGGATTGCGCGGTGAATTGCTAAAGAGCAGGCAGGTCTCCGGGGTGAGTTGCGCGCGAATGTCCGCCAGTACCTCCTCGTCCGAACGCGGGGTCAATGTGTTAGTGGCCTCGTCGTAGTGGTCCGAACTGTCTGCGTAATCGGTGGCGAACCCGTTTTCCCGAAGCTGACCCAAATAAAGGTGATAAATGGGCACGATCAGCAATGCGCGCGGCGTCGCGCCGGGCGCGAATTTTGACCGCGCGTGGTCAATGACGATCTGGATGGCGTCGGTCGCGCCGCCGGTGGCGAGGTAAACCTGCTCCAGGTTGACCGGCTCGCCGGGCATCCGCCGGTCCGCCTGGTAACGGTTGAACAGGTTGGCCACGGCCGCGCGCGCCTCCGGGATGCCCGCGTTGGCGGGATACCCGTTGCGGTAGAGTTTCGCGGCCTTTTCGCCCAGCAGCCCCATGTCCAGGCAAGGCGGCGATTGCACGGTCCCGTCCGGTCCCGGCGCGCCCAGCCGCCCGTTGACCCGCCACGTCGTCGGCAGCTTGGGCCGGAGCGACTCCCGCTCCGGCGCGAACAGCTTGCGCGCTGCTTCCGGGATGCGCCCGGGCTGGTCCAGCGCGTAAAGCGCGGCGTACGCTCCGGCCTCGACGGCAAACTTCGCGCCGATGCCGCTGAAACCCGTCATCACGATCACGCGGCTCCCCGCCGACCGGGGACCGATGATCGGCATGGCGTCCGTGGCGAAACTCTCCAGGTAGGTACGCGTGAAACTCGGCGCATCGGTCCGCTCCAAGTGCGGCGCGAGTCCCGGGAAAAACTCGCGCACGAAACCCGCGACGAACGCCCCGTGGTCGTCGGCAATCGTTTCCCGCGCCAGCAGCGCGTCCGGTGCCTCCTTCACGAGCGGCGTGGGCTGGTAGTGACCCACCTTTAGGTGAGCGCCGTCCGGTAGACTCTCCCGCAGGAAATAAAACCCTTCCTCGGTCTCCGCCCGGCGAAAATCATACCCCGGATGCGCGGCGGCAAACCCCGGATGCGCGGCGGCGAATTCCGCCCCGCCTTTGACCTTGAAGATAAAATTCGGAAAGTCGCCCGGTTCGCTGCCGTCCTTGAGCTTGAACCAAAAGACCTTGAGCACCTTGGCCCTCGTGTGCAGCGACGCCGGGCTGGCCGCGCCGACCAGCGGATCGTTCCACACCCCGCTGGCGGCGATTACCCGGTCGGCGCAGAGTGTTTCGCCACTGTCCAACGCGAGTTCGACCGTCCCGTCGCCCCGTTCGACCAGGGACCGCACGCCCGTCCCGTACCGCACCGTCACGCCGTTCGCCGCCGCCCGCGCCAGCAACGCCCGGATCGCTACGCGCGGATTGATGATCCCCGAACCGTCGCCACCCTCGTCCATCGGAGCCTCGACCAAACCGCGCAGGCCGTCGGTGTTCACGTACGCGACCGACTTGGCCAGATCGTCCAACGGCGCATGCGCGACTTGGCAGCCGACCGCCGCCCGGAGCGCCCCGTCGATGTAGCGCGGGTTGTTCCCCAGGATGACGGTCCGGGCCGGCTCCACCGCGCCCAGCGCGTACAGCGCGGCGTTCGAGCGCACGGTCATGCCCGGGATCACCTCGGCGTCCTCGAAGCTCGTCTTGCGCGAGATGCGCGATTCCCCGGCGCTGCTGCCCGCCGGGGCGTTCTCCGCTCCGCGTTCGAGGATCGTCACCTGCACGGGCACGCCGCTCTCACGCGCCAACGCAGGCAGGCGGTCGGCGGCAGCGGCACCCATCAGGCCCGCGCCGACGATCACGATTTTTCTGGGACGATCCGGTTCCAAGCGGGGGTTTGCTCTCTGGCCGCCAAAGGCTGGCGGAAACTTCGTTTTTCACGGGCGGGCGTCAAGGCTTTATTCACCTCCCACCGCGCCGCGACCCGCCGGATAACGGGGTAGGAAACTTGCTTGAATGGACAAGCTGGTCTATTCAAATTGAGGGTATGCTGCCCCCCGACAGCGACTTTCGGACAAGCAATCTAACTGCCTATGTCCCACCTCTGGTTACGCCACGAATATAAACCCGACGAACGACGTGCCCCGGTCACGCCGGAGCAGGTCGGCGTCCTCGTCTCAGCGGGCCACGAGGTCACGGTGGAAAGCTCGCCCACGCGAGTCTTCCCGGACGACGCCTACGGCGCGCACGGCGCGGCCATCGCCCCCCCCGGCACCTGGCACGACGCGCCCGTCGGGGCGTTCATCCTCGGCATCAAGGAGGTGCTGCAAGCGGAGATCACCGCCGACAACCTTGCCCTGCGGCATCGGCACATCTATTTCGCGCACGTCTACAAAGGCCAGGCACACACGCCGGTGACGATGCGCCGCTTCGCCCTGGGCCGGGGGACGTTGCTCGACCTGGAATACCTCGTCGATGACGAGGGCAAACGCGTAGCAACGTTCAGCTATTCGGCGGGCTTCGCGGGTGCCATCGCCGCCGTCCACATCTGGGTAGAAAAACAGGCGGGCGTTGCTCCTCCCTACTCCCTCCCGCGTCATTACCTGAGCCGTCAGCAATTCATCGACGAACTCCGGGCCAAGCTGGCGTGGCTGGGCCGCCAGCCCACCGCCCTGGTCATCGGCGCGAACGGCCGCTCGGGGCGCGGCGCGGCGGCGCTGTTCGAAGCGCTCGGGATCGAGCCGACCCGTTGGGGCCGGACGGAAACGCGCGCGGGCGGCCCGTTCCCGGCCATCCTGGACTTCGACATCATGTGCAACTGCGTGTTTCTGGCGCAGCCGGGGCCGCCGTTTTTGACCCGTGAGATGGTCGCTCCCCACGCCGCGCCGCACCGTCTTTCGGTCGTCGCGGACGTGAGCAATGACCTCAGCTATAATCCCGTCTTCGGCCTGTCCACGCCCACGAAGTTCGGCGACGCTGCCGTGCGGGTCGGCGCGGTGGACGTGATCGAAATTGAAAACCTCCCGGCCCTGACACCGCTCGACAGCAGCGTGGAGTACGCGGGTCAGCTTTTCCCGCATCTTTCCTGTTTGCTCCAGGGCGATCTTGCGCGCGGCTCCGTGTGGGAAAAGGCGCTCCTCGCCTACTTCCGGCACCACGACATTCCCGACCTCGCCATGGGGTGCGGGCGCGAGCTGGGCGAGCAGTTCCAGCTCCGTTCCGGTGCGCTCGGCGTGGACGACCTGCGGGCGTATTTCCACGGCATTTTCGCCAAGAACCCGCTCAGCCCTACCGACCGGCTCTATTTTGCGGACCACCTCAAAGCCGAGGTGGCCGCCTTGCTGCCCCCCGCCGCGGCGGAAACGTTCGCGGCCCTGTTGGCGAAGGCGAACCTGAACTGCCTCTACGATTCCCCCACCATGCGCGCCCACCACGCGCTGCTGCGGACGGTCTACGGTTTCAGTCACGGGCAGGCTTTTCCGCGCGTGATCGCCGCCGACGCCCGGGAGGATTTTTACGCGCTCTGCGACGCCTCGGCAGCCATCATCGATAAACAGGCGGACGCGCACAATCAGTTCATCCGCGCCAGGGAGATTTTCCTGCAAAAACTCGCCCCGCGAGTCGACGACGATCCGGCCTTCGTCGTTTTCTTGGACAAGATCGAAACCCTCGCCTCGTTCCCGGCCCCCTGCCTTTGAATTTTCCAGAAAATTGATCCTCTCATGTATTCTGAATCCGCCCCCGCTTCCGCCACGCTGCCCGCCTTCGAAATCCGCAAGCTCGTCGCGCGCGGTTTTTCCGAGATGTACGGCCGCGAACTGCCCGAATACAACCGCTTCACCGTACCCGTCCGGGCGTCCAATCTGGCGCAGCTCGACCGCCACCCTGACCCGCACGTGAACCGGGAAACGCTGATGGAGGAAAAACACGGCGCGATCCGCGTGCCCGGCGCGGAGGAAATGCGCGTCGTCACGCGCATCTTCGCGGTGCTGGGCATGGTCCCGGTCGAGTTCTACGACATGACGATCCTCGGCGAAAAATCGCTCCCGATGATCGCCACCGCCTTCCGCTCCACGGACCGCTCGGTGGAAGAAAGTGCGTTCCGCATGTTCTGTTCGATGCTGCACGTCCCTTCGATCCCGCCGCAGGTCCGCGACGAAGTGCTCGCCGAACTGGAAAAAAACCGTCGGCTCTACCCGAAATTTTCGCCCGAACTCCTGGCACTGCTGGACCGGGCGGAACGCAACAGTGGGCTGGGCGCGGACGACGCGCGCCGGTTCGCGGCGCTAGTCGTCGAGGCGCTGAGCATGCACAAGGACAAGGTCGTCAACTTCGCGCTGTATTCCAAACTGCGGCAGATCAGCGACCCGCTGGCGGACATCGTCCTGGAATCGCCCGTGCTGAACCACCTGACGCCCCGCGCGCTCGACATTGAGGACGCCGTGGCCCAGCTCAACGCGGCGGGCATCCCCATGCAGACGGTGATCCAAGGGCCGCCCATCCGCGAGGGCAGCCCGCAGATCCAGTTGAACCAGATCGCGCGCATCGCCGCCGGGGAGGACGTATTCGTCACGCTGGACCCGGCGGTGCTCGCGGAGTTTGCACGCGACCCCATTTCCCTGGCGCAATCGAAAGCCGACGCCCCCCGGCTCGAATTGCAATCCGGCGAGAAGGTGGCCGACTACATGGCCCGCATCGAGGCGGCGCTGGCTTCCGTTCCCATCGCTGTCATCCAGCACAAGGCGCGTTTCGGCGAGATCGAGGCGCGCGGCGTCGCGCTCACACGCAAGGGCGAGGCCGCCTACAACGCCTACGGCATCGAAAGTGAAACCGACCCCGCCGCCAAGCAAGCCAAGGTCGCTAAATTCAAGCAGGAATACCCTCGGACGGACCGGCAATTGCACGACGCCGGTTGGGCCTACTACACCTACCAGACGACGGAGGCCGGACGCACCCGGCGCGGAAGCAACGCCGCTAGGAAAGCCGATCTCCCGGCGCTACTCGACGCGGGCGACGTGACCCTGGTCCCGCAGACGTACCACGATTTTCTGCCGTTCAGCGCGGCGGCGATTTTCCGGGCCAACCTGACGGAGGGCTCCCGGGGGATCGACGGTGTCGCGCGGGACGCTTCGGACAACCGGCGCACGCTGGAGCAAGCGATGGGCACGACCATCGCCGACCGCCACGACCTGCACCGGCGCGACCGCGACGAATCGCTCCGGCGCGTCTGCGCGGAACTGAACCTCCTGCCGCCCGACTGACGTATATATCGACGCCGGAAGCGATGGATTCCGAGGTGGATGGCAACCTCCGGGCGCCATGGGTGCCACTGCGGCGCAGCCGCCTGACTCCATCACACTCGATCATCCCGCAAACGGCTGTAGATTTTTGCCCATGACTTTCGCCCCCGCCCTCCAACTGCGCCGCCGGCTCGACGCCGACGCCGCCACGGTCGCCGACGACGCGAAAACGCTCGGCCTTCACTCCGGCGACAAGTGGATCGCCACCCACCCGCCGGAAGCCGTTGTCTTCGCGCGCTCGACCGAGGATGTTGCCCGTCTGCTGCGCTTCTGCTCGGAACGCAACATTCCCGTGACGGCGCGCGGCGCGGGCTACGGCTACGTCGGCGGCTGCGTTCCAACCCGTGGCGGGATTGCACTCTCGCTGGCGCGCATGAACCGGGTGCTCGAAATCAACGAGCGCGACTTCGTGGCCGTCGTCCAGCCGGGCGTCATCACGGAAACCCTCCAGACCGCCGCCCGAGACCGTGGGCTATTCTATCCGCCGGACCCAGCCAGCCTTAAAAATAGCACGCTCGGGGGCAACATCGCCACCAACGCCGGTGGTCCGCGCTGCCTCAAGTACGGCGTCACGCGTCATTACGTGCTCGGCCTGGAGGCCGTGCTCGCCAGCGGCGAGGTCGTGCGCTGCGGTGGCCGCACGCACAAGAACAAGACGGGCTTCGACCTCGTCGGCCTGTTCGTGGGCAGCGAGGGGATGCTGGGGATCGTCACGGAGGCCACCCTGCGCCTGCTGCCGATGCCGCAGGCGCGGGCAGCCATTTCGTGCGGCTTCGCGGACATGTCGGCGGCAGCGGCGGCGGTGCAGGCGACTTTCGCGGCGGGCTGGCTGCCGGCGGCGGTGGAAATCGCCGACCGCTTCACGCTCGAAGCCGCGCGCGCTCTGGTCGGCGTGGAAGGCGTTCCGGCGGGCGATGCGCACCTGCTCGTCGAACTTGACGGCCGTGCGGCATCGCTGCCCGGCGAACTGGACGAACTGCGTGCGCTGTTGCTAGGCGCGGGCGCGATTGCGCCGCGCACGGCCCTCGGCGACGAGGGCTGCGAGGAACTGTGGACCCTGCGGCGCAAGTTCAGCGAATCGCTTCGGTCCACGGGCCTCGTCAAGCTCAACGAAGATGTGGTGGTGCCGCGCGGACGGCTGGTGGACCTCATCGACTTCGGCGCGGAATTGCAACGCCGCCACGACATCCCTGTCGCCTGTTTCGGCCACGCGGGCGACGGCAACATCCACGTCAACCTGATGGTCGCCGACTACGATCAGCCCGCCGTCCGCGCGCGCTCCGAAGAGGCGCTGGACGAGCTTTTCTCGCAAATCATCGCCTGGGGCGGAGCCATCACCGGCGAGCACGGCATCGGGCTGGCAAAACGCCGGTGGTGGCCCCGCGCGGTTTCGGCGGAAAACCGCGCGCTGCATCGCCGTTTGAAGGCGGCTCTGGACCCCCAGGCCATCCTCAACCCCGGAAAATTTCTTGACGATGACAGCGCGGTCTGACCCGTGAGACAGTTCCACCGGCTGCGTGACCATCTTTTTTTCTAGAGTGCGTCCCGTTTGGGTAAGCCTGCTTTTTTTGCCCGTCAGCCCGCCAGCAACCGCCTGACCGTCCTCCGGTAGCGCGTAAAAATTTCTTCGCGCCTGATGTGCCTTCCACCCTCCACGACCCGCTCTCCCCGCACCCAAACGCCCTCCACCGCCCACTCCCGCCGTCCACCGAAAACAAACCGGTCGAGCACCGGATCCCCCCTCTCACGCGCGGCAAGCGAACCGTACTCCACCCCCGCTAACCCGACCACGTCCGCCGAATTGCCCACCGCCAACCCTCCCGCGGGCTGACCCAGCGCTTGGTGTCCCCCATTCAACGCGCGGTCGAATAGATTCCTCCCGCTCGACGCCCCGCGCTCCGCTGCCAGCAGGTTGCGTCTGCGGTTTACCAGCCGCTGCGAGTATTCCAACGCGCAAAGCTCCGCCGCCGCGTCGATGTGCACGTTGGAATCCGTTCCGACGCCGAACCGCCCACCCTGCTCCGCAAATGCGACCGCCGGAAACACGCCGTCGCCCAGGTTTGCCTCGGTGATCGGGCACAATCCCACCGTCGCCCCGCTTCGCGCCACGTCTGTAATTTCTTGCGGTGTCATGTGCGTGGCGTGGATCAAACACCAACGCGCATCGACCGGCAGCTGTCCGAGCAGCCACTCCACGGGCCGCAGCCCGGTCGCCGCCACGCAATCCTCGACCTCCTTCACCTGCTCGGCGACGTGGATGTGGATCGGCCCACCCGGACACAACGCCACGATTGTTTCCAACTCCTCACGCGTCACGGCGCGCAGGCTGTGCGGCGCGACACCGATGTTCCCGCCCGGCAGGTCGAGCACCGCGCGCTTTGCGCCCTCGAACAGCGTTGCAAATCCGTCCAGCGACGTGACGAATCTCCGCTGACCCTTCGTTGGCTCACTCCCGCCGAAGTTGGCATGTGCGTAGAACGAAGGCAGCAGCGTCAGATTGATCCCGGTGGCATTCGCCGCGCCGCAAACACGCTCTGCCAACTCGGCGGCGTTCGCGTAGGGCCGCCCATCCTCATCGTGGTGCACATAATGAAACTCCCCCACCCGCGTGAAACCCGTTTCGAGCATCTCGGCGTAGGCCAGTGCGGCGATGGCTTCCAGATCGTCCGGCGTTAGTCGGTCCAGGAAATGATACATGATCTCCCGCCACGTCCAGAAGCTGTCCGCCGCCGGGCCGCGCACCTCGGCCAGCCCGGCCATGCCCCGCTGGAACGCGTGGCTGTGCAGATTGGCCAGCCCGGGCACGGCGACCGAACCCCGCTGGTCGCCCGCCCGCGCCGCCACGCCCGTTTCGACCCCGGCGATGATTCCGTCCGTCACGGACAAGCGGACACCTTCCGCCCACGTTCCTGCCAGTAGCGCAGCCTCGAACCACAGACTAGTTTCATTCGTCGCATGCATGTGCGTGGCTGTTATTATAGTGTGTTCCAACCCGGCAGCGCGAGAAACATGGATGCGAAAGTTGATGACGACAGCGAAGTCCAATGCTGGCGCAACGCCCGGCTGGTGACGTTGCGCGAAGACCAGCCGCGTCTTGGCGTCGTGGACAACGGCGCGGTTGTGGTGCGTGGCGGCAAAATCGTCTTCGCCGGACCCGAAGTAGCCATCGGCGCGGCGTTCGCGCCGACGCAAACCATCGACTGTGCGGGCCGCCTGCTCACGCCAGCGCTCGTCGATTGCCACACGCACCTCGTCCACGGCGGCCACCGCGCTCGCGAATTCGAAATGCGTTTGAAAGGCGCGACCTACGAACAAATCTCGCGTGCCGGGGGCGGCATTCTTTCCACGGTCCGCGCGACGAACGCGCTGGACGAAGACGGCCTCGTCGCGCAGGCCCTTCCCCGGCTGGACGCCCTGCTGACCGAGGGCGTCGGCACGGTCGAAATCAAGTCCGGCTACGGCTTGAACATCGACGCCGAACTGCGGATGCTCCGCGCCGCCCGCCGCCTCGCCACGCTGCGCCCGGTGCGCATCCGCACGACCTACCTCGCCGCCCACGCAACGCCTCTGGAATATGTCGGGCGCAACGCGGATTACCTCACCGAAGTCGCTCTGCCCGGCTTGGCGCAGGCGCACGCGCGGGACCTCGTGGACGCGGTGGACGGCTTCTGCGAAAACATCGCCTTCTCGCCCGCCGAAATCCGCCGCGTGTTCGACCTGGCGCAAACCCTCGGCTTGCCGGTGAAACTCCACGCTGAGCAGCTCTCCAACCTCGGCGGCGCCGCCCTGGCCGTGTCCTACGGTGCACTGTCCGCCGATCACCTGGAATATCTCGACGCCGCCGGAGCCGACGCCTTAGCTCGCGCGGGCACGGTCGCCGTGCTGCTCCCGGGCGCGTTCTACGCGCTCCGCGAGCGGCAACTCCCCCCGGTCCAGGCATTGCGCGACGCCGGGGCGCGCCTCGCGGTGGCGACCGACTGCAACCCGGGCACCTCGCCCCTGACCTCCCTCCTGCTGGCCATGAACCTCGCCGCCACCCTCTTCGGTCTGACGGTGGAAGAATGTCTCGCCGGGACGACCCGGGAAGCCGCCCGCGCCCTCGGCCTGCTCGGTGAAACCGGCACGCTGGAACCGGGCAAGTCCGCCGACTTCACGCTCTGGAACGTTGAACAACCCGCCGAACTTGTGTATCGCATGGGCTTCAACCCCCTGTACCAGCGCGTTCACCAAGGAACACGCGTGACCCCATGAGCATCGTCCTCCATCCCGGCCGCGTCCCGCTGGCGCTGCTCGAAACGGTTTACCGCACCGGCGCGCCCGCCCGGCTCGACCCCGCGTGCGATGCCACCATCGCGCGCGGCGCGGCCCGCATCGCCGAGATAGCCTCCGGCGACTTTCCCGTTTACGGCATCAACACCGGCTTCGGCAAGCTGGCCAGCATCCGCATCGACGCCGCCGACGTGGCCACGCTTCAGCGCAACCTCATCCTCTCCCACTGCTGCGGCGTCGGCGCGCCGCTTTCCGAGGACATCGTGCGCCTCGTCATGACGCTGAAATTGATCTCGCTCGGGCGCGGCGCTTCGGGCGTGCGGCTAGAGGTCGTCCGCCTGCTTGAAGCGATGCTCGCGCGCGGCGTGATTCCCGTCGTGCCCGAAAAAGGGTCGGTCGGCGCGTCGGGCGATCTCGCGCCGCTCGCCCACCTGAGCGCGGTGATGATGGGCCACGCCGAAGCCTTTGTCAGCGGCGAACGCCTCTCCGGCCAGGCCGCCCTTACGCGGGTTGGTCTGGAACCGCTGGTCTTCGCCGCCAAGGAAGGGCTGGCGCTTATCAACGGCACGCAGGTTTCCACCGCGCTCGCGCTGGCGGGCCTGTTCCGCGCGCACCGCGCCACGCAGGCCGCGCTGATCACCGGCGCGCTCTCGACCGACGCCGCGATGGGTTCGCCCGCGCCGTTCCGCGCGGAGATCCACGCCCTGCGCGGTCACCAGGGCCAGATCGACACCGCCGCCGCGTTGCGCCAGTTGCTCGAAGGCTCGGCCATCCGCGAGAGCCACCGCGTGGGCGACAGCCGCGTGCAGGACCCGTACTGCATCCGCTGCCAGTCGCAGGTCGATGGCGCATGCCTCGACGTGCTGCGTTCCGTGGCCCGCTCACTGGAAATCGAGGCTAACGCCGTCACCGACAACCCGCTTTTGCTCTCCGACGGGTCAGTGATCTCGTGCGGCAATTTCCACGCCGAACCGGTCGCGCTCGCCGCCGACCAGATCGCGCTCGCCGTCTGCGAGGTCGGCGCGATTGCCCAGCGGCGCATCGCCCTGCTCGTCGATCCTGCGCTCAGCTTCGGCCTGCCGCCGTTCCTCACCCGCCGCCCTGGACTCAATTCCGGGTTGATGATCGCGGAGGTCACCTCCGCCGCGCTGATGTCGGAAAACAAGCAGATGTCGCATCCCGCTTCCGTCGATTCCACTCCGACCTCCGCCAACCAGGAAGACCACGTCTCCATGGCTTGCCACGGCGCACGCCGCCTGCTGGCCATGACGGAAAACCTCTTCGCCATCGTCGGCATCGAGGCGCTGACAGCAGCCCAGGGCGTCGAGTTGCGCGCGCCGCTGACCACCAGCCCGCAACTGATTCAGGTGCTGGCCACGATCCGCGCCGTCGTCCCGACGCTGGAGGACGACCGCTACCTGGCACCCGATCTCCAGGCCGCCACCGACCTTGTTGCCTCCGGCGCACTCCACGCCGCCGTCGCGCCGGGCATCCTTCCGCGTTTGGAGGTCTGGACATGAACCCGGTCAAAATCCATCGGGGAACCTCACCCGTCATCCTGGGTTTCCCGCATCCGGGCACGGCAGTGCCGCCCGCCGTCTGGGCGCGGCTCAACGACCGTGGCCGCCTCCTCGCGGACACTGATTGGCATCTCCACCGTCTCTACGATGGCCTCTTGCCGCACGCGACGACCGTGCGTGCCACCTTCCACCGCTACGTCATCGACGCCAACCGGGACCCTGCGGGCGGCAGCCTCTACCCCGGCCAAAACACGACCGATCTCATTCCTACCACGGACTTCGACGGCCAGCCCATCTGGCTTCCCGGCCAGGAACCGACCGCCGCCGACCTCGCCGCGCGCACGGCGGAATTTCACGCGCCCTACCACGCGGCCCTCGCTGCCGAAATCGCGCGCATAAAATCGCTCCACGGCTCGGCGGTGGTGTACGACTGTCACTCGATCCGCTCGCGTATCCCTTTTCTATTCGAGGGCACGCTGCCCGACTTCAACGTTGGCACCGGTCAGCAACGACGCATACTTGTCGTTGCCCCGGGGCGGTGGGAGTCCGCGCCGGGAACCTGCTGCGACGAATTTGAAACGACCGCCATCGAAACCGTTCGTGCAGCTTCGGGCTTTACGAGCGTGCTCAATGGCCGTTTCGAAGGCGGCTGGACCGTCCGCCACTATGGCCAACCCAAAAATGAGGTAAACGCCATCCAATTGGAGCTCGCGCAGTCCACCTATCTCTCCGCCGAATCTCTGCCCTTCACATACGATCCCGTCAAAGCGGACCACATCCGCGCTCATCTAAAAACCTTGCTGGAACGTATCGAAGCCATCGCCTTCGACCTCTGATTCGCCATGAACCACTCGCGCCACGACGACCGCCGCGAAATCCGCGCCCCGCGCGGCCCCACGCTCCACGCCAAAAGCTGGCTCACCGAAGCCCCGTTGCGCATGTTGATGAACAACCTCGACCCCGACGTGGCCGAGAATCCGGCGGAACTCGTCGTCTACGGCGGCATCGGCCGCGCCGCGCGCACCTGGCAGGATTTCGATAGGATCGTCGCCGCCCTGAAGAAACTAGAATCCGACGAAACCCTCCTCATCCAATCCGGCAAGCCCGTCGGCATCTTCCGCACGCACGCCGACGCCCCGCGCGTCCTCCTCGCCAACTCCAACCTCGTGCCACGTTGGGCCACCTGGGACCACTTCCACGCGCTCGACCGCCAGGGCCTCGCCATGTACGGCCAGATGACTGCCGGATCGTGGATCTACATCGGCACGCAAGGCATCGTCCAGGGCACCTACGAGACGTTCGTTGAAGCGGGCGTCCAGCACTACGGCGGCGACCTCCGGGGCCGCTGGGTGCTCACCGCCGGGCTGGGCGGCATGGGCGGCGCGCAGCCGCTCGCCGCCGTCATGGCCGGGGCCTGCTGCCTCGCCGTCGAGTGCAATTCCGCCAGCCTCGACTTTCGCCTGCGTACCCGTTACCTCGACGCCAAAACGGATTCTCTCAACGAGGCGCTGGCCATGATCGACGCCTGGACAAAAGCAGGTGAGTCCAAATCCGTCGGCCTGCTCGGCAACGCCGCCGACATGCTGCCCGAACTCGTCCGGCGCGGCGTCCGGCCCGACCTCGTCACGGACCAGACCTCCGCGCACGACCCCCTCCACGGCTACCTACCCCAAGGTTGGACCATATCCGAATGGCGCGCACAACAAGAGACCGATCCCAAAGCCGTGGAGCGTGCCGCCCGCGCCTCAATGCGCATCCACGTCGAGGCCATGCTCGCCTTCCACCGGGCAGGCGTCCCCACATTCGACTATGGCAACAACATCCGCCAGGTAGCCCGGGACGAGGGCCTGGCCAATGCTTTCGACTTCCCCGGCTTCGTGCCCGCCTATATCCGCCCGTTGTTCTGCCGGGGCGTCGGCCCGTTCCGCTGGGCTGCCCTCTCCGGCGACCCCGAGGACATTTATCGCACCGACGCGAAGGTCAAGGAACTCCTCCCCGCCGACACGCACCTGCACCGCTGGCTGGACCTCGCCCGCGAGCGCATCGCCTTTCAGGGGCTACCCGCGCGCATCTGTTGGGTGGGACTCGGCGACCGCCACCGGCTCGGGTTGGCCTTTAACGATATGGTCGCCAGTGGCGAACTCAAGGCCCCGGTGGTCATTGGCCGCGACCACCTCGATTCCGGGTCGGTCGCCTCGCCGAACCGCGAAACTGAGGCCATGCGCGACGGCTCCGACGCGGTGTCTGACTGGCCGCTGCTCAACGCGCTGCTGAACACGGCCTCCGGCGCGACCTGGGTCTCCCTGCACCACGGCGGCGGTGTCGGCATGGGCTATTCGCAGCACTCGGGCATGGTGATCTGCTGCGACGGCACCGCCGACGCCGCCCGGCGCATCGCGCGGGTTCTCTGGAACGATCCTGCGACCGGCGTCATGCGCCACGCCGACGCAGGCTACTCGATTGCCCTCGACTGCGCCCGCGAACAGGGTCTCGACTTACCCGCGATCCTCGGGTAAACCGTCCCTCGTTCCCAAGTTGTGTTTGGGAACGTACTTGTCTGCGGAGTTGCACTTCTCTTGTCTCCTGCCGGAGCTGCGTGCAAAGTTCCCGGATGCCGCTGCTCCACCGGATCGCTCTCGCCGTTCTCTTCCTGGGATTCTGCTGTCGTGCCACTGCTGCCGACCCACTCGCCGAACTACGCGCTGCCTCCGGCCTGACCGACGTGACCCCCCAGCGCCTCACGCGCGGCGAAATCATCACCGCGCGCGGCACGCAAGGTAGTTTCCCGCGCGGCGTCTACGCGGAATCGTGCTACTTCATCAAGGCTCCGGTGGACACTGTCCGCGCGACCCTTCTCCACTGGGACCCTTCCAGGTATCAGGAAACGGAGGTCAGCACCTACCGCACCTACCGCTGGCCCGCCGCACCGGACGTTTTCCAGCCGTTCCAACTCGACCCGAAGACCCCGGCGGACCGTACGCTTCTCGACTGGACCAACGCCGCCGCCAGCACCGGCCAGCCGGGCGAACTGCATTTGCGTCCCGAAGACGTGCAACTCTTTCAACGCCATGCGGGCCAGCCCACCCCGGCCTGGCAGGAACTTTTGCAAGGACGCAGCAACGCCGTTGGCGGCAGCGGCTTCGCGGCGTTGCCCGCCTACAAAGCGAACGGCGTGACGATTCACGCGGCGGACGAAATCGGCAGCCTGCTCAAGATGACGCCCGGCATCGCGGCCCGCTTTGCGCCGTTGCTAACGGCACGCCCGTTGTTCGCCGACGGCCCGGCCACGCTGGACGAGGTCGTCCCCTACGCCGAGCAATCCCTGGTGCGCGGCCACACGAGCTTCTGCCTCGGGGTCATCGCCACGCTGCGCACGCCGACGGGCTGTCAGGCGCTCGACTGCACGTACTACACGGCGGACACGTTTTTCGTCTCGGTCGCGCTCTATCAGATGTGGCCCTGGGAGGGCGGCACGTTGGTCTGGGAGATCGACTACGCTTCCGCGCCGTTTCGCTCGTATCTCGGCGGGATCGACCGCGTCTTCGCGGGCAAGGAGATGACCAAGGACAGCACCGGGGCCGTGCAAACTTTCCGCAAAGAAATCGCCCGGCAGCAGCAGGGCCGCTAAAGGTGGATCGTGACCTCCGGGCACGATGGCAAAACCAAGCAGCGAAGCTGCCTGGAGTTGTAGGGCAACGGTCCCCGTTGCCGACAGGTCAGACGCGCCTCCCAGAATCCAGAAAGGGAAGGATGCAAAGAGCAAAGGGTGTCACCGGTGTCGGCAACGGGGACCGTTACTCTACATATCGGACAGCGTGATCCACCTTCACCGATCGTTCATACCCTTCCCGGCGAGAATTCGCGGCGCGCACTTCTCGATCCTCGCCTTCCGGGTCATCGACTGTTTCGCTGCGGAAAAATGCAGAATGTACGCCCGCTGCCGTCCCGGCGTCAGCCCCTCGAACGCCTTTTCCAACGCGGGTGTCGCGGCCAGCTTTTGCTGCAATTCCTCAGGCATCGGTTCCGGCGCTGTTTTGTAGTCCACCTCCAACCCCGCCTGCGTTACCACGATGGCTTCTTGTAGATAGGTCTTCAAGACAGCTCCCAGCCCGTCAACCTCCTGCACGTCCTTGAATGAAATCCGCCGCGTCCCTTGCGTGTTCGCACCCGGCTTGTGGAGCACGCCCTCGGGATCGCTCAGCAGCGCCCCCTTGCAAAACAACAGCGCGCAATGCTCTTTGAACCCCTGCACGAGCACCACGTTTTTGCCCTGAAACGTGTAGGTGGGTTGATCCCACTTCAGTTCCTCGGTCAGCCCGGCGTCGAGCAGGATCGCGCGCAGCTTTTCCATCTCCGCGCGCCACTTTTTTGCCGTGTCCAGATACTCATCAACTTTAGGATTCTTGCCGTGCATGCTCGTTTTATGAACTCAGTTCCCCGTCAGCCGCACGCGGAAAAATTGCCTCGCCGCGCCGTTGCTGCCCGACAGCGTCACGACGTTGCCGCCCGGTTGCGGTGCCCCGCCGTTGCCCGCCACGTCCCACAGGCTCCAGTTCGCCAAATCACCCGACGCTTCCACCTGAAACGACACGTTCGCGGGCACCGTCACGCCCAGCGTCACCACCGACCCGCTGCTGCCGAACGTCGGCGCGAAGAAGCTGCCCGCGCTCAGCGGATTCGTCCCCGCCAGGAACTCCTCCTGGTTGGAATGTCCGTCGCCGTCGGGATCGGCGTTCGGAGCACCTGCCGCGCTCGTCACGCTGCCGAACTTCGCCAGACGCCACTGGTCATACGTCTGCCGCCCGGGCAGCGTCTGGTTGATCCACGTCGCCAGCAGCGAAATATCCGTCTGGTCCAGCTCCGTGCTGCCCAGCGGCGGCATCCGCGTGAACCCGTTGCTCGCCCCGACGCGGTTGTAAACGACCGAATGCAAGGTATCGCCCGGCACCACCAGTTTATTCGCTGCGTTCCCCCCGTTGTTGGTCGCCGCGCCGTTGATCAATCCCGTCGCGTCGAGCGTCACCTGCGCGCGCCCGTCCCAGGCCGTCGGCGCGGTCCCGCCCGGCTGGTGACAATACGCGCAGTTCACCGCCAGATAAGACCGCACCCGCGCCTCCAGCGAGGCCGACGCGTCCGCCGGTCCGTAGTGCTTCGGCAACACGTTGGCCGACTCCGGCGTGTTGGACAAGTACCCGCCCTGCGCCAGCCGTGTGATGAAGTTCCCGCCGAACCCGGGCACGACCGACTCGTGGTTAAGCTGCCGCGTGTTGAACGACAGCGCCCCGCCCGCCTGCGCGTTGTGGCAGGTCACGCACTCCGCCCGGCTCGGGATGTGGTACGCCTGCGTGCGCGCCGTGCCGCCGTCGTTGATGGCCACGCCGAAATCCTGCCCCGCGTCGTCGACCAGCGTGGCCTCCGTGCCCGCGTCGTTCCACTTGTAGCTCACGCCGTAAACGTTGTCGGCGGTCTTCACGAGCACGCGCGTCTCGATGCGCTTTTTCGTCGCGTCGTTGCCGCGCGTCAGGTCCAGGTCGAAATGCTTCACCCAGACCGTGCCCGCCGGGTACGTCCACGCGCCTTCCCTGGCGTACGCCAGCTTGCTCGTCGCGTCCGGGATCGTCACGAACCGGCTCTTGAGCGCGTAGTCGCTCCAGAACGAGAGGTTCGGCGTGTACGGCACCAGCCCGGGATTGGGCGACAGGTCCGTCAGGTCAGCGAACAGGTTGGTCGCGCCGAGCGTGGCCGGGTACGTCGTATCCTTCGTGCCGACGCTCAGGCGCTGGATGATCCCCTGGTTGATGTTGGCCATCAGCACGTCGCCGTTGGACGGGTCGGGCGCGAACGCCACCACTCCGGCGCTGCCCGCGATGCGCACCACGTTCGCCTTCCCGCTGCCGTCGCGTGCCAGCGACCAGATGTTGCCCGACACGTAGTCCGCGAAGAGGTACTTGCCGTACAGGCTGGCGAAACGCGACCCGCGATACACGAAGCCGCCCGTGATGCTGTTCCCCTGCAACGCGCCGCTGCCGTGGCTGTACTCGTAGATCGGGTCGATGAAGGTCGCTGCGGCGGGCGGCGTGCCGGTGTAAGCGTGGAACGCCTCGCGGTAGTTCCAGCCGTAGTTGCCGCCCTTCGTGATGATGTCCACCTCCTCGTAGGCGTCCTGGCCGACATCCGCGCACCACAGGTCGCCGTTCGGGTTCGCCGGGGTCGCCGACGCCGTGTCGAACGACCAGCGCCACGGGTTGCGCAGCCCCACGGCGTAGAACTCCGTGCGGACGTAACTCGAATTGACCGCGCTGCCGTTGAAGCTCGTGGCCCCCACGAACGGGTTGTCCGCCGGGATCGAGTAGCGCGCCACGCCCGCGTCGCGGATCACAGCGTCGGCGGGCGGGTTCGTGGGATAGTACGCCGGGTTCGGGTTGGCGTTGGGCGCAAGGTTGCCCGCTTTCTTGTCCACGTCGATCCGCAGGAAGCACGAGAAGAAATCCTTGTCGATGCGCTGGCTGTTCTTGAACGCGTCGCCGCCGCTGCCTTCGTCGCCGATGGTGACGTACAGGTAGCCGTCCGCGCCGAACGCCATGCCGCCCGCGTTATGATTGCCCGCCTCGTCGAGCTGCGAGATCAGGTCGTACTCCGAGGTCTTGTCAGCCACGTTCGGGTCGCCCGCCGACACCTTGAACCGCGCGATGCGTTCGTAAACGGTCCCGTTGCTCACCTTGCCCGAGTAATAGACGTAAAAATAACCGTTCGTGGCGTAGTTGGGGTGAAACGCCAGACCGAGCAGCCCCTGCTCGCTGTCCGTGCTCAACGTCTCGTTCTTGATGTTCTGCACGACGTTCAAGTCCAGGAATGTGGTCGCCGTGGGTGCCGCCGCCGTCACGTCGGGGATCACGCGCAGCAGCCCCGTCTTCTCCAACACGAACAACCGCTTCGTGTCCCCCGGCGGCGTGACCATGCCGACCGGTTGGCTGAACGCGAGCGACCCGAACGCCGGGTCGACCTGCACGGCGGTCGCGGGCGGCGCGGCGGGCACGTTGGTCATCCCCGCGTTCGTCAGCCGGAACGCCGACGAGAAATTGACCGTCACGGTCGCCGCGTTCGACGCCCCGCCCGTGTTGCTGACCTTGTACGTGAAAGTGTCGCTCGCGGGATTGCCGCTCGTCGTGGGCGTATAGAGCACGTACCCGGCGGTGTCCGGCACCGCCGTGCCGTACTGCGGCGTTTGCACAATCGTGATCCCGTCCGACGCGGGGCCGTTCGTGTCATTGGCCAGCACGGGGATGCGCACCTTCTGGCCGGGGTGCGTCACGGCGGTGTCGGCATTGGCCACGGGCACGGTGACCGTAGGGCTAGGGGCGGTGTCATGGGAGACATTGGAATACGAGTGGTTGGCCGTCCCGGCGCGTGCGGCGGGGAGGATGGCCATGGCGGCAGTCAGGATCGACAACCAAGGCAGGAGGACGCGACGGCAGCAGCGGGAAGCGAAGTGCATGAAAAGGAGGGGGATGGGCGGAATCGCCGGGCAGGAGGGAACGTGTGGCGGGGCTTATCTTAGCAGCATGGGCCGCACCACAACCAGCGGGAATTGACCCCAGGGCGAACGGGTTCGCCCGCGAGGCTGGTCAGAGATTCGTCTTTGTTCATGCAAGCAGTCTGGCACCGTTTTGCAAAACGCGCCCCTGCATCTGCGTCACCTGCGTTATCCGCGTTATCTTTTCTGCATTTTCGGCGAATTATTTCCCGGTGGATGCCGGGGCGCTCACGATCCGCAGAACCACCGCGCCGCTCCGCCGCGATGAACATTTTGAACCTGCTCTCATCATGCCGATCTCTCCTCTCTCTCCCGATCCCGATGCCACGGCGGACGACCTCTCCGCCACTGCCGCCAAACCTGTTACCGATCCGCACCCCGGCGGCACCCCCGACCCCATCACCGGCGAGCCGGACGCGCACCCGGTCGGCGTGGGCGTTGGCGCGTTCGGCGGGGGAGCGGCGGGCGCGGCGCTGGGCGGCGTCGTGGCGGGCCCGGTCGGCTTGTTGGTCGGCGCGGCCATCGGCGCGATTGCGGGCGGCCTCGCGGGCAAGGAGGTGGCCGAAACGCCCGAAAGCATCGCGCCAGTTGCCGACGCGGACGGGACGCTGGACGAGTTCGACCGCCCCGCAGCCGACGACGTGGCCGACACCGAGCCGCTTTCCAAACCCCTCGCGGACCGGCTGACTCCGCACGAGGACGCATTCTTGCACGGCGGCACCCTGAGCGGGCACGATCCCGACGCCCCCCCCACCGACACCCTGGACGAGTTCGACCGGCCCCACCGTCCCGCGCCCGCCGCCGCCAACTACGATCTTTCCCGGGACGACGACCATCCGCTGCCCACGGCCAGCAGCGGCCTGATCACACCCGACGAAACTTCGGTCTTCGCGGACAGCACGACGGGCGAGTCGTCGATCTTGGCGGAAAGCCCCTTCCCCGCCAGCCGTGCGGTCAGCCCCGGCGACGATTTCGCCGCCACCTCTACCGCCCCGACCTACGCGCTTCATGTGGACACCGAGCATGCGGTTCGCACGAACGCCTACTACCGGTATCTGGTCCGCGAGGAAACTGGCCAGCCCGGCAGCGACTTCGACGACTGGATCACGGCGGAAAAGGAAATCCTCGGTTCCTGAACGGGCGCAGGTGACCGTGACCTCCGGGCGCGCCGCCAAACCTCTGCGGCGCAGCCGTCCAAGATTGTAGGGCAATGGGCCCCGTTGCCGATCTCGGTTGCGCCGACTGCTCTTTGCACCCTTCCCTTCTGACTCCTGAGAGGCGTGCGTGACCTGTCGGCAACGGGGACCGTTGCCCTACAAACAGAAACGCTCTACCCGCTCAGTCCTCGTACAACGCCGCGACCATCCCCAGCGACTTCTCGTTGGGCATCACGCCCAGTTCCATCTGATTCATCAGGTACGCGAACGCCACGTTGTTTTCCGGGTCGGCAAACGCGTGTCCTCCCCCCGCGCCCGGCTGCCCGAACGCCCGCAGCGACGGCCCGTAAAGCGACCGCACCTTGCGCCCGTCCGCCAACGTCGGGTCCTGCATGAAACCCGTCGAAAACGCGGTTTCCAGGCACAGGATCCGGTCGGAGCCGCTTGCCAGGGTGGTCGTCATGTCGAGCAGCGTATCCGGCACGAAGAACCGCGTGCCGTCCAGGTCGCCGCCGTTGGCCAGCATAGCGTAAAACTTCCCCAGCGCGTGCGCCGAGCCGATCCCGCTGAACGACGGGATCGACGCCCGGCGGCCCTCGGCGGTGTTCATCGACGCGACGCTGTGCAGCCCGCGCGGACCCGAGAACGCCCGGCGGGTCAGCGATTTCTCGTCGGCCAGCGCCTCGTAAAACGGCCCGAGCGGCCCCTCCTGCCCCAGCACGGTGCGCGCCGGGTAGAGGTTGGCGGCGCGGGCAAATTGCTCGTCGGGTAACCCGATCCATAGGTCCAGCCCGAGCGGTTCGGCAAACGTCTGCCGCCAATAGGTGCCCACCGTTTGCCCCGGGCGCAGCCGCCGCAGGAGTTCATCGACCAGGAAGCCGAACGTGCGCGGCCCGTAGCCGTGCGCGGTGCCGGGCGGCCAGCACGGAGCCTGCGCGGCCAACGCGGCGGCCACGGCGGCGTGGTCGAAGATGGAAACGTCCGGCTCGGCCATCGCCGCCAAGCCGGACTGGTGCGAGAGCAATTGCGCGACCGTGATACCGCCCTTACCCTGCGCCGCGAACTCCGGCCACAGGTCGGCCACACGCGTCTCCACCGGGATGGCGTCCGTGGCCAGCGCGTGCAGCAAACACGCCGACGCGAGGCCCTTGGTGATCGACCACATCAGCACCAGCGTGCCAGGCGTCCAGGGCGCGGTTTGTTGCCGGTCGCGCCAGCCGTTGGCCAGCGAGAGCACCTCCTCGCCCCCGTGCCACACCGACACCGATGCACCCAGTTCGCCGCGCTCGCGGAAGTTCGCCTCGAAATGGGCGCGGACCTTGGCCAGATTCATCCCGGGACGATAGGCGGCGACGGGCCGTCAGGCAACGTCGGCCTCGGGCACGGGCGCGGCGACGGGCGCTGCCGGGCGGCGGTAAATGACCAGCCCCATGCCCAGCAGCACGCAAATCCCACCCAGCAGCGAATGCGGCGACGGCAACACCTTCAGCACTAGCGCGTCGATGACGACCGCCGCCACGGGTGTCACCAGCGAGATGAGCAAAATCTTTGTCACTTCCACCCGGCGCACCAGCCAGTACAGGATGAAGAACGCCAGCGAACTGCCCACCAGCGCGAGGTAGAACAGGTCGAATGTCGCCTGCCCCGTCCAGTGCAGCCGCAGGGGGTTGCCCTCGAACCAGAAGCCAAGCGCCATCAGCGGCAGCCAGCCGCAGCACATCTGCCCGGTGGCCATCACGGCGGGGTCGAGGTCTTGCCCGTAGGCTTTGACGAGCACGTTGGCATACGCCGCGCTGGCCGCGCCGACCACGATGGCCACGCTGCCCCAGAGCGCCTGCGGCCCGGCCAAGTTCATCTGATCGGAAAACACGATCCCCACGCCGAGCAACCCCACGGCCACCCCGCCGACCTTGGGCAGCGTGAGGCGTTCGCCCGGCAGGTAGAGGTGTGCGAACAGCAGCCCGAAGGCCGGGATGGTCGCCTGGAGCACGGCGCTCAGGCCGGGGCTGATGCGTTGCTCGGCCCAGAACAGCAGGCCGTAGTTGACCGCGAAGACCATCACGCCCGTCGCCGCAATGAGCAGCCAGTCCCGGCGGCGGCGCGGCCAGGCGGCCCCGCGAAACAGGTTAAACAACGCGAGCGCCGCCGAGGCGACGACGAAGCGGGCGCAGGCGAACCAGACGGGCGGCAAATCGTTCAGCCCGAGCTTGATGAAAATCCAGGTACTACTCCAGATGACGCAGAGCACGAGCCACGCGCCGAGAGATCGAAGGTTCAAGCCCCCTCCTGTCGCACGCCTAGCGTTGCGACGCAAACACCGCCTCGGGATCGTAGGAGGATTGCTTGCCTGCCTGAATCCAGCCGAAGCGGCTCAGGACCGAGGCCGCGAGGAAACAGACGGCGGCGACGTGGGTGAAACCGAACGTGATCAGCGCCAGCGAGATCGGCCCGGCGAGCAGTTCGGCGGGCATCAGAAGGTGTCCGCTAAACCCCTCGTGCAGAGCACGATCCGAGGCACCGTGCCGACGGAACATCAGCCAGAGCCAGAGGACCGTTTCCACGGCAACCGTCACCCAGAACACCGCCGCCAACGGGCGCAGGTTGAAACCGAACAGGTGCAGCAGGCTGACCGCCGAGCCGAGGCCCGCCGTGCCGAAGTGCAACGGCAGCAAAGACCTGTGGCGGTTCCACGCGGGCACGGCGGTCGCGCCGATGAGCACACCCGTGTACGTCGCCAGCAACATGCCGCTCAGGCCGGTGGCCGCCGTCAGCGCGACGGCAGCCCAATGCAGAAGCGTGGACCATACTCCAGAAGGAAGTAGCTGCCAATGAAGCAGTTCCACCGCCATCGCTCCAGGGATGGAGGCCATGCCGTAAGGTGTCAGGATGTAGACGCCCATCGACATGGCGCTGCGCAACTTGAACACGCGCAGCATGTTGAAGAACAACATCGGACGGCCCAGGTCCATGATGAGCAGGACCGGCGAGGCCACCCCGCCGAACGCGGCGATCCACATGGCCGCGCGGACAATCTCCAGATGCCCGAAAAACGTTGCCGCCAAGGCAATTACACCCGACATGCCGCATGCGCCGCCGATAAAGAAATAAAGCGGGATTTCCCAGGTCCAAACCGGTGGCTTGATGACCGGCATCCCGAAGTAGCCAGGCTTGTCGGCACCGCTCTGGCCCGCGCGCTCCAGGCCGTTCTGGCCAGGGCGGCCAGGACCCTGCTTGACGGCGGAAACCGGTATAGGACTGCCACTTACATCGACGCCACTGCCCGCGACGCGGCCCTGCGCTTTCGCCTCTTGGCGGAGTTCGTCCAGGCGGCTTTCAAAGGCAGGATCGCGGTCTTTTGACACGGCGGGAATTATCGAAAATTAAATGAGGATTAATCGCCAAATATAACGCAGGCGTCGCAGGCGTCGCAGGATCAGCGAAAAAAGGCGAAAGCGAGCAAGGACAGACCCAAAGCGCCAAAAGCGGTCAAAAAAGCGGAGGTCCAGGAAGCCTTGAGATGGATCGTCGGGACCTCCGGTCGGACCGGGAGGCCGTAAGCTTCGGGCGAGCCGAGGATCAGGAAAAAGGCGTGGATGCCGCCGACGCTGGTGTCCACGGGGTCGTAGTTTTGGGCGTCGGGGTAGCCATGCGCGCGCAGGTGGGCGACGCGCTTTTCAGCGTGGGCGTGGAGTTCGTCCAGCGGGCCGAAGAGGATGCTCTCCGTCGGGCAGGACTTGGCGCAGGCCGGAACGAGGCCGCTGGCCTGCCGGTCGTAGCAGAAGGTACACTTGAAGGCACCCCCGGCCTGCTTGAGCGGCTTCTTGCGGCGGTCAATGACGCCGAAGGGACAGCCGACGACGCAGTAGCCGCAGCCGTTGCAAATGTCGTTTTGGACGAGGACCGTCTGGGTTTCCGTGCGAACGATGCTGCCCGTCGGGCAAGCTTCCAGGCAACCGGCTTCCTCGCAGTGCTTGCACACGTCCGAGAGGAAGAGCCAGCGGAAGGGGTCCTCGTGGTCGGTGAGGTCGGAAAGGGCGTCGCCCGACATGGGACCGGCGAGCTGCTGGCCACGCGTCTGGTTCTGTTCGATGAAGAGAACGTGCCGCCAGGTGGACGCGCCAAGGGCGTCGGTGTGGTCGTAGCTGTTGCCGCTCCAGCGGTAGCCGTCGTCGGGCACGTCGTTCCATTCCTTGCAGGCGACCTCGCAGGCCTTGCAGCCGATACAGAGCGTCGGGTCGGTGTAAAAGCCGACGGTGCGCCGGTCGCGCACGTAAGTGTGCGGGCGCTGGTTGGTGGAGAGGATGCCTTCGCCGATCATGGGAAGAAAAGGATGAAGGATGAAAGCGGAACGCGGGAAGCGGAAGTGAGTACAGCGGAGGGTTCAGGCCGGGGGGAAGAGCGTAGCCAAGTCCACCGTCAGGCCGGGGAGGGCGGTGGAAGAGACCGTTTCAGAGTGGGAGTAACGGCGGTGCTGCGTGTAGCGGCCAGACTGCGGGGCCGTGTAGACCTCGACGGCGTTTTGTTCGCCCAAGATGATCCAGTATTCGGGGATGTTGGCTTCGGCGTAGAGGACGGCTTTCTCGCGGTCCAGTTCCACGCTGGAAATTGCCACTTCGATGGCCAACAGAGCGGTGGCGGGATGGGCGCGGATGTGGTCTTCTTCCTGGCCGGAGACTACGGCGAGGTCGGGTTCCGGCATGGAGTCGGCCATTTTCAACGGAGCTGCTTCCCGACAATACAGACCGGACAGGAGGAAAGCCGAAATGAGCCGCCTTAGCCTCGTGACCAAGAAAACATGAAGAGGAGAAATTGACATTTTTTCGAGAATGACGCCCCGGATCAGTTCGGTGCGGCGGCCAAAAACCTCTTCGCCCAGCCGTTCGTAGTTCTCCACGCTGAACGGCGAAATCTGGCGGCGGATGGCGGGTGTTTCCAGGATGGCGACCATGTCCGGGATTATAAGTTACGGAGAGGGTTCGTGGCAATCAGCAGTAGCGGGTTCAACAGGGCGAACGAATTTACAGCCATTTTCACAAGGGTCAGCGCAAGGGAGTCAGGCGGCTGCGCTGCAAGGGAACCCATGGCGCCCGGAGGTTGCCATCCACCTCCAGAAGCCATGGTGCCCGGAGGTCGAGATCCACCTGCGCAACCCTTTTGCAAACGGCTGTAAATCGGGGTTGTCGTAGCCATGGTTTCCATCCTTCTTTTCATTGCGGCTGGCCCTGCTGGCCGTGCTCGGAGCCCAGCCTGCCCCTGGGAGGGTTCCCGGGGAGATTTTGCTCGGGATGCTGTACCACCGGGTCGCCCGGGGGGCTGATCTTTTCCAGAAACTCGTGACCGGCCACTCCGGCGGGCATGCGGCCCGGGACAATCACGCACACGAGCGCCTTGCTTTCCATGATCGTCACATTCGGCTCGCCGCTGATGGCGATGAGGTCGTTGACGATGCCGCCCGTCGCGCCCTTCGGTCCCGCGTAACCCCAGTGGTAGGGCATGGCGACCTGATGCACCACGCGGCCGCCCTCGACCGTGATGGGGCGCGTGCGGCGGCTGACCAGGGCGCGGGCCTCGACCGCGCCACGCAGGGTAGCGATCACCACGAAGTCGCTGTTCTCGACACCCAGCTCCCCCGCGAGTTCGGGCGACATCTCCACGAAGAGTTCGGGTTGCAGTTCGTTGAGGTGCGGCAGGAAACGGCTCATCGCGCCCGTGGTGTGGTGCTCGGTGAGACGGTAGGTCGTCAGAACGTGCGGGAAACGCGGATCGTCCGGGGGGCTAAAGCGGTTGTCGGGTCGGCTGAACCAGTTGACGCCCGGGTTCGTCTCGCGCGGGTAAAGCTGATTGCGGACGGGAGATTCGAGGGGTTCGTAGTGGGTCGGGAACGGGCCATCTTCCAATCCCTTAGCGACGTAGAGCCAGCCCAACCCGTCGTTATGCAACATGAAGGGCGCATCGCCCCGGATGGCGTCCAGACCCCTGGCGTCGGGAGAGGGAGTGTAGCCGGGATCTTTCTTTTTGGGGAAATCGGGTACGTCGAGGCCGGTCCACTCGCCTTTCTCCTTGTCCCACCAGACGAGTTTCTTGCGCTCGCTCCAGGGTTCGCCATTGGGCCGGGCGCTGGCCCGGTTGTAGATGATGCGGCGGTCGCTCGGCCACGCAAAACCCCAGCCGTGGCCATAGGGGCCGTGCGGCTCGCGGCGGTGGGTCTTGTTGATCTCGTCCGAACCGTAGCAACCCGTGTAGATCCAGCAACCGGCGGCAGTCGAGCCATCGTCCTTGAGCGTGAGGTAGTCGTCGATCTGGCGACCGTGGTGCGGCGCGGTGTAGTCGGAAGGATGAACCACCGAGGACACAGAGATGGGGTGGGAGGGTTGGATGCCCCGCGCGCGGAGATATTTGTTCAGGCCGGACTCGTTCTGGGCGTGGACCACGCCCGGGGCCATGTTGAGTTCGGGCGCCGTGTGCCAGCCGTTGATCTCCGCCAGGACGGCGGTGCCGTCCGGGTCGCCGTCCTCGTGCTCGGGATACCACCAGTCCAGTGCGCGCAAAGGTTCGTCCATCGGGTCGTCCGACAACATTGCTTTGGCGATGAGTCGCTTGGCGAGTTCGTGGATGAACCCGGCCTCGCTCTGGCAGTCGCCGGGCGGCGCGACGGCTTTTTCGCGCCATTGCAGGAGGCGCTGAGTGTTGGTAAACGCGCCCTCTTTTTCAACGTGCGAGGCAGCGGGCATCAGAAAGACCTCCGTGGCGATGTCCTCGGTCTTCATCTCGCCGCGCTCGATCTCCGGCGCGGCGTACCAGAAGCTGGCCGTCTCGATCTCGACCAGGTCGCGCACGACGAGCCACTTCGTGCGCGCGAGGGCCTGCCGTTGCAGGCGGGAGTTCTGGCTACCCACGGCAGGATTTTGGCCCATCACGAAATAGCCGTCGAGGCCGTGGTCGGCGGCGTGGGTGACGAACTGGAAGTGCGAGTGGTCGCCGGTGATCTTGGGAATCCACGCGTAGCCGAAATCGTTCTCCTTGGTCGCGTTTTTGCCGTAGTAGGCTTTGAGCAGGCTCGTGATGTACTTGGGCGTGTCGTGCCACAGGCCGGTCTTTTGCTGGTACTTCTTGCAGTACCCGGCGAGATCGTCCTGCTTCGACCCGGCGGCGGGCATCGACAGGTAACCCGGGAGTGTATCGTAGAGCGTTGGGATGTCGGTCGAGCCTTGGATGGAGGCATGGCCGCGCAGGGCCAAGATGCCGCCGCCGGGCCGCCCGATGTTGCCCAAGAGCAGTTGGAGGACGGCGGCGGCGCGGATGATCTGCACGCCCTTGGACTGGTGCGTCCAGCCAACGGCGTAGCAGAACGCGGCGGTCTTTTCGGGGCCGGAAGCGCCGGTGAGCGCGTCGGCGACCTTGTGAAAAAGCTCCGGCGGCACGCCGCAAATCTTCGACACCATCTCGGGCGTGTAGCGCTGGTAGTGGCGGCGGAGCGCCTGGAAGACGCAACGCGGGTGCTGCAGGGTAGGGTCGCGTGGCGGGTTGGCCGGATCGTCGCCCTCGAAGGCCCAGCTTTCGTGCTGGTAGAACTGGCCGTCCGGGTCCCAGCCGGAGAAGAAGCCCGCGCCGTGCTCGGCATCGCGGAACTCGTTGCGCAGGATGTTCGAGGCGTTCGTGTAGTGGACGACGTACTCCTTGAAATATTTGTCGTGCTCCAAGACGTGATGGATGATACCGCCAAGGAAGGCGATGTCCGTGCCCGCACGGATGGGCACCCAGAGATCGGCCATCGCGCTGGTGCGGCTGAAGCGCGGATCGACGTGGATGATGTACGCGCCGCGTTCCTTGGCCTTCATCACCCAACGGAAGCCGACCGGATGGGCCTCGGCCATCGACGAGCCCTCGATGAGGATCACGTCGGCGTTGGCCAAGTCCTGCAAGGCCGTCGTGGCCCCGCCCCTACCGTAGGTGGTACCCAGACCGGGCACCGTGGAGGAGTGTCATATTCGGGCCTGGTTGGAGACGCAGACCATGCCCAACCCGCCCGTAAACAGTTTTTTGATGAGGTAGTTTTCCTCGTTGTCCAGCGTCGCGCCGCCGAGGTGGGCGACGTTCTCGAAGTGGTTGACGGGGTTGCCGTCCTTGTCTTCCTTGATCCAGCCTTTCTTGCGGGCGTCCCAGAGACGGTCGGCGATCATGTCGATGGCCGTGTCGCGGTCGAGTTCGGACCATTGGGTCGCGTAGGGGGCGCGGTATTTGATCTTCGTGACACGGTCGGGCTGGGTGACGAGCTGGTAGCTGGCCGCGCCCTTGGGGCAGAGGTTGCCCTGGCTGATGGGGCTGTCGGGGTCGCCCTCGATGCCGATGACTTGGTCGCCCTTGTGATAGACGAGCTGGCCGCAGCCGACCGCGCAGTAGGGGCAAATCGACTTGTGGACCTCCACGTCGGGCTCGCGCGACTGGTCGATGCGGGCGTGCATCTGGCGCGTGTGGTCGGAGTAGGACTCCGCGCCGGTGCCGTCCTTGCCGTGGCGGATCTGCTGAAGCAGGGGCCATTGCGCGGCTTTGGCGAACAAGTCGGAGAGGTTCATGGCAAGCGGCTAGGGAGGATACGCCAAAGAATCACCGAGTGGACTCAGGAAAATGGATCGGTGCGGTGGCTTTGGCAAATTTATCGTTGTACTGCCCACCGCGGCACTCTGCCGCGCCTGGAAGCGACGCTCTGCGCCGTCCCCTCTTGCCGCCTTCGTCGTAAAAGGAGCGTGAGCAGAGCAGTATCCTACTACAAAGATTCCCACCGCTTGGAATCAATGCCTGCCTGCGTGAGGATGCGCTTGACCAGCGTCCAATCCAGATCGCCGTTGCCGTGTGGGTTGGGAATAGGGACCGTCCGTTCGCCCAGACGCATCGCCATATGGCGATTACCCGGCTCCGGTCCTTGCCAGCCCAAAGCACGAAAACGACGGATCAGTTCCCGCCGTTTAATCGGCTTCGGCATAAGCAGGCTGCGGATTGATATCTACCCCGGCAAGCGCCGGGAAATGGTCGCCGTGGCGAGCCTTGATCAGAATCCAATCCTCCAACACCTCCTGCAACCGTTCGCGCGCGCTCTCGAGCGTGTCGCCGTCGGCCCAGAGCCCTTCGCAAGCCGGGATGACGGCAAAGAAGCGACCGTCCTCCATCAATTCATATCGCGCCGCTCGCATCGCGGCCCGGATATATTCGGTGAGCATGGACGTAAGATAGTCGACGGCAGTGAGCAGAGGTAGAAATTTGTTGGGCCAAGTTGGACCGAGGGAAGATGACGCGGGGCTAGGCGGGAGTTGACGCGGGGGACGATTTCCGCAACCGTGCCGGTTCACGCCGGTTGCATCCCCCCTTAGAATCATGATTTCTCCCCAACGCTTCGCTTTCACCGTGGTTTTGGGCACGACGGCGCTCCTATCGTGGTCTGCCGGTCACGCACTGGCTTGGTCACCCAAGAAAGCGCCCATCATGACCAAGTTCGCCGCTGACGTGGACCCCGCGCACGTCTTGCCCGAATACCCGCGCCCGCAGATGGAACGCGCCGCGTGGCTCAACCTCAACGGCGTCTGGCAGTTTCAGCCCGGCAAGGAGGGCGACGCCACGCCCAAAGGCGAGAAGCTCGCGAGCGAAATTCTCGTGCCGTTCCCGGTGGAGAGCGCGCTCTCGGGCGTCATGGAGCACCACGACCGCCTGTGGTACCGGCGCACGTTCACCGTGCCGGGCGACTGGAAGGGCAAGCGCATCCTGCTGCACTTCGGCGCGGTCGATTGGGAGGCGGAAATCTTTGTCAACGGCGAGAGCCTGGGCGTCCACAAGGGTGGGTATGATCCGTTCTCGTTTGACATCACCAGGGCGCTCAAGGACGGCGGCGGCGAGCAGGAACTGGTCGTGCGCGTGTACGATCCCACGGATGATTACGGCCAGCCGCGCGGCAAACAGTCGCTGCACCCCGGCGGCATCATGTACACGCCCTGCACGGGCATCTGGCAGACCGTCTGGCTCGAACCCGTGGCCGACGCGTCTATCTTGGAACTGAAGCTGGTGCCCGACGTGGATGGCCGCAAGCTCAAGCTGACCGCCGTGACCAACTCGGCGGCGGACAAGGGCGCGCTAACCGACGGCGAGGTGCGCGTAACCGTCAAGGACGGCGACCGGACGGTGGGTACGTACACCGGCACGCCGGACACGGATCTGAGCATCCCCGTGGACGACGCGAAGTTGTGGTCGCCGACCCACCCGTTTTTGTACGACCTGGAAGTGGCGTTGACGGCCAAGGGCCAGGAAACGGACCGTGTGAAGAGCTACTTCGGAATGCGCAAGATCGAGCTGGGCGAGGTGAACGGCGTCAAGAAGATGCTGCTCAACGGCGAGTTCGTGTTTGAAAACGGCCCGCTGGACCAAGGTTTCTGGCCGGACGGCATCTACACGCAGCCGACGGAGGCCGCGCTGAAGTACGACATCGAGATGATGAAGCAGTACGGGTTCAACATGGTGCGCAAGCACATCAAGGTCGAGCCGATGCGATGGTACTACTGGTGCGACAAGCTGGGCCTGCTCGTGTGGCAGGACATGCCCTCGGCCGACACGTACATCGACACGCAAAAATACAAGGTGCCGCCCGTCGATAAGGCCGCCTTCAAGCGCGAGTTGGCGCGCCTGGTCCAGACGCACTGGAACGTGCCGTCGATCATCATGTGGGACACGTTCAACGAAAGCCAGAGCCAGCATGACACGCCGCAGTTGGTCAACATGGTCAAGCAGCTTGACCCCTCGCGGCTGGTCAACGAGGCGAGCGGCGGCAGCTACATCGGTGCGGGCGACGTGTTTGACGAGCACCATTACCCGCCGCCGGAGTGCCCGAAGCCGAACGACTGGCAGGCGTTGGCCTGTGGCGAGTACGGCGGGATTGGCTTCAACATCCCGGGCCACACCTGGACTGGCAAGGGCAGCGGCTACACCGACGTGCACGAGCCGGAGGATTTGCTCGGGCTGTACGCGGAGTGGAGCCAGATGATCAAGGGCTTCCGCGACCAGCAGGGCCTGAGCGCGGTCGTCTACACGCAGTTAACTGACGTGGAGACGGAGATCAACGGGTTGATGACGTACGACCGGATCACGAAGGTCGATCCGGCCAAGGTCGCGCAGGCCAACCGGTTCGAGTATCCGGTGCCGACGTACCGGGAGATCGTGCCGACCTCGCAAAAGACCGCGCAGACGTGGCGCTACGCTTTTGAGTCGCCCCAGGGCGACTGGAAGGGTGCAGCCTTTGACGACGCCGCGTGGCAGGAGGGCAAGGCACCGTTCGGCCACGACTACGACGCCAAGCACACCGACTGGACCACCGACAACATCTGGCTGCGGCGGCATTTCAACCCCGGCGACTTGTCAGCGGAAGCGCTGGACCACCTGTTGGTCCGTTATCAGCACGACGAGGACGTGGAGGTCTACATCAATGGCGTCGAGGCGCTGAAGCGGCGCGGTTTTATCAGCGTGTACGAGTACCACAGCCTGTCGGCGGAGGCGAAGCAGGCGCTCAAGGCGAACGGCGACAACGTGCTGGCGGTGCATTGCCACCAGACGATTGGGGGTCAGTTCATCGACGTGGGGCTGTCGGAGCGGGAAGCGCCGAAGGAATAGGAGGACGCCGGAGGTACAGATGGGAGGACCCGAAAATCCGAGGAAAATTCAAGGTTTGAGGTTCAAGGGCGTGCCGCACAGGGGTTCAGGAGGTGGATGGCGACCTCCGGGCGCCATGGATTTACCCAGCGGCGCAGCCGCCTGACCCTGTCGGGCGACGGTCCCCGTTACCGACGCCCGTTGCACCCCTTTCTTTTTGCATCCGCTCCCCGATGCCCGCTGCCATCGACGCGTAATCTGTCGGCAACCAAGGACGGTCGCCCTACAACCGGACAACCACGCCGCTGCGCGGCATTGTTTTGCCATGGCGCCCGGAGGTCGCCATCCACCTGCCAGAAGATGGCGAGGGTTGTTTTGCGATGTACAGACGCTCAGGTGATATTGCGCCGATGACCAGCCAATTCCCAATGCCCCACGACCCCATCGCCGTCGCGTTGGCCGAGGACATCGGCCCGGGCGACGCGACGGTGGAGTTTTTCATCGACCCGCACGCCCGGGCCAGCGCGCGGATCTTTGCCAAGGAACCCGCCGTCGTCGCCGGAGCGGCAACCGCGCGCGAAACGTTTGCGCGGGTAGATGGGACGCTGGCGGTGGAGATCGAACGCGATAACGGCACGGCGGTCATGCCCGGCGACACGGTGCTGACGATCCAAGGTCGCGCGGGGTCCATCCTGACCGCCGAACGTGTCGCGCTGAATTTCTTGCAGCGCCTCTCCGGCGTGGCGACGCTGACGCGGCGCTTCGTGGACGCCGTGGCCGGGACACCCGCGAAGATCCTCGACACGCGCAAGACCACGCCGGGCCTGCGCGCGCTGGAGAAGGCGGCGGTCGTGGCGGGTGGCGGGCACAATCACCGCATGGGCCTCTACGACATGGTAATGGTCAAGGATAACCACCTGCTCGCGGAGAGCGCCGCGCAGGGGCTCGGCGCGGCCATCGCGCGGGCCAGGGCGGCGAGGCCGGGGCTACGCGTGGAATTGGAGGCCGACACGCTGGCGCAGGTGCGCACGTTCCTGGCGCTGGACGGCGTGGACGTGATCCTGCTCGACAACATGACGCCGGAGGACCTGCGCACGGCGGTCGAGATGGGTCGGGGCGGCCCGATCCAGTTCGAGGCTAGCGGCGGCGTGAACTTGGAAACCGTGCAGGCGATTGCCAGGACCGGCGTGCAGTGGATCAGCGTCGGCGCGCTGACGCACTCGGCGCGGGCAATTGATTTTTCGCTGGAGTTCTTGTGAAGACGGAACGCGGAAGTTTTTATGCGGCTCGATCCTGATTCCATCCGTGCGGGGTTGCCCACCGGGTGCGTCGTGGGCCGGACCGTGCTCGTTTTCGAGGAGACGGATTCTACCAATGACCTCGCGGCGCGGGCCGGAGAGGACGGGCTGCCCGAAGGAATAGTGATCTTCGCGGAGTCCCAACGCGCCGGACGGGGAACGTCGGGCCGGAAGTGGCTTTCGCCACCGCACCAGAATTTGCTGTTCTCCGTGTTGCTGCGTCCGCCGGAGGGGGTCCCGGTGGCGAGGTGGCCGGAGTTGACGTTCTGCGCCGCGCTGGCCGTCGCCGAGGCCGCCGAACGCGAAACCGGGCGAGCCGCGCGCGTCAAGTGGCCCAACGATGTGTATTTCGGCGAGCGTAAAGCGGCGGGTATCCTGCTCGAATCGCACCAGCGGCAGGTGCCTGGTTTCGTGGTGGTCGGGATCGGGCTGAACGTGCTGCAGCGGGAGGAGGATTTTGACCCGGAGATCCGTGACAAAGCCGGTTCGCTGGCGATGGCAGCGGGGGTGGAGCGGGTGATGGATCGAGTGCGGGCGGCGGCGGCGGTCCTGGAGCGCCTGGATGCACACTATGCTGCGTGGCCAATGGAATTTGCGGCGATCATGGCAGAGTGCGAGAGGCGAGGGTGCCGGAAGCCTGACGAAAGATAGTGACGATGGTTTCTACCTTCCAAAAGCAAAAGCGGCTTCCCGTGGGAAGCCGCTTCATGAACTCGCTTTGAGTGCGTTTACCGGTGCCCGCGATGCCCGGTATAACCGCGCCCGCCACCCCGATGCCCAGCATAGCTGTAGCCATGCCTATAGCCGCCACCGCCGTAGTAGCCGCGTCCGTAATAACCGCGGCCATAACCGTAACGGCGACCATAGTAACCACGACCATAGTAGCCACCGCCATAGCCGTAGCCATCGTAACCCGGATAATAACCTCCACCGTAGTAAGGATAGCCGTACCCGTAGCCATAATAAGGATAGGCGTACGGAACGGGCACTCCGATGCCAATGCTAATCCCGGCGTTCGCCTTCGGCGCGACCGTCAACCCCAGCGCGACAACCGCCACAATCAGGAGAAGAATCTTTTTCATAGTTGCAATAGTATCGTACCACACCTCGCATCTGGACTCAAACCCCACCACGGGCAACCGTGGCCGATAATAACACGTCCGGGCCGAGCCGTTCGTACCAGCAATCGCAAAGGGTTGGACCGTTGGCAAATGGGCGGGGTTGTCCTGCGACTGCCTCGACCGGACCACCCGCGATCCAGGGCGTGAAATAAAATTGCACGGCATCGACCACCCCCGCGTCGAACGCCTGGCCGAGCACGTCGCCACCGCCCTCGATGAGCACACTGGTGACCTGCCGCTCGCCCAGCGCGCGCAGAACCTCGGGCAGCGGCCGGTCGCGGAAGACGAGCGTGCGCTCGCGCCATTCGTCGGTGAAAAGATGGGCCTCGCGGGGCAGGTCACCGCTCCGGCTGAGCACGACGCGCCAGGGCTGCCGGGTGGGGTCGGCTCCTGGCACGCCGCGCACCGTCAGCCGGGGGTTGTCCGCGCGCACCGTGCCCGCGCCGATCAGGATAGCATCCACCTGAGCGCGCAGCCGGTGGGCGTGGGCGCGGGCGGCGGGACCGCTCAGCCAGCGGTCCTCGCCCGGCGGACGTGCGAGGCGTCCGTCGAGCGTGAGCGCCGCCTTGGCGATCACCCACGGCAAACCGGTGACGATCCATTTATTAAAGGGCTGGTTGAGCCGGGTGCATTCGTCGGTCAGTACGCCGGAACGGATCTCGATCCCGGCGTCGCGCAGCACTTGCAGCCCGCGTCCGGCGTGAGCGGGGTTGGGATCGGTCGCGCCGACGACCACACGCGCCAACCCGGCCTCGCGGATGGCCTCCGTGCAGGGGCCGGTGCGCCCGTGTGTCGAGCACGGCTCCAGCGTGACGTACATGGTTGCGCCGCGCGCCTGCGCGGGATGCTTCAAAGCGCGCAAGGCTTCGATCTCGGCGTGCGGCTGCCCGGCGGCACGGTGAAAGCCGCGCGCGACGATCCGTCCGCCGCGCACGATGGCCGCGCCGACCGCCGGGTTCGGGCTGGTGCGGCCCACGCCTCGCGCGGCCTCGCGCAGGGCGGCGCGCAGGAAACGCTCATCGTCGTCGGAGGATGGTGCAGGGTGGTCTGCCATGCCGACAATTTGCGCCAGCCGCCGCGCTTTTGCATGGCCGGAAATGGCCGCGGATATCGTAGATTTTCACGGCTGATCCGGGAGGGCCGCGGCGTTCCGTCCCCGGTCTACGAAAATCTGCGAAATCTGCGGACAAACGACTTTTTCGGGCGCATCTTGTTCTTCGTGAAGCTCAGCCTCCCCCAGAAGCAGACCCTTTACCACGAACTCGGCCAGTTCCTGCGCAGCGGCATTCCCCTGCCCCAGGCCGTCGAGGCGCTCGCGCCCGAGACCGGTAGCGGCTCGTTGCGCCAAGTTCTGCGACGGCTCGAAAAACTGTTCCTGAAGGGCGCGAGCGTGCCGGACGCTTTCGCGCAACTCCGCCCGACCGTCGGCGAGATGGAAGTAGCGCTCATCGACGCGTCCAACACGAGCGGACGGCTCGACCAGGCGTTCGCCTATCTCGCCAACTACTTCGGCACGCTGGAGGCCGTGCGCGCGAGCATCGTCAAGCAACTCGCCTGGCCGCTGATCCAGTTGCACATCGGCGTGCTGCTGATGACCGGGTTGCGGCGGTTCATCGCGGGTGGGTTCGAACTACAAAGCTACGTGTTGGAGTGCGCCAAATTGCTCGGGATCGTGTATGCATTGCTGCTAGGTCTCTGGATTGTCGCGGACGCCGTGGTCGCGGCGGCGCGGGCCAGTGCCGGGCTGGACGCGTTCCTGGGCGCGCTGCCGATTCTGGGCAAGCTGCGGCGCAACATGGCGCTGGGGCGGTTTTGCGCGGTGTACGAGATGCAGCTCCAGGCGGGCATCAATGTGCCCGACAGCCTGCGCGCCGCCGCCGACGCCAGTGGCAGCGCGCGCATCCGGGCGGCCATCAAGCGCGCCGCGCCGCAGATCCTCAAGGGAGAGCGGGTCGGCGCGGCCTTGGGGAACACGGCGGCGTTTCCCCCGGCGTTGCTGCGGAGTTTCCGGCTCGGCGAGGACACCGGCAGCCTGGACGAGGACCTGCGGCGTTGGGCGGGGTACCACCAGCAGGCGGCGGTCGACGCGCTGGAGCGGTTTGGCCGCTGGCTGGCCAAGGCGACAACGCTGCTCATCCTCGGCTACGTGGGGTATCTGATCGTGGTGACATACCAGGAAGTGGTGCAGAACACCTACGGGAAGCTGTTGAGCGAGTGAGGGTAGGACCCGAATCCGTCGTTCCTGTTGAGTGCGACAAGAGCCCACTCGCGTCAGGTTGACCGGTACTGCGGGAATGGCTACTCTTTTGCCATGTCCAATCAGCAAATCACCGCTGAGGCGATGGCCCTGCCTCTCGCCGAGCAAATCTCGCTGGCACAAACGCTTTGGCAGAGCATCAACCAAGGTGTCGCCGATACCGATGAGGAGCAAGCCGTGCGTGAGGCAGTTCAGCGAGATCAGGAACTTACTGCAGGCACGGTGGTTGGTCGTACTCACGAGGAGATTATGCATGCTGCGCGGGACGCCATCCGATGCGCCTGATTTACCATCCCGACGCGGAGCAGGAAATCATCGAAGCGGCCCAATTTTACGAGCGTCGGGTACCCACCCTCGGCGGCCAATTTCTCGACTCGGTTGAGCGCGCCATCTTCATCATCCGGGAGGCACCCGAACGGTGGATCATCACGGAAAAAGATGTCAGACGTTATCTGATGACGCGTTTCCCTTACGCCATTTATTACCGGATGCTCCCCGGTCAACTTCGCGTACTCGCTTGTAAACACCACAGCCGTCACCCCGATTATTGGCGCTACCGTCTCACCGACTAGGAGGTGGCTTTGCGCGCGGATTGCGATGGGCCGTGTTGCTGCCCCAGCGATCGCCACTGATTTGTCGCCCACCGATTGCCTGTGTCAGGCCGTTCGCCTCTTAGCGACAATATGTCCCATTAAGGGAGTCGAATCTTCAGAGAAAAGTGTGACAATAGGTTACTTTTCGGACGTTAATAAAGCTAACTTTATATTCACATGACTCTGTAATAAAGCTACTTACTCGACATATGGAATAATCGATAACAGGATGGCACATCGGTAGCTTCATAGATTGGCGGTAATCAAAACGCCAATTGATTTCAACCAATTGAAAGCCACCAACACCATGAACATTCTCCGCTATCACGCCGCTGCTCCCGCCCTTATTCCCCTCACCCGCCTGAACGCGTTCCAGAACGAGGTGGACCTCCTGTTTGAAACGTCACCCTTCTTCGGCGGCCATCATGGCGGCACGAACAGCCACGGCTTTTCGCCCGCGCTCGACGTGTACCAGGACAAGGACAGTGTCCTCGTCAAAGCCGAACTGCCCGGCATGAAGAAAGAGGACATCACCCTCTCGCTACATGACGGTGTGCTGACCTTCTCCGGCGAACGCCGTCAAGAGAAGGCCCACGACGAAAAGGGCCGCGTGCGCAACGAACGCTTCTTTGGCCGCTTCGAGCGCTCCCTCACCTTGCCGGTGCAGGTGGATGGCACGCGCGTCACTGCCGCCTACGAGGACGGCATTCTCACGGTCACGCTGCCAAAGAGCGAGGCCGCCAAGCCGCGCCAGATCGAGATCGCTGCCAAGTAAGGAGCCAAGACCTCAAGAACCCAAGTTTTAACCCTGACTTTTTATGGAACACGAAAACTCTGCTCAGAACCACGACCAGTCCCCCGCCCCGGCTGCCGCCGTCGCGGAACCGCCCAAGACCCAGCCCGCCACGCCCCGCCGGTACGTCCGCCCGCGTGCGAACATTACTGAGACCGTCCAGGGCTTCACCATCCAAGCGGAGATACCCGGTGTCAGCCACCAGGGCCTCGAAGTCACCTTCGAGAACGGCGAGTTGACCCTCACCGGTCACCGCACGCCCACCGCCGTCCCGGCGGGCACCGAGCTGATGTACCGCGAGTCGCGGCCAAGCGATTTCCGCCGCACGTTTGACCTGGATCAATCCATCGACGCCAGCGGTATCACGGCCTCGCTCGACCAGGGGTTGTTGACGCTCAACTTGCCCAAGGCGGAGGCAGCCAAGCCCCGCCGCATCGAGATCAACGGTCTGAATTGAGATACAAAACCGAGAAGTCAAGCGACGAAATTATTCTTTTCTAGCAAACCACGCGAAATGAATGGGTTCCGTTTCTGACTTCCAGATAAAAAAGTTTTAGTCTTAACTGGCGAAGCCCGCGAAACTTACAACGTTTCGCGGGTTTTTCGTGTGAAAATCTCTGGCGTTCCAGGGCCTCACTGCTACCTTACTACAAATACTACACGCCCCTTATATTATGGCCAAGACGACCACGACTGAAGAGAAAGCCCCCGATCTCCTGCGCGCCACCCCCAAGGCGAACAAAGAACTGGACCTCGCGCTCCAGCAGATCACGAAAGACTACGGTGACGGCGCGATCATGCGCCTGGGCGACCGCAAAGTGATGGACGTAGAAGTCATTCCCACCGGCAACATTCTGATCGACCGCGCGCTCGGCGTGGGCGGCGTGCCGCGTGGACGCATCGTGGAAATCTTCGGGCCGGAGTCTTCGGGTAAGACCACCGTCGCGCTGACCTTGGCCGCGCAGGCACAACGCCGGGGCGGTCTGGCAGCCTTCATCGACGTGGAGCACGCGCTCGACCCGGTGTACGCCCGCAAGCTGGGCGTCAACCCGGATGAATTACTGATTTCGCAGCCGTCCTCCGGTGAGGAAGCACTGCGCATTTGCGAGACGCTGGTGCGCTCGAACGCGTTGGACATCATCATCGTCGATTCCGTCGCCGCACTGGTCACCAAGCAGGAACTCGAAGGCGAGATCGGCGACTCTACGGTCGGCGCGCAGGCGCGGCTCATGAGCGCGGCGCTGCGCAAACTGACCTCCCTGATCTCCAAGGCCAAGACGACCGTGCTGTTTACCAACCAGCTGCGCGAAAAGATCGGCGTGATGTTCGGCAACCCCGAGACGACGCCCGGTGGCAAGGCGCTGAAGTTCTACGCTAGCGTGCGTCTGGACATCCGGCGCATCGGCGCGATCAAGCTGCCGGACGGCTCGGTGACGGGCAACCGCACCAAGCTCAAGGTGGTCAAGAACAAGGTCGCGCCGCCCTTCACGGAAGCGGAGTTCGATATCATGTACAACGAAGGCATCTCGACGACGGGCTCGCTGCTTGACCTCGCGCTGGAGAAGAACATCATCGAAAAGCGCGGCTCGTGGCTGAGCTACAAGGGCAGTCAGTTAGCCCAAGGCCGCGACGCCGCCAAGGAACTCCTTAAACGTGATCAGGGCATCTACGCGGAGATCGAAGCCGCCGTCCTCGAAGCGATGGAAGCCGGTAAGAACGGCAAGTAACCAGCGGCTGTTTCCGGGCCTGCGAGAACGATCAGGGATACCTCCCGTCCGGGGATGTCCCTTTTATTTGCCGGAACCCAGCCCGGCAGGTGCATCAATGGATGTAGCCGAGCAAATACAGGATGATGACGATCAGCAGGATCGTGCCCAGGCCGCCGCTCGGACCATAGCCCCAGTTGCGGCTGTATCCCCAGGTGGGCAAAGCGCCGAGGACAAGCAAGATGACGAGGATCAGGATGATGAGGGACATATTACTGCTGCTATCGGGCGTCCCGCGCCGATTGGACGTTAGCCCCGCCATTTGCATTGCGTACCGGGGCGGCTTGCTGTTTTGTCGGAATTCCATGCGCCTCGCCCTCCCCAAACTGCTTTTCCTCGCGGCTCTCGTCTGGACCGCCGCTGACGCCGCCCACGCCGCCGTGACCGTCATCAAGGTGGGACACCTCGTGGACCCCGTTGGTGGCACCGTCAAGGAGCATCAGGTTCTCGTTATCGAGGGTGACAAGATCAAGGCGGTTGGCACGGCGGAAGAAGTGACCGCCGCGCAGGAATTGAGCGTCGAAACGCTCGCCGGGGCACGGACCATCGACCTTGGCAACGCCACCGTCCTGCCGGGGTTGATCGACTGCCACACGCACCTCGTTTACCACCCGGGCAACTACACCGAGGGTATCCTGCGCCGCTCGGCCATTGACCAGGCGCTGGTCACGCACGTCTATGCCCGGCGCACGCTCATGGCGGGCTTCACGACCGTGCGCGACGTGGGCGCGCCGGAGTACATCGACCTCGCGCTCAAAAAGGCCATCAACCACGGCGACGTGCCCGGCCCGCGCATGTTGTGCGCCGGGGTGTCGCTCAGCGCGACCGGCGGCCATGGCGATCTCAATGGCATGTCGCCCGACCTGCACGTCGATGCGAAGGCCCTTGGCGTCGCCGACGGACCGGACGCCATCCGCAAGGTCGTGCGCAACAACGTGAAATACGGCGCGGACTGGATCAAGATCCTCGCCAGCGCGGGCGTGTTGTCCGAAGAAGAGTCCGTGGGCCGACCCCAGTACAGTGAGGCGGAAATGAAGGCGGCCGTGGACGAGGCGGCGCTCTGGGGCCGCAGCGTCGCGGCGCACGCGCACGGGCCGGAGGCGATCAAGATGGCGGTGCGCGCGGGGGTCAAGTCCATCGAGCATTGCAGCCTGATCGACGACGAGGGCATTGCGCTGATGAAGCAAAAGGGGACGTGGCTGGTGCCGACGATCTACTGCGTGGACTACATCCTCGCCGAGTTCGGCAAGCTGGGTTACCCCGAGCACATTCTCAACAAGGCACGCTTGGTGGACAAGGCGCGCCTAGAGACGTTCCGTAAGGCCGTGCAGGCGGGCGTGCACGTCGCGTTCGGCACAGACGCGGGCGTGTACCCGCACGGGCAGAACGCGCGGGAATTCAAATACCTCGTCGAGCGCGGCATGACTCCGATGCAGGCGATCCAGGCCGCCACGACGAGCGCGGCGGACCTGATCGGCTGGAAGGAGAAGGTCGGGCAGCTCGCGCCGGGGTTCTACGCGGATTTGATCGCCGTCAGCGGCGACCCGCTGGCGGACATCAAGACGCTGGAGAGCGTGCCGTTCGTGATGAAGGGCGGCGTGTTGTACAAGAACGGGTTGACCGGGGACGCGGTTGTCACGCTGGACTGACCTCGGCCAAGCGTGGTCCGCGGGGGTGGGTCGCAACTTTCAGACCTATCCGGCGATCTCGTCCAACTGCACGATGGCCTGCGGGGGCAGTTCCAGCGTGGCCGCCTGGAGGTTCTCGCGCAGGTGCGCCACCGACGACGTACCCGGGATGAGCAAGATGTTCGGCGCGCGTTGCAACAGCCACGCCAGCGCGACCTGCATCGGCGTTGCGTCCAGCGACCGCGCGACCTCGTCCAACGCCGACGATTGCAGCGGCGTAAACCCGCCCAGCGGGAAAAACGGCACGTAGGCGACGCCGCCCCGCGCGAGTTCGTCGATCAGGGCGTCGTCCTCGCGGTGCGCGAGGTTGTACTGGTTCTGCACGCAGACGATGGAAGCGATCCCCCGCCCCTCCGCCACCTGCCGGGCCGTGACGTTGCTCAGGCCGAGGTGCCGGATAAGGCCCTGCTGCTGGAGTTCCGCCAGGATGCCTAGTGGCTCGGCGAGGCTGCCTTCCGCCGGGCCGTGGCCGTTACCCCAACAGCGCAGGTTGACCACGTCGAGCGCGTCCACGCCGAGGTTGCGCAGGTTGTCGTGCACGGATTGCGTCAATCCTTCGCGGGAAACGTCGGGGTTCCAAGATTTATCCTCTTTGCGGTATGCGCCTACCTTGGTGACGATCACCAAGCTGTCCGGGTAGGGATGGAGCGCCTGTTTGATGAGTTGGTTGGTGACGTGCGGGCCGTAAAAATCGCTCGTGTCAAGGTGGTTGACGCCCGCCGCCACGGCTTCGCGCAGAACGGCCAAAGCGGCGTCGGGATCGCGCGGCGGACCCCAGACGCCCTTACCCGCGAGTTGCATCGCCCCATAGCCGAGACGGTTGACCGTCAGGGAAGTTCCGGGGAAGGTAAAGCTTCCACCCAGGTTTTGTTGATCGTTTGCGGTGTTCGGGTTGCCGTCGTTTGTGCTCATGACGGGACGATTCCACCGGGGGTCATATTTTACAAGTGACATTTTTTGTTTTTTGTCATCGCCGTGTAGTTGTGCAATTCTTGACGGCTTGGAGTAAGGTAACAGGATTGCACGCTAATGCCTGAACCCGCCCTCTCCGTTGACCGCATCCTGGACGCGACCCAGGATGTGTTGCGCCGACACGGGGCGGAGAAAACCAACGTGGTGGACATCGCCCGCGCGCTGGGCATGAGCCACGCCAACATCTACCGGCATTTTCCGAGCAAGAAAGCGCTGTTGGAAGCCGTGGCGGCGCGGTGGCTGCGGAAGGTTTCCTCCCCGCTGGAAGCCATTGCCCGCGACGCCGCGCGACCGGCCACGGAACGGTTGGTGGCGTGGTTCGACACCCTGCGCGCGGCGAAGCGACACAAAGTGCTCGACGATCCCGAGGTGTTCCGCGTCTATCATCGGCTGGCGGTTGCGACGCGCGACTTCGT
>CAXTBX010000002.1:56414-113478 GCA_964242205.1 uncultured Chthoniobacterales bacterium
GAACACATCGGCGAGTTGGTCGGACAATTGGAGCGGATCGTGGCGGACGGGATCGCGCGGGGGGAGTTTTCCGAAGGATTGGACGCCCGGGCTGCCGCACAGGCGTGTTTGCAGGCCATGTCGCCGTTTCATCATCCGGCGCTGTTGATGCAGGGCGAGCCGCCGCGGGACGAGGAAGCACGGGCGGTTTTGGGACTGCTGCTGACGGGTTTGCGCAAGGGGATGGCGGCGGTGCCCGGGCAGTGAAGAGAAAATAGAAGTTTCATGCAGACAGTCAGGCAGCTTCGCCGCTTGTGAACTCATGGCGCCCGGGGAGGTCGCCATCCACCTTCTGAACTTAGTTCGCCCGTCACAGCTTCGGCGGCAACGGCGGTAGCGGTATTGGCGGCGGCACGTTCGGCGGCAGGTTGACGACGACGTGCGGGGGTGAGACGACGACGCGCGGAGTGTTGACGATGATCTTCGACCGGCTCCCCAGCCGGCTCAGGCCCTCGACGAGGATACCGCCCACCAGTGAACCGCCCAGCCACAACGGCGGAATCACCGGCACGCCGAGGTGCGCGGCCAACATCGTGGCCGTTTCCTTGAAGTCTTTGAAGAACTCCCATTCCGCCACGAACGGGGCCATATCGCCGATGACCAACGCTACCGAGGTCAGGAAGATGAGCAGGAGCAGGGTTTTACCAATCGCCATAAAGAGATACGCCCGGCTGGCTAGCGCGTACACCAGCGCCACCAAACCGAGGATCGGCAGCCAGAGCCAACTGGTATAGACGACCTCGTAGGTGACGGGATGGTTGCTGTGCTCCCGGGAAAACTGTTGCCACGCAGCCTTCCTGCGTTGCGCTTCCTCCCGGCGGACCCGGGCGAGCGCGGCGTCCTGGCGCGCTTGCTCGGCTTGCCGGGCAGCCTCGATCCGCAGCCGCTCCGGGCGGTGCACGGTCCACTGGCACCCGAAGATCAGTACGCACACGAGCACCGAAGCCGCGAACGCCCGTACGACGCGCGTGCCGGTCGGCGTTTTCAGGCGGTGGCCGTGCGCCTGCCATTGCCTTTGCAAGAACGTCCGCGCTTGCTTTGCCACGACGGCAAGATCATCGGAAATCCGCTCCGGCATTTGCCTGAGCATCGCAGAACGCCCGCCCAGGCCGCAAGCCGGAAAGAATTTCCCCGGCGGCGGGCGGTTCCGGGATTGCCTTCCCCGCCCGCCCGCTTTATGTCTGTGCTCCCCACAATGACTTCCGCCGAGATCCGCCAATCCTTCCTCGATTTTTTCCGCGAGAAGGAGCACGCCGTCGTGCCCTCTTCCAGCCTGCTGCCCTCCTCGCCCAACCTGCTCTTTACCAACGCGGGCATGAACCAGTTCGTGCCCTATTTCCTCGGGGTCGAGCAGGCTCCCTACCAGCCCCCGCGCGCAGCGGACACGCAGAAGTGCATCCGCGCGGGCGGCAAGCACAACGACCTCGACGACGTGGGCCTGGACACGTACCACCACACGTTCTTCGAGATGTTGGGCAACTGGTCGTTCGGCGATTATTTCAAAAAAGAGGCGATTGAATGGGCCTGGGAACTCCTGGTGGACCGCTGGCGGTTCCCGGCGGAACGGCTCTATGCCACGGTCTATTGCCCGTACCTCGGCGAGGACGGCTGGGAGGTCCGCTGGACCGCCGACCTCGGTGCGGTGCTCGACGCCGTCGCGCAGGGCCTCGTGCCGCTGCCCGACGACAGCGACCAGTCCGGCGTGACCGACCTCGACGCCGCTTACTTCTGGGCGCAGAAATTCGGCGCGGCGGGCATCGACGCGGGCGTGCACATCGTCCCCGGCAACAAGAAGGATAACTTCTGGATGATGGGTGAAACCGGCCCCTGCGGACCGTGCTCGGAAATCCGCATGGACCTGACCCCGGCGGGCGACACGGCGGGCGCGCTCGTCAACAAGGGCGACGCGCGCTGCATCGAAATCTGGAACCTCGTTTTCATCCAGTTCAACGCCAACGCCGACGGCACATACTCGCCGCTGCCCGCGCGCCACGTCGATACCGGCATGGGCTTCGAGCGCGTGGCGAGCATCGTTCAGGGGACCGCGAATTTTTCTGACTTCACACGGCAGGTTTCCAACTACGAGACGGACGTTTTCCGGCCCATTTTTGACGAGATCGAGAAGCTGAGCGGCTTGCAATACGGTTCGACGCTCCCCGCGCCCGGCTCCACGGGCGACACGGAGCAGGAAAAGGCCGACGTGGCGTTCCGAGTCATTGCGGACCACCTGCGGACACTGAGCTTTGCCATCGCCGACGGCATCCTGCCGGGCAACACGGACCGCAACTACGTCCTGCGGCGCATCCTGCGCCGGGCCGTGCGCTACGGGCGGACGCTGGGGTTCAAGGAGCCGTTTTTCTACCAACTCGTGCCCGGTTTGATCGAGCGCATGGGCGATGTGTTCCCGGAGTTGGTCACGAACCAGGCGCGCATTTCTAGCACGCTCAAGACGGAGGAAGAATCGTTCAACCGCACGCTGGACCGGGGCATCGCGCTGTTCGAGCGCGAGGTCGCCGAGCTACCCGCCGGTGGGCAAATCGGCGGGGCGACGGCGTTCCGCTTGTACGACGAACAGGGCTTCCCATTCGACCTGACGCAGGTCATGGCGCGCGAGCGCGGCCTGAGCGTCGATGAACCCGGTTTCGAGGCCGCGATGCAGGAGCAAAAAGACCGTTCGCGCGGCGCGCGGGTGACGGAGGTCATCACAGCCAAGACGGCGTCCGACGAGCCCGAGGCCGACCCCTACGCGGATGCCGTGGTGACGGAGTTCGTCGGCTACGTGCGCGATTCGAGCGTGGCGAACATTGAGGAAATCGTCGAGGACGGCGACAGCGTTTACGCCGTGGTCAACCGCTCGCCGTTCTACGCCGAGATGGGCGGTCAGGTCGGCGACACGGGCATGATTGAGGTCGGCGGGCACGAGGACGTGCCGGTGGCCAACACGCTCAAGCGCGGGCCGAGCTATTACCTCAAACTCGCGCGCAAGGAAGACCGTGAGAAGCTGCCCCAGGGACGGCTGATTTCGCTGGAGATCGACGGGGCGCGCCGCCGCGCCACCGAGTCGCACCACACGGCGACGCACCTGTTGCATTGGGCGCTACACGAAGTGGTCGGCCAGGATGCGACCCAAAAAGGGAGCTACGTCGGCCCGGAGCGGCTGCGATTCGATTTCAACAGCGCCGCGCTGACGCCCGCGCAGGTCGCGGACGTGGAGATGCTCGTTAACCGGCATTCGCTGGCGAACGCGCCGGTAACGTGGCGCGAGGTGCCCTACGCCGAGGTCCGGGGCCGGGGCGACATCATGCAGTTTTTCAGCGACAAGTACGGCGACGACGTGCGCGTCGTGCAGATCGGCGGGGTGTCGGGCAACCTGGACGGATTCTCGATGGAGTTGTGCGCGGGCACGCACGTCCGCGCGACGGGGCAACTCGGCGCGTTCAAGATCGTGAGCGAGGGAGCGATTGCCGCCGGGGTGCGGCGCATCGAGGCCGTGACGGGCCTGGCCGCGCTGGCGTATTTTCAGGAGCAAGCGGGTACGTTGGGCCGGCGCGTCGAGGAACTGGAGGCGCGGCTCGCCGAAGTCAACAAGGCCACCGAAAAGGACAAGGCGGGCGCGATCAAGAAAGGCGCGGAGGACCTCGTCGCCGGGCTGTGGGACAGGGTGGACCAAGGGACGCAGGTGCCACGCGTGGTCGAGCGTTTGGCGTTGCCCGAAGGCGGCGACGGCGCGGAGTTTTTGCAGGCCGTGCTGAACGGGCTGAAGACGCGCAAGTTCAAGGGCGTGGCGGTGCTGGCGGGCGTGCCGGAAACCGGCGACGGCGCGGTGCAACTGGCGGTCAGCGTGTCGCCGGAGTTCACGGGACGCTTCAACGCGGGCAAGCTGTTGCAGCAGTTGGCGCCCATCGTGGGCGGCAAGGGCGGCGGCAAGCCGGACGCGGCGCGCGGCGCGGGCAAGGACGCCGGGAAGGTTGGCGATTTGCTCAAAAAGGCCGGGGCGCTGCTGGGCAGCGAGAACGCGGGGGGCGGCAGCCAGCCAGCGGTGAAAGCCTGATTCCAAACCGGCAAAAGCGTCCGCAGCTTTTACCGGCAACTCATCGTGCCATGGACCGTTTCTGCATTTTCTGTGACCTCGCACAGGGTCTTGTGCCCGCGAACATCGTGTACGAGGACAAGCTGACCTTGGCGTTTATCGACCTGCGGCAGTTCCATCCAGGGCACACGCTGGTCATCCCGCGCCAGCACCTCGCCGACGTGCGCGAGTTGGACGAAACAACCGGCGCGGCGTTGATGGCAACCGTGGCCAGGATCACGGCAGCGGTCGGTAAAGCGTTTCCGAACGAGGGCATCAGCCTGTGGCACTCGATTGGACCAGCGGCGTTTCAGGAGGTGCCGCACCTGCACTTCCACGTCCATCCGAGGCGGACGGACGACGGTTTTCTGCGCGTGTACCCGGGGGAAGTGCCCGTGTCAACGGCCAGCGAGCGCGAAGAGTATGCTGCGCGGCTGCGGGGGTGCTGGTGACTTCGTGGTGCCGGTAGTGCCTTGCCCGGGTGTTGCCGGGTGGACCCATGGCTGGGCAGTCACCCCGCCTGCCACCGGGAAAACGCGGCTTGGTACCGGAGTGCGCCTGCGGCGCGAGTCAAGGCAGCCCTTGGAGAGGGCCCCACCTTGCAAATCGGGCAGGCTCGGAAGAGCCTGGGACCTTAATCCTTGTACTTCACGCTGCAACCGTAGGGCTTGGACGTGCTTTTGGTCAGCGGCTTGCCCGCCATCGCTTCCTCCAGGCCGACCTGCACGTAATTCGTCGCCTTGGCGACGTCATCCTTGTTGGCGGAGGCAATGCTGTCGATGGCCCCGGTGTAGACCACCTTGCCTTCGGGGTTGATGATGATCATGTCCGGCGTGTTGGTCGCGCCGTAGAGATGGCCCACCTTGCCGTCGGAGTCGAGCAGCAGCGCGCTGGCGCTCTTGTAATCGCCGTCCTTGGCCTTCTTGGCGGCGTCACCCGAAACGTAGCCTTCCGCGCCGGGCGCGGAGGAGTCGATGGCGAGCCAGACCGCGCCTTTCTTGGTCGATTCGGCTTGGAGCTTCGGGATGTTGCCCGTGTCGTAGTGCTTGCGCACGAACGGACAGCCGGGGTTGGTCCATTCGAGCACGACGTATTTGCCTTTATACTGATCGAGCGAATGCTCTTTCCCGGCGGAGTCTGGCAGTTTGAAGTCCGGGGCGGCGCTGCCCACGGCGGGCGCGGCGGCGAAGGCACCGGTCGCGGTGAGCAAGAGCGTCGCGCAAGTGGTGGCGAGGAGGGCGGGGAGTTTGGTCATGATGTGGGATGTGGGTTATGAGATGTGAGTTGTCAACGCACGGCGACGGCGGCCTTGCCCTCGCTACCTTTGGCGCGTTGGTCGGCCTCGGCGAAGGCGTCGAGAACGATCCGCTGCGTAAGGAGTTCGGGCATGACCACCGGGGCGTCGGGCTTCCCGGCGGGATAGAGCACGTAGAGCGGCACGCCCGCGCGTCCGAATTGCTTGAGGAGTTTGGTGATATCCTCCGCGCCGGTGGTCCAGTCGGCCTTGAGCAGGAGCGCATGGCGATCCGACAGCGCCTTCTTGACGGCATCGCTGTTGAGCACGCCGCGCTCGTTGACCTTGCAGTTCACGCACCAGTCCGCCGTGAAATCCACGAACACCGGGCGGCCCGTTTTCAGCGCGGCGGCAAGCTGCGACTCGAAGGCACCCTGCGCGCTGGCCCGGGGCAGTTCGGACTCGCGCACCTGCCCCACGGCCAGCCAGCCGCCGCCGAGGACGAGCACGGCGATGACGGCGCGGGAGATCCAACGCGCGTGGTCGCTGGCCACCAGCGTGTTGAACGCGCCCTGCACCCAACAGGCAACGCCGAGAAACAACAGGAACACGCCCGTCCAGATCACCGCGTCCGCGCCGCGCATCCGCCCCAGTGTCCAGAGCAGCCAGAGCACCGTCGCCAGCATCAGGAAACCCGTCCCTTGCTTGACGCGCTCCATCCATTCGCCGGGTTTCGGCAGGAAACGCAGGGCGCGCGGGTTGGCGGCGACGAGCAGAAACGGCGCGCTCATGCCCGCCGCGATGGCCGCAAACATCAAAAACACGACCGGCGCGCTTTGCGCGAACGCGAACCCCAGCGCCGCGCCGAACACCGGCGCGGTGCAGGCGCTGCCGAGCACCGTGGCGAGCACCCCCTGGACGAACGCCCCGGCGTAGCCCTCGCCGCTGGAGGCCGCCACGCCCGCTGCGTTCGTCACGCCGCCGGGCAGGATGATCTCGAACACGCCGAGCAGGTTGAGCGCGAAAACAAACGTCGCCGCGCTCAAGCCGAAGATGAACCACGGGTTTTGCAGATGGAAGGCGTAGCCGACCTCGTGGCCCGCCGCCTTCAGCCCGACCACCAGCGCGGCAAACCCCAGGAACCACGCGAACACGCCCGCCGCGTAGGACAACCCATGCCGCAGGATGCGCTCCGGGGCGTCGCCCGATTGCTTGACCAACGAAAACAGCTTCAGCGAGATGACCGGCAGCACGCAGGGCATCACGTTGAGGATCAGGCCGCCCAGGAAACCGAGCAGCAGGAAATAACCGAGCGAACCGGCGGGGGCAGAGAGCGGCGCACCCGGCTTGGTGGTCATCTGCGCGGGCTTCCCGGCCTCGTCTGGTTTCGTCAGCGTTACAGGCGGTGCATCCGCTTTTCTCCCAGCCTGCGGCCCCGCCGGGATGGCGTAAGTGTAAACCGGGTGCACGGAGCGAAAGGCATAAACCCCCGCCAGTCTCGCCGGATCTTTCGGCCCATCGGTCACCGGAATGCGGGTCTGTACGGTGTGCTTGTCCGGCGACAACTCGGAAGCGCCAGGATGGCCAACCGTCAGCGCTTCATCCGGCAACGGAAAAAATTCGCCCGCCTCTTGGAAACCCTCCGGCGCGCTGGTCTTGAGGGAGACGATTAAATCGTTGCCTTCCACACGCTTCTCAAGGGTCGTATCCGCGCCCTCTACGTCCAACGGGCGTGGCAGGGATTCGCGGGTCAACTCAAAAAGGTCAACGTGCGCCGTCGCAGGCGTACCACCGGTGGGCAGCTTCAGGCTCAGTTCCGCGCTGCCGGGAATGCAGGTCGCCTCGCACACGAGCCAATCCGCCTTGGCGGCCAGCGTCACCTCGCCCGGCGGCAGTTGCGCGGGCGGCGTGATCTCCGTCAGCAAGACGACCTCGCCGTTGTAACCGTAATTGATGATGTCGCCGGGGCTGACGAGTTTTTCCGGCGTCGGCCACTGAATCGGCCCCGCTTTGAAACCTCCGGGAAGCTGCCAGGCGATCTTGGTCGGCAGCCCGGCGTCGCCCGCGTATTGCCAGTAGGTGTGCCAGTGGGGGGCCATTCGCAGGCGCAGCCCGACGGTGAACGGCTTGCCGGGCGCAACGGCGGTTGTGTCGGCGAGGAGGTCGGCCTTGACGAGGGTGACGCCTTTATAAACTTGAGCGTCAACACGGAAAACCATCGCCAGAAGGAGCAAAAAGGCGACGATGGCGTAGCGGTAAGATGGGCGGGCAGCAGGCGGCATGGAACAGGTGGTAGGTAGGACCACTCTCGGATCGAAACAGTTCAATCTAGGTTTGGATCAGGTAGATGACTGAAGTGAGTTGTAAATGGAACGATTTCATGAACGTGAGTTATTAGATATAGCATAAAAATTTAATGTCAATTAGTTTTGAAACTTTCGGTGAAACACTGGTGTTTTATTCACCTGTCGCCAACTCCGCCAAGATGGCTTTCGCCGCGCGTTCCGCCGCTCCGCCGCCGCCTAATTTTTCGACCACTGCACGTAGATCAATGATCTGTTGACGACGCACCCCGCCAGTTTCGTCCAATAATCGCAGCATTTCGGCAGCAATCGCTTCCGAACGGGCTGCGCCTTGCAGAAATTCCCGTGCGATTTCTCTTTCCGACAACAGGTTGATCATCCCGAGATACGGCACACGCACTACCGCCCGGCCCACCCAGTACGTCAGGGGCGCAACCTTGTAAACGATCACCAGCGGCATCCCCAAGCTGGCCGCCTCGACCGTCGCCGTACCCGAGGCTACCATCCCCGCCGCCGCCCGGCCCATGAGCTGCCGCGACGTGCCGATGCCGATGGGTAGCTCCTCCGCCGTCCAACCGGCGGCGTCGCGCAATGCGGCGAGTTCGTGGGCAATGCGTTCCGACGGCGCGGCGGTGGCGAAGCGCAGCCCGGGACGCTCCCGCGCCAAAAGCCGCGCGGCTGCGAGCATGACCGGGAAAATCTTGCTCACCTCGCGGCGGCGGCTGCCGGAAAACAGGCCCACTAGGTCCGGGTGGCGCGTCTGTGGCGGCTCGGCGGCGAGGGCGTCGATGAGCGGGTGACCAACGAATTTTGAGCGCAGCCCGGCGGGTTCGTACAGCGGCGGCTCGAACGGGAAGATGCACAACATCAGGTCGAGCAGCTTTGCCATCTTCGGAATGCGTCCCCGGTGCCAGGCCCAGACCTGCGGGCTGATGTAATAGATGATCTTGAGCGGGCGGTGGGGATGGCGTTTGCGCAGGGCGGCGGCGAGGCGCAGATTGAAGCCGGGGTAGTCGATCAGAACCACGGCGGCGGGGGCAAGTTGGTCGATCTCGGCCAGGACGCGGTCGAACTGGCGGCGGAAATAGCCGTATTTCTTAAGCACTTCCCAGAGGCCGACGACGGCGGCTTCCTCGGTCCAGTCCTCCAAGGCGTCCCCGGCGACGGCCCGCATGCGCGGTCCGCCGCGACCGTGAAAAGCCAGGCCGGGCCGCCGGGCTTGCAGGGCGCGGAGCAGGGCCGCACCGTGGGTATCGCCACTGACCTCACCGGCTACGAAGTAAAGGGAAGAGTCCAAGCTTCAAGAAACAACCTCCCAACCGGGTGCAAAACCAAAATTTACCGCTCACGACCGCAGATCGTCGATCATCTTTGGAGCGTCGCGTTTGGTTATCGAAAGGTCGTCACGTCGGCGCGGTCACCGATGCCCACCTTGGCGGGAACCCCCGCGTTGTTCCGGATCACGTAGATTTTCTGCGGCTTCAACTTGTTCCGCTCCAAATACAAACCGCCGTCGATGAGCAGGGGCATCCCGGTGTCACGCCCAGTGACTTTTTGCGGTGCCTGGTAATAGTACCCGCCCTCATCCTCATAAAGCGGGGTGTAAGTTCCGCTCGGCATGTTGATTCGAATGGTGAGGATGCCGTCCCCCCAAGAGAATGGCCGGTTGACGGCGATTTTGCTGTAAGGCGGCTTGGACTGCAACGGGGTGATCGAAGCACAAGCGGACAGGAGCGCGCAGAGCAGGATGAGCGGGATGGAAATCGGTTTCATGGATGAAAATCGTTGGTCCATCTTGCTACCACCAAACCCCGAAACGACGCCAGACAATGCGCCGGGTCCGTGCCAAAAAAATCGCGACGGCTTCCTTGCAAGCAAATGGGGCGCTCGTCCACGCGTCCGCGCCCCCCTCCCCTCCGGCGGTGCCGACGCAAACCCTTGACCTCGTCGAAAAACCGCGCCAGCATCGCGGTTGCACCCAAGGATATCGCCTGGAACGCCGGAAGAAGGCAGAGCCCCTGCTCCCTGCCCCGAGAACGCCGCGTTCTCCCGCTTTTCCGCCTTTGTCCTTCATCTTTTATCCTTCATCTTTTTCTTTCGTGGACCTCAAAGACATCAAAAGCATCATCGACCTGATGAAGAAGAACGACCTTTCCGTCTTCGAGATGGAAAAGGAAGGCTTCAAAATCAGGCTCAAAAAGGGCAATTCGGACTCTGGTGGTAGTTACAGCCAGCCCGGCGGCCCGGCCCCGTTCTACCACACCGCGCCGATGCCGCAGGCCACCGCCGCAGCTGCACCCGCCACGGAGACCGCTGCGTCCGCGACGCCCGTCGCCAAGGGGCCGGAACTCGTCTCGCCGATGGTTGGCACGTTCTATTCCGCCATGTCGCCGGATTCGCCGTCTTACGTCAAGGTGGGTCAGACGGTCACCAAAGACGAGACGGTCATCTGCATCATCGAGGCGATGAAGGTGATGAACGAAATCAAGGCTGATGCCTCGGGCGTGGTGTCCGAGATCGTGGCCGAAAACGGCAAACCCGTGCAGTTCGGGCAGACGCTGTTCCGACTCCAGTAAACAAGTCGGAACGCGGAAGTCGGAACGCGGAAGCGAGGAGGGGGAACTTTCCGCTCCCTCGCTGTCCAGCGATTTTGATCTCGCTTTCCCACTTCCGCGTTCCGCCTTCCCACTTCCTACTTTCCTCTCATGTTTGACAAAATCCTCATCGCCAACCGCGGCGAAATCGCCCTGCGCGTCGTGCGCGCGTGCCGCGAACTCGGCGTCAAAACCGTCGCCGTTTACTCCGAGGCAGACGTGGAAAGCCTCCACGTCCAGTTGGCCGACGAGGCCATCTGCATCGGATCGGCGGCCAGTTCGAACTCTTACCTGAAGATCGACCGCATCATCAGCGCCGCCGAGGTGGCGGATGTTGATGCCATCCATCCGGGCTATGGGTTTCTGGCGGAGAACGCGCATTTTGCCGAGGTGTGCGAGAGTTGCAACATCCGGTTCATCGGGCCGCCCGCCAGCGCGATCCGCACGATGGGCGACAAAAACGCCGCGCGCGACGCCGCGCGCAAGGCCGGGGTGCCCATCACGCCCGGCAGTGACGGCGTCGTGGCCACCGAGGAAGAGGCGTTGCGCGTGGCCAAGAAGATCGGCTATCCCGTCATGATCAAGGCCAGCGCGGGCGGCGGCGGACGCGGAATGCGGGCGGCTCATAACGACGTGAGTTTGATCCAGGGTTTCCACGCCGCGCGGACCGAGGCGGAAAAGGCGTTCGGCAACTCGGACGTTTACTTCGAGAAACTCGTGGAGAACCCGCGCCACATCGAGTTTCAGGTGGTGTCGGATTCGCACGGGCGCGTGATGCACCTGGGCGAGCGCGATTGCTCCATCCAGCGGCGCAACCAGAAGATCGTCGAGGAAGCGCCGTCGCCGTTCCTGGACGAGTCGTTGCGCAAACAGATGGGCAAGGCGTCGGTGAAATTAGCCGAGGCCGTGGGTTACCAGAACATGGGCACGATGGAGTTTCTGGTCGATGAAAAGGGCGCGTATTATTTCATGGAGATGAACACCCGCATCCAGGTCGAGCATTGCGTGACCGAGGAGGTTTACGGGTGCGACCTGGTGAAGGAGCAAATCCGCATCGCGGCGGGCGAGCACCTGTCGCAGCACATCCAAAAGGCGACCATCCGGCAGCACGCCATCGAGTGCCGCATCAACGCGGAGGACCCGGCGAAGAATTTTCAACCGAACCCGGGCAAGATCGAGCTATATTACACGCCGGGGGGCCGGGGCATCCGCGTGGACAGCCACGCCTACGCCGGATACACGATCCCGCCGCACTATGATTCGCTGATCGGCAAGCTGATCACGAGCGGGTCGAGCCGGGCGTCGGCGGTGGCGCGGATGAGCCGGGCGCTGGGCGAGTACATGATCACGGGCATCAAGACGACGATCCCGTTCCAGCAGGAGATCATGCGCAACGCGGATTTTGTGCGCGGGCAGTATCACACCGGGTTCGTGGCGGGGATGCGCGGATAAAGACGAGGCAAAAGTAAGGTCGGACCGCCACCCGAGGGTTTTCTCACTTCTACCTTCCACCTCCTGCCTTTGTTTGATGGCTACCCGACTCTTCGACCACTTCGACCTGCGGGTTTCCAACTTGGGCGAGGCGCGGAAGTTTTACGACGCTTGGCTCCCGGCTTTGGGCCTGACGGAGATCGACCCGAGCGAGGATCAGATTGGCTACGTCATGCCGGGCGCGAAGGGAAACTCGCCTTTCGTCTGGCTCAACGAGGAACCGGGACACCGGGGAAGCGCAAACCGTGTGGCGTTCTGGGCGGACACGGAGGAAGAGGTCAACCGCCTGGGCAAGGTCGTCGTGGAGGCCGGGGCGCGAGCCGTCGAGGGGCCGGAGTATTGCCACGATTACACGCCGGGTTATTACGCGGTGTTTTTCGAGGACGCTGACGGCAACAAATGGGAAATTTGCTGCCGGACGGCGCGGGTACGTTGAACCGAGGGCTTACCGGTCATCCCTCCTGCAAAAATCCCTGACCTTCTCAACGCACCATGAGCAGCGCCGCCTGCAACGCAAGTTGTGAGGGCTGCTCCTATTCGACTCCGACCGTTACCACCTTTCCGGAGGGTAACTGGAAATCGTCCGCTACCCGGTGCTCCCGGTATACGTTGCCGTCCGAGGGACTCCGGTACACGAACGATTGTCCGTCGAGCGAAATCACCCGGTAGGCGTCATAGTACGTGGGACGCGTCGGGTCCACGGGAGACAACCGCTTACCTTGGCCCGTCGCCTTGGTGATGGTGAAGTAAACGTCATCCGAATATCCCCAAAGTCCTGTCTCCGTTTGCTCCAGCACGATTTGGCCATGCTCGATGACCCGGAAAAAAATCTCGTAGGTGCCGTCTGCGTGGTGGCGCGTAAGTTCGAGCCGACGCCCCCCTTCTTTCGTGGGTTGGTCGCCAAACCAAGACCCGACGAGACGTAGACGGTTTCTGGTGAGTTGCCACGGGACCGGCCCCTTCGCCGTATAGATAGTTTCGGTGGCGCAGCCGGACAAAAGCGCGACGGCAAACAGGGTTGGGATCAGGCGTGGCACAGGTTCGGCAGTCTTTTCCCCACGCAGGGAAATGTTGGCATCATCATGCCGCGGAAATCGTTCGCGAACAAGGTAGAAGAATTCGACCCTCGACGAAACATCGCGCCAAACAAAACAGCGCATCTAGGAACCGGATGCGCTGTCGTAAAAAACCGGCGGTCGGCAAACCTTATTTCTCGAACACTTTCTTGATGTCGCCGACCTTTTCCTGAACCTTGCCCTTGAGCTTTTCGACGGTGCCCTCGTCTTGCATCCCGGGGTCGTTGGTGGCTTCGCCGACCTTTTCCTTCACCGCGCCGGTGGCCTGGTTGAGATTGCCTTGGACCTTGTCTTTGGTGCTTTCTTCCATAACAGATTTGGGGGTTTGAGGTTTACTGCACGGATGAATCGGACCGCAGCTTGCAAAAGGACGTGCGCCGACCCATCGTGACGCCCCGCCCACCCCATGAAACCTCTCGCTGACGCCCGGCTCTACGGCATCCTGGACCTCGGTTACGTCGCGGCGGCGGATGCGCCGGATATGGCGCGGCGGATGGTCGAGGGCGGCGTGGATATTTTGCAAATTCGCGCCAAGGGACGCCTTGCGCTGGAAGTCCTCGCGCTGGCGGCAGCGGTGCGGCCCGTCACGGCGGACGCGGGCGTGCCGCTGATCGTCAACGACCATCCGTTCCTCGTGCCGCGCGCCAAGGCGGACGGCGCGCACATCGGCCAAGACGACGGCCCGCTTGCCGCCGCGCGCGAGAAGGCGGGCGAAGGCCGGATCGTCGGTCGCTCCACGCACAGCGTCGCGCAAGCGCTCGCCGCGCGCGACGAGGGGGCGGACTATCTCGGGTTCGGGCCGCTGTTCGCCACGCCGACAAAGCCTGACTACCGGCCCATCGGATTGGAGGACATCGCGCGCGTCCACGCCGAGATCACGGATCGACCCATTTTTTGCATCGGTGGCATCAAGCTCGAAAATCTGCCGGAAATCATCGCCGCCGGAGCGCGGCGGGTCGTGATCGTCTCGGGTATCCTCCAAGCGCGGGACGTGGTGGATTACGCGCGCGCCGCCAAAGAGTTGTTGGAAGGATGAAGGCGGCAGGAAGGAGCAAGGCCGTGCTGGCGGTGTCCGGTCTGCGCATCACACGCGGCGGCACGACGATCTTGGACGACGTTTCGTGGCGCGTGGAGCGCGGCGAACACTGGACGATCCTCGGCGCGAACGGCTCGGGCAAAACGTCGCTGCTCAGCGCGCTAACCGCCTACCTGACACCCAGCGCGGGCACCGTGGAGGTGCTCGACGCGACCTACGGCAAGACGGACTGGCGCGAGCTGCGCAAGCACGTCGGCCTAGTGAGCAGCGCCGTCCGGCAGATGATCGGCGACGACGCCACGGCGTTGGAAATCGTGGTCAGCGGCAGGGATGCCACGCTGAACTTCTGGGGGGAGATTTCCGCGGTGGATCGCCAGCGTGGGACCCGGTTGCTGCGGCAGGTCGAGGGCGTGGCGTTGGCGGACCGGCGCTGGGCGGTTCTATCGCAAGGCGAGCGCCAGCGGGTGCTCATCGGACGCGCGTTGATGGCGTCGCCCGCGCTGCTGATCTTGGACGAACCGTGCGCCGGACTGGACCCACTGGCGCGCGAGGGTTTCGTGCAATTCTTGCAACGTCTCGGCAGCCGCCGACACGCGCCCGCGCTGGTGCTGGTGACGCATCATGTCGAGGAAATCGCTGACGTTTTTACCCACGCGCTGCTGCTGCGCGGCGGCAAGGTGCTCGCCAGCGGCCTCAAGGCGGAAGTGTTGACCTCGGCACGGCTCACGGCGGCATTCGGCGCGCCGATGCGCCTGCGCCGGGGCGCGGACGGGCGGTTTGCCCTCGCGGTGCAAAGCACGGGCAAACGCGTAGTTTAGGGTTTCAAATTCCAGATTCTTCCCTATTTTCCGACTTCCCACTTCCATCTTCCTACTTTCACGTTATGCCCGTTCTCATCGTTGGTTCCATCGCGCTCGACACCGTTAAAACCCCCGCCGAAGAACACGCCGACCTGCTCGGCGGCTCGGCCTCATACTCGGCGGTCAGCGCGAGTTTTTTCACGGACGCGCAACTCGTCGGCGTCGTCGGCACCGATTTTCCCGATGCGCACGTCGATTACTTCAAGTCCCGCCACATCGACCTGGAAGGGTTACAGCAAGTGAAGGGCGAAAGTTTCCGCTGGTCGGGCGAGTACATGACCGACATGAACACACGCGAGACACGCTCCGTGGCGCTCAACGTGTTCGAGCACTTCACCCCGCACCTGCCCGAATCCTACCGCCAGACGCCCTACGTCCTGCTGGCCAACATCGCGCCCTCGCTGCAAAGCCATGTCCTCGACCAGATGGCGCGCCCGCGCTTCATCGTGGCCGACACGATGGACCTGTGGATCACCATCGCCAAGGACGATCTGCTGGCGCTGCTCAAGCGCGTCGATTTGCTCATCCTCAACGACTCCGAGGCGAAGATGCTGACCGGGGAAACCAACCTTATCAAAGCTGCCGAAGCCATCCGTGGTTACGGTCCGGCCTACGTCGCCATCAAGAAGGGCGAACACGGCTGCCTGCTGTTCGGCGACCCGGCCAAGGGCGAGTTTTTTAGTTGTCCGGCGTTCCCGCTGGCGAACCTGCACGACCCGACCGGCGCGGGCGATTGTTTCGCGGGCGGCCTGATCGGCGCGCTGGCGAAGGCGGACGAGGAGCGGGTCACATTCGACGCGCTCAAGCGGGCGGTGGTCAGCGGCAGCGTGGTGGCGAGCTACAACGTGGAGGCGTTCAGCCTGGAGCGCCTGCGCACGCTGGAAGCTGGCGACCTCGACGCGCGTTACGCCGAGTTCGAGCGCATCAGCCGGTTTTAACCCGAGGTCTTGACGGCGGTCCAAGCCGTCCGTGGGGCACCTGATTTTGGCCACAACGTCTTCTCAAACGGCAACGTTCACGGACGGCTCGGGAAGCCGGCAGGACCTGAGCCTCCTCTCGGTGGTCATCCCGGCGCGCAACGAGGAAGGCTGCATCGCGGCGACCGTGGAGAGCTTCCACGCCGAACTACGCCGTGAGGGCGTGCCGCACGAGTTGATCGTCGTCAACGACGGCTCCACGGACGCCACCTGGGAACGCCTGCTCGCGTTGCAGGCCGCCGTCCCCGCGCTGCGCCCGATTTCCAGCCCCGGCCCGCACGGTTTTGGCCGCGCCATCATCCGCGGCCTCGATGCCATGCGCGGAGATGCCGCCGTGGTCGTCATGGCCGACGAGAGCGATTCACCGCAGGACGCCGTGCGCTACTGGCGCAAGCTGCAGGAGGGCTACGACTGCGTGTTCGGCAGCCGTTTCATGCCCGGCAGCCGGGTGATCAATTATCCCTGGTTCAAGCTGGCGATCAACCGCCTGGCCAACCTGTTCATCAAGGTCTTGTTTCACGTCCCGCTCAACGACACAACCAACGCCTTCAAGGCCTACCGCCGCGAGGTGATCGAGGGCTGCCGCCCGCTCATCGCGCCGCACTTCAACCTGACGGTGGAACTCCCCCTCAAAAGTATCGTGCGTGGGTTCCGCTGGACGACCGTGCCGATCACTTGGCGCAACCGCCGCAGCGGAGCGGCAAAGTTCAAGCTCAAGGAGATGGGCAGCCGCTACCTGTTTATCTGCCTCTACGTCTGGCTGGAAAAACACCTCAGCAGGGGCGACTACCACCGCCGCGCCGGCGCCAAGGGTCACGGCTGACCACCGGGGGCAGGGTCCGGTGTGGGGTCTGGTTCGATTTCCGAGATGACCATGTTGTCCAACTGCCAATGGCCGAACAGATGCCGGGTCAGGATCATGCCGACACGCGCGTGTCCGTGCGCGAACACCGCCCGCCCCACGTCATAGCGGTACTCCAACAGAAACGTGCCGTTGGCCGCATCCGGCACGGTGGGCATGGCTCTCGCCGTTGCGTCCTCCAGGCGTAGCAACGCCCCGAACGGCGCCATCGAACCGAAGGTCTGCTGACGGTATTCCGATGGCCAGTTTTGCAGGAAATACTCGTCGGCGCGCGGCACGACCGCTTCGGGGTCCCAGCGGTTGCTCATCAGCCGCATCAGATCATCACCCGCCAGCTGCACGCCTCGTTGCTGCCAGCCGATCCAGACGAGGTAAGGCACCTCTGCCGTCAGGATTAACCCGAGGTACAACACCCCGGCCACCGCCACCGGGGCCACGACCCAACCCCGGCCCTCCGCGCGGCGGTGGCGGATGAAATCGACCACGTCCGCCGAGTAAGCCGCGTAACTGGCGGTGACGAGGTACACAATGCCCAAGGCCAACTGTGGGGCGGTGGCAGTCGACGCGGAAAAATGTGTTTCGACGCCCTCGGCACCCGGCGTCGCGCGCACGGCTTGATGCTCGGCAAAACCCCACGCAACCATCCACATGCCCCACAACACATCGTTTACCACGAGCACCCAACGCGGCCAGCCCCAGCCGAGCCACAGCGCCAGGAACGCTGCCGTCCCCAAGATCAGTCGCAGAGCATCGGGCAACGACGGCCAACCTCCAAAACCCGACAGCAGGTAACACGTCACACGGATAAATTCGAGCAGTGCCGCGAGGATGAAGAACACCCACAGCCAAGCGATCCCGCGCCGCCAGTTCATGTCGTCGCCGCCGTAGTTGGCGGCGTAGGTGCCCGGCAGGCGCGGACCCATGCCAACCGTCGTTGACGGGCGCGAGCGAATCCGCGAGCCGCCGCCGGTCGACGGTGGCACGGGCCGGACCGGCGTCGCCGAGGCGGAATCGGGGCTGTCGGGCGGGAGCGTGGCGTCCATCGAGGAAAAGTTCAGTTGCCGAGGCGAAGACAAAGCCAGAGCCCAAGGCACGTCCAAGCGTTCCGGAGGTCGGCTATAGCGAGTGATCAGGTCGCTGGTGAATCAAAAATCACACTGACTCGGTTAGATGATGGCAAATTGACACGCAAGTAATTTTCGATCTGACCAGCGAGAGTGCGCATTTTTGTCTCTGTGCGCTACTGGCAGGATAAACATGGGAACCGTAAATAAATCCGCCTGCTCGTAAAAGCTGACACGCACCAATTTCTCTTGGTCAAATAGCACGCCGCAGCGGAGCCCCAGTTCGGTGTGGAACGTGGCTCTGGAGCCATCTTCAGTCGAATTGGCCCTGCAACGCTGGCACGTTGGGGCATGGCGAGAGCCTATTCGCAGGATCTGCGCGAGCGCGTCCGGGCGGCGTGGGAACAAGGCTCAGGCAGCCGCGCGCAGTTGGCCGTGCGCTTTGGTGTGAGCGTCAGTTGTGTGCGTGACCTGGTCCGGCGCGTCAAGGAGACGGGCAGTCCGGCGGGGGCGCGCCGCGCCAGACCGACGCCCGGCAGGACCAACTCTTGGCCGGGTTGGTTTCGGTACGCGCAGGCGACACCTCGGAGGAGCACCGTGCGGCACTCGCCGTCATGCCTGGCGGGGCAAGCGTGAGCGGGCCAACGATCAGCCGGATGCTCGCACACTTGCGCCTGACACAAAAAAGAAGACCCTCCACGCCGACGAGCGCCAGAGCGAGCGGGTGCAGGCTTGGCGCTCCGCGTAGCCCGTGCGGCTGGCGGGCGTGGCGGCACGTGACTTGGTGTTCATCGACGAGAGCAGCTGCAACCGTGCGATGACGCACACCCATGCACGCAGCCTGGCGGGCACGCGCGCCTTCGCCACAGCCCCGCGTAACCGGGGCGACAACCTGAGCGTCGTCAGTGCGCAGGCTGGTTCAGCGACACCGCAGTCCTGATGTTTAATACTTTCCAGGACAAGCCAAACTCAGACCACCTTGGTGTTGACGGTCACGTCCACGTTGCCCTTGATCGCTTTGGAATAGGGGCAGAATTTGTGTCCAGCCTCGACGACTTTTTCGGCGTCTTCTTGCGACACGCCGCTGATCTCCACGTCCAGCGTCACGGCCAAGCCGAAGCCGCCGTCATCGCTCTGGCCGATGCTGACCGCCGAATTGATGACCATCTTGGTGACCGGAATTCCGAGTTGCTTGGCTTGGTAGTCGCACGCGCCGCCGAAGCACGCCGCGTAACCGGCAGCGAAGAGGTGTTCGGGCGTGGTAGTGCCCTCCTTGCCGGGACCGCCCATCGCTTTCGGGACGGAAAGTTTGACGTCGATGAGGCCGTCGTCGGCTTTGGAGGTGCCGTTGCGCCCGCCTTCGGAGGTGGCGTGCGCGGTAAAGAGGGTTTTGATTGCCATAAGAGCGTTACCCTAGCAGACACGACGGGGATGGCAAAAAAATGGGTGGTGGGTGGTTGGTCGTGCGATAGCGCCTTGCTTAAAAAAGTTTGTCATCCTGAGCGAGTGTCACGAGCCGAAGGACCTTCCAATGCCGAGTCAACAAAGGATGTTGAACGAGGACAAACGCGTCTCTGCACGCGCCCCCTCGGGATGCACTTGCCTTGGAAGCGATGTGGGAAGGTCCTTCGGCTCGTGACGCTCGCTCAGGATGACAGACCTTCCGGGGGGCAACCCACAACCCTCCGCCTCAACTTACCACGTTCTGCGGCTCGCCGTTCAAGAACCCTTTGATGTTCGCCACTACCACGCTCAGCAACCGCCCGCGCGCCGCCCTCGACGCCCACGCGATGTGCGGCGTGATGAGGCAGTTCTTCGCCGTCAACAGCGGATTATCCGCCGCTGGTGGCTCCGTAGAAAGCACATCCAACCCGGCCCCGGCCAATTTATCCGCATTGAGCGCGTCGGCCAGGTCCGCCTCGTTGATCACCGGCCCCCGGCTCGTGTTGAGCAGATAGGCCGTCGGCTTCATCAACGACAACCGTGCGGCGTTGACCAACCCTTTTGTGTCTGGGGTCAGCGGGCAATGCACGCTCAGCACGTCGCTTTCCTTGAACACGGTTTCCATGTCCACGATCCGCACGCCCGGCACCTCCGCCGGGCGATCCCCGCGCCGCGTGGCGATCACCTCCATGCCGAACGCCTGCGCCACCCGCGCCACGCCCTGCGCGATGGCCCCGAAGCCGATCAGCCCCAGCTTCAGCCCGGCCAGTTCCAACAGCGGAAAATCCCAGTAAGAGAAATCCTTGGAGTTGACCCACCCGCCGCCGCGCACGCTGTCCGCGTGGTGCCCGACGTGGTGCGTGAACTCCAGCAGCAGCGCGAACGTGAGTTGCACGACCGACATCGTGCTGTACGCGGGCACGTTGGTCACGGTGACGCCCAGTTCCTTCGCCGCTGCCACGTCCACGACGTTGACGCCCGTGGCGAGCACACCGACGTAGCGCAGCCCGGCGGGCGCGAGTTGGCCGAGCGTCTCGCGGTCGAGCACGACCTTGTTCGTCAGGATGATCTCCGCGCCCTTGGCGCGCTCGATGGTGTTGGCGGGCGGCGTGCGCTCGTAGATTTGGCAGTCCCCGAGGTCCAGCAGCGGCCCCCAGTGCAAATCGCCCGGATTGAGAGTGTACCCATCGAGAACCACCATTTTCATAAGTAGGCTGGCAGGATGCGCGAGAACCTGCCGACGCGGAAAGCACAAATTTTCCCTCTTTCCCAAGCGCCCCCTGCCTTCTTGTTCCCAAGTCGCACTTGGGAATGCCCTTGTCCGCGAATTTGCACTTCGCAACCGCGCTAAAGCCTCAATAGACTTCTTTCACAATAGAAAACGGGCAGAGGGCGTGGGCCGGGGTGCCGCGTGGGAAGGTCCTTCGGCTCGCCAGACTCGCTCAGGATGACAGACGCTTTGTGGATGGTCGCAATTAGGAAAGAGGTCTAATCTCTCCCACGTACCAGCAATACCACGTTGACCATCACCCCCGTTAAAGCCACGAACAACCATACGGGCATCGCCAGCTTGCCCACGCGCCGGTGGACATTCCACTGCCCCCGCCAAACCGGCAGGTAGGCTGCCGTCACCAACACGGTCCACGCGAGCGCTGCCACAGAGTGCGCCACGAGTAACCCCGCGCAAACCCACCCCGATGGCCCCGGGTACGCCTGAACCAACGCCACTTGTCTGCCGATCACCGCGCCTTCACCCGCCAGAGATGCCGTCGAAACCACGGTCGCCACGGACAAAAGACCGGCGTGCGCCAACTCTTGCTGCCGCCGCACCGCCCACCACCCGAGCGCGACCAAGGCCACGCTCAGACCGTCCAGCACGGCGTTGAGCGCGGGGAGATGGGCCAGCGTCACCACGCTCAGATCGCTCCAACGGTGGGAACCTGCCCCGTCGCCCAATGCAGCATCAGGTACACGAGCACGCCCGTCACCGACACGTAAAACCACAGCGGAAACGTCAGCCGCGCGACCTTGCGGTGCGTTGCAAACCGACCGCTCAACGACAGGAAAAACGTCAACAGCACCATCGGCAGCGCGACGATGGACAACACGACGTGTGACGTGAGCATCAGCAGATAAAATGTTCGGTACGGGGCCTGCGCCGGGTAGCGCGTGTCGCCGTGCAGATAATGGTTGAGGATGTAGCTCACCAGGAACAGCGACGAGAACACGAACGCCGTGAGCATCGCGTTGCGGTGCGCCGAGAGCCGTCGGCGTAGGATGAACACGAACCCCGCCGCGAGGGCGGTCGCGCTCAGGGCGTTGAACACGGCGTTGAGCGCGGGCAGGAAGGTCAGCCGGTGCGCGAACTCCGCCGGGATCTGCCGCCCGTACACGAGCCAGAGCAGAAACAGGGTGGCCGCCGCGCTCAGGATGCAGATGGCGATGGCGGCACTACGGACGCTGTGCGCGCGAAAGAGGGCTAGCGGTGGGCGGTCAGTCAGGTTCGGCTCGGTCTGGGTGTCCATGCGTCGCGGGAACATACACGCAAATCAATTCGGCGCAGTTGGAAACGGATGGATCGGGGCGGATAAATCGAGACCATCGGGCGCGATGGATTCAGGAGGTGAATAGCGACCTACGGGTGCCCTGGTGTTTCTGCGAGGTAGGATGCTGTGGCAGATTGGCGGTCTTGTGTCCGCCAAGCAGCAGCACGTTGCACTCCGCGCCGGGCAGCACAGTCAGATCGACGCGCCGCGACGCCAAGCAAGTTTTTGTGTATCTTAGCTGACACACCATGAGCACCCTGCATTTGAACCTGCCGGATTCCTCGCAGAAACACGCCGTCGCGTTGGCAGAGGACGATGGCATTTCGCTTGATCAATTTGTGATCGCCGCACCAGCTAAAAAGCGGCAGCGTTGGACGTCGAGAATTACGCCCGAGACCGCGCAGCACGAGGAAGCAGGGGAAGTTTGAACGCGCCCTGTCAAAAATCCCCGATGTAAAACCCGAGAAGCACGACCGATTCCCGTCATGACCACGCCTGACTTCGCCGCCTACGGCCATCTGCACGCCCGCGCCAAGCAGATCGCGCTGCTCAATTCCACCGCCGCGCTACTCGCATGGGACCAGCAGACGTTTATGCCGCCCAAGGCGCTGGATTACCGGGGCGAGCAACTCTCTTACTTCAGCGGCCAGGCGCACACGCTGTTCACCGCGCCGGGGGTCGGCGATTGGATCGAGGCCTGCGAGGACGCCGGGCTGGCCGACGGCCCGGACGTGGAGCTGGGCACCAATGTGCGCGGCTGGCGGCGGCACTACGACCGGGCCACGAAGATCCCGACCGCGTTGGTCGAGGAATACGAGCGGACCAAGATCCACGCCAACGCCGCCTGGGAAAAAGCGCGCGAAACATCGGATTTTTCGACCTTTGCGCCGCATCTGGAGCGGGTCTTCGGCCTGACCCGGCAACTGGCCGACCGGTGGGGCTACGAGGCGTCGCCCTACGACGCGCTGCTCGAAGGCTTCGAGCCGGGCGCGCGGGAGGCCGAACTGACGAAGTTGTTCGACGTGCTGCGTCCGGCAATGACCGCGCTGCTCGGCCCGGCGGCGGAGCGGTCGGCGCGCGTCCCGGCGGACCTGCTGGCCGGGCACTACCCGGCGCCGGCGCAGGAGGCGTTCAATGCCGAGGTCGCGGCGGTTTTGGGGTTCGACTTCGAGGCCGGGGGCATCGCCACCACGACGCACCCGTTCTGCAGTGGTGTCGCCCCGGGTGATTGCCGCCTGACCACCCGCTACGACGAGACGAACTTCCTGGTGTCGCTCTACGGCGTCATGCACGAGGCCGGGCACGGCATGTACGAACAGGGCCTGCCGCCCGGCGCACACGGAATGCCTGCCGGGACGGCGGTTTCGCTGGGCATCCACGAGTCGCAGAGCCGGTTATGGGAAAATCAGGTCGGGCGCGGGCGCGAATTCTGGGCGCTTTGGCTGCCCCGGGCTGCGCACCATTTCCCGCACCTCGCCGGGCGGACGCCGGACGAGATGTTCGCGGCGGTCAACCGGGTGCGTCCGTCGTTCATCCGCGTGGAGGCCGATCAGGTGACGTATGACCTGCACATCATCCTGCGTTTCGGGCTGGAGCGGCGCATCATCAGCGGCGAACTGGCGATCCGCGACGTACCGGCGGCGTGGAACGAGGAGTTCGAGAAATCCCTCGGCTTGAAAGTGCCCGACGACGCCCACGGCTGTTTGCAAGACATCCACTGGAGCGAGGGGCTGATCGGTTATTTCCCGACGTACACGCTCGGCAACCTCAACGCCGCGCAGCTTTTCCGGCGGGCGTTGGCCGACGTGCCGGGCCTGCCGGGGGAATTGGCGGCGGGGAAGTACGGCGGGCTGCTCGGCTGGCTGCGGGAGAAGGTCCACCAGCAAGGCGAGCGCTTCCTGCCGGGGAAGTTGATCGAGCAGGCTACGGGAGAGCCGACGCGGGTGGAGTATTATCTGGAGGGGCTGCGGGAAAAATTTGCGGGCTAGCGACGGACGCTAACGCGCGGTGACACGCAGGCGCAGAAACCGCCGGTTGCTCGCGGGCGCATCGTCGCGGACCTGAAAAATCGTGGACGTGCTGGCCAGCACTGTGACTCCCGACGTAGTCCAGTTCACGAGATCCGAGCTTCCCTCGGCGCTGAAGGTGAGGTCCGATGTGTAGGCCCCTTTGGAAACGGTCAGCGTCAGGCGGTTGGTCGCCGCTTCCCATGCGATGGTCGGCAGACCCGTCGTCCCCGGAACTTTTGGATCGAGTCCGAGCGCGCGTTCAAGCACGTTGACGATGCCGTCGCCGTCTGGGTCCGCCAAGTCGGCGGCGGGGCCAGCACTGGACGCAGTGCCAAAATATTGCTGCCGCCAATCCTGGGAAACGCTGAGCGTGGTAATAGTCGCGTCGGCCCCGTTGGTCGTGCCGACGGCATTAGTGGCGACGACGCGGTAGTGATAAAGCGTGCCGGGGGCCAGGCCGGTTAGCGTGGCGCTTACCGGCATTGGCGCGGTGCTGGAACCGGCGTTCTGGGCGGCCGTGCTGCCGCCGTAGCTGGTGGTCAAGCCGTACTGGAAGGAAACCGTAGTCGCCGAATTTTGTGGATTGACCGTCGCGCGGACGACCGCGCTCCCCGACTGCACCATGTTCGTCCCAGTCGCGGAGATACTAGGGACCGCCGCCACGCTGCCGCCGTAAAGTCTGGCTGCGCGGGCAACCTTGGCACCGTTAACAGCGGTAAAATCCCCCGCGAGGATCATCTTGCCGTCGCTTTGCAGCGCTACGCCGTAAACGTATTTGTTCACGGTGTTGCCAGGATTGAAGGCGGCATCCGAACTGCCGTCCACGTTGAGCCGCGTGAGATAGTTCTGAGCCACGCCGTTAAAGGTGGTAAAATCACCGCCCACCACCATTTTGCCATCGTTTTGCAACACCACGGCGCGAACCAAGCCGTTGGCACCGGTGCCGGGATCGAAGCTCGGGTCGACGCTGCCGTCCGCGTTAAGACGCGCGATGCCCTGGCGCGCCACGTCGCTGACGTTGGAAAAGTCGCCCGCGATGACCACTTTGCCGTCCCCGGGCAGCGAAATGGCCGTCATCGAGTTGAACGTCCCGCCGCCGTCTGGGAGAAAGGTTGGGTCCAAACTGCCATCCGCATTAAGCCGCACGATGCCGTTGCGCCGCACGCCGTCGGTGATGATGAACAAATTCCCACCGACAAAAAGCTGGCCATTGCCCTGCACGGCGACCACGCTCACAGAGTCGTCGAGTCCACTCCTGCCGGGGTCGAAGGCCGGGTCCACGCTGCCGTCGGCGTTGAGCCGCGCGAGGTACTTACGCGCTACCCCGTTGAAGGTGCTGAACGCTCCACCGACAAGCACTTTGCCGTCGCTTTGCACCGCGAGAGAATAGACATAATAGCTTGCGCCGGAGCCAGGATTGAAGGTGGTGTCCACACTGCCGTCCGCGTTGAGCCGCGCCACGTAATTACGCGCTACGCCGTTGAAGGTGGTGAACGCGCCGCCGATGAGCACCTTGCCGTCCGCCTGCAAGGCCAAGGCATAGATCAGGTTACCCGCGCCCGCCCCGGGATTGAAAGTTGTGTCCAAGGTGCCGTCGGCGTTGAGCCGCGCGAGGCACCGGCGCTTTGCGTCGTTAATGCTGAGAAACCCACCCGCGACGAGCACCTTGCCATCCGGTTGCACCGCGACACGGTACACAAAATCACTGATCCCATTGCCATGATTAAAAGTGGTGTCGAGACTGCCATCCGTATTGAAACGTGCGAGCCCCTGCCGCCCCACGTCGCTGGCACTCGTGAAACCGCCCCCGACGATGGGCTTGCCGTCGGTTTGCACCGCCACGTAATCCACATAGTCGTTCAAGCCACCGCCCGGATTGAAAGCCGTATCGAGAGTGCCATCCGCATTGAGCCGCGCGATCCGCTGGCGCGCCACCCCGTTATAGATGGGAAACTCGCCGACGATGAACACCTTGCCGGTGGAAAGCACCGCCAGCGAAGCAACGTCGGAGCCAGCGCCGCTGCCGGGATTGAAGGTAGTATCGAGGGAACCATCGGTGTTGAGCCGTGCAACGCGTTCGCGCGCCACCCCGTTGTAGGTGTGAAAGGTACCGCCGATCACCACCTTGCCAGTACCGAGCAAGGCCAGGGTGTAAATGTAGTAGTCTGGCCCGGTGCCGGGGTTGAAGGCGGTGTCCAAGCCGCCGTCGGAATTGAGCCGCGCGAGGCCGTTACGCGCCACGCCATTGTAAGAACTGAAATAACCGCTGATCACGATCTTGCCATCTATTTGCACCGCCACGGCATTAACCCAGCTGGCCGTTCCCGCGCCACCGGGATTGAAAGTCGTGTCCATCGTGCCGTCCGCATTTAGTCTGATGACACCACGGCTACCGATGATCACCTTGCCATTGCTCTGAATCGCCAACGACCCAACGCCGGCGTTGATCACGCTGGCAGGGATAAAGGTCGTGTCCAGGCTGCCGTCCGCGTTGAGCCGCGCGAGGGACTTGCGCGCCACGCCGTTGCAGGTGCTGAAATTGCCGCCGATCAGGATTTTACCGTCACTTTGCACGGCCATCGTGCGGACAGTGTCGTCCAGTCCGCTGCCGGGATCGAAAGTAGCGTCCAGGGAGCCGTCCGCGTTGAGCCGCGCGAGACGGTTGCGCGCCACGCCGTTATATGCAGTGAAATAACCACCGATAAGAACTCTGCCATCGCTCTGCACCGTGAGGGCGGAAACGCTGCCGTTCAGATTGCTGCCGCCGGGATTAAAGGACGGGTCGAGAGTGCCGGGTGTTTGGGCGTGGGCCAGGGATAGAGCGCCAAACCAAGCCAACAGGCAGAGCAGCCCTAGTAAGCGTAGCATTCGCCCGCCGACGGCTTGGCAACAGGGAAAAGTCTGTCGAAATGTAGCCACGGGAGAATTCATGCGCCGAACCTCACGGTGAAGTTAGGGCGGCAAGATGTTGGACAAGCGAGCGTACTCACGGGCGCGGATGATTTGGCGGACAATTATGGACAAACCGGGACCGCACGGCAAGAAATTACCCCGTTGACTATCAATTAAATGGGGCAAGATGGCCTGGAGATTACCAGTTGGGGGGACATCCGCCGGTGCCCGGCACGCACCGGCCACGCTTCCCGTTGAAAGTCCCTGAGCAGCCCGATGCTTGCCTCAAGGAAACTGGTCGTGCGGAAATCACTGGCAGCCGCCCGGCACGCCGGTCGAGTCCGGTCCGTCCATTTGAAATCGACGGCTTCTTTCCTCCAGTTCGCTCTGCTCGCCCTCGCCGCCCTGATGCTCGGTGGCTGCGTGCGGCCCGGCGGACGCGTCGCCCAAGGCAACCACGACCAGGTCCTCTACTGGGGCAACGGCTCCGAACCCGCCGACCTCGACCCGCAGACCACCATCGGCGAGCCGGAAAGCCACATTTTCAACGCGCTCTTCGAGGGTCTCGTGTCCATGGACCCCAAGGACCTCCACCCCGTCCCCGGCGTCGCGGAAACCTGGGACGTTTCGTCCGACGGACGCGTCTATACCTTCCACCTGCGCCACAACGCCCGCTGGAGCAACGGTGACGCGCTGACCGCCCGCGACTTCATCGAATCCTACCGCCGCATCCTCTCCCCTGCCCTCGGCGCGCAGTACGCCGAGATGTTTTTCAACCACGTTGAAGTCGTCAACGCCAAAGAATTCTACGACGGCCAAATCAAGGACTTCGCGCAGGTCGGCTTTCAGGCGCCCGATCCGTACACCCTGGTCGTCAATCTCAAGAACCCGGCGGCGTACTTCCTGCAAATCTGCAACCACAACTCCTGGTATCCCGTCCACATCCCGACGATCCTCAAGTACGGCAAGTTCGACGAGAAAAGCACCGCCTGGACACACCCCGGCAACTTCGTCGGCAACGGCCCCTTCCGGCTCAAGGCATGGCATCCGCAGCAGGATGTCGTCGTCGAGCGCGACCCGAACTATTGGGACGCCGCCAACGTGCGGCTCAAGGAAATCCGCTATCTCCCGACCGAAAACGTCGACACCGAGGAACGCGATTTCCGCTCCGGCCAACTGCACATCACCTACGAGGTGCCGCTGTCCAAGGTGGACGTTTACCGCAAGAAAGCGCCCGAGGTGCTCGTCATCAGCCCGTACAACGGCACGTATTACTACCGGCTCAACGTCACGAACCCCATCCTCAAGGACAAGCGTGTGCGGCGGGCGTTGGCGATGGCCATTGACCGCGACGGGATCGTCAAAAACGTCACGCGCGGCGGCCAGGAACCCGCCCACTGCCTGACCCCGCCCGACCGCCACCCCGGCGGCTACGTCTGCCGGGCAGGCATCCCGACCGACTATGCCGAAGCGCGGCGGCTGCTCGCCGAGGCGGGTTACCCCGATGGCCGAGGCTTGCCGCCCGTGGAACTGCTCATCAACACGAGCCAGAACCACCGCGCCGTGGCCGAGGTGGTCCAGCAGACCTGGCGCGACCAGCTCCACGTCGACGCACGCATCGTCAACCAGGAGTGGAAGGTCTACCTCGACAGCCAGCACCAGCTCAACTACTGCACGTCGCGCTCGTCGTGGATCGGCGATTACATCGACCCGTTCACGTTCCTCGGGCTGATGCTCTCCGACGGCGGCAACAACGACACGGGCTTCAAGAACGAGGACTTCGACACGCTTGTGCGTCATTCGCGTGAGGTCACTGACCCCGCCGAGCGGTTGGAAACCTTGCAGAAAGCCGAGGCTATCCTACTCGACGAAGCGCCGGTGGCCCCGATCTATTTCTGGACGCGCGTGTACCTGCGCCAGCCGAGCGTCAAAGGCTGGTACGACAACATCCAGGACCGGCACATGCCCAAATCCATTTACCTGGAGGACACGGCCCCGGCGGAGTTACCACAAATCACCCGTAAACCGGGTGAGCACCCGGCCTCCGGGCAGACCGTCGCCGTAATCCAAAGGGGATAAGGTAGCCACGGCGCGGGGAGATCAGGGACAAAACTAACGGAGCAACGGATTCATGTTCAAGTTCATCGCGCGCCGCCTGCTGGAGACGATCCCTGTCCTGCTGATCATCATCACGGGCAGCTTCTTTTTGATGCACGCCGCGCCGGGCGGCCCGTTCGACTCCGAGCGGCGCGTGACGCCCGAAATCCAGCGCAACCTGGAGGCGCACTACGGCCTGAACAAGCCGCTGCACCAGCAGTATTTCGACTACCTTGGACGGCTGGTGCTGCACGGCGACTTCGGGCCGTCGTTCAAGTACGCCAACCGGACGGTCAACGAGTTGATCTCCGAATCGCTGCCGGTGTCGCTGCGGCTCGGCCTGTACGGCATGGCCATCGCGTTGGTCATCGGCGTGACGGCGGGCATCATCGCTTCTCTGCGGCCCAACACGGCGATGGATTACGTGCCCATGACGCTCGCCATGACGGGGATTTGTCTGCCGACGTTCGTGCTCGGGCCGCTGCTGGTGCTGGGGCTGGCGATGAAGTTGAAATGGTTCAACCCATCGGGCTGGGACGACCCGGCGGACGCCGTGCTGCCTTCGTTGACGCTGGGGATCTATTACGCCGCCTACCTCGCCCGGCTGACGCGCGGAGGGATGCTCGAAGTGCTCAGCCAGGACTACATCCGCACGGCGCGGGCCAAGGGCGCGAGCGAATGGCGCGTGGTGTTGCGTCACGCGCTGCGCGGCGGGCTGCTGCCGGTGGTGAGCTTCCTCGGGCCGGCGCTGGCGGGCATCATCAGCGGTTCGTTCGTGGTGGAATCCATTTTCCAGATTCCGGGCCTGGGCCGGTATTTCGTGACGGCGGCGTTCAACCGCGATTACACGATGGTCATGGGCACGGTGATCTTTTTTGCCGTGCTCATCATCGCCTTCAACCTATTGGTAGACGTGCTGCAAGTTTGGCTGAACCCACGGCTGCGGTTCGATTGAATTCCCGCTCATGTCAACCGCCCTTGCGCTACCCTGCTTTGCCGAGATGAGCTACTACGACAAGGCCGTCAACACCGAACAGCATCTGGCTTGGCCAGCCTTGGCCGAAGCTGACCGTTTGTTGCGGTTGCTGGTTGATGAAAACGCCTCCTTGCTCATCAGGAATTCCGCCGGGGTTCAGACGGACTTTCATAGTATGGGCGACGACAAAGTCTGGGTGGAAATCTGGCACCGGGATTACTCCGGCACCTTCACCTCGGCGTGGAACGCGGCGCGTATCTTGGAACGGGCGCTGGTCAACTTTGGCGGTTTCAGTCCGAAGGAAGATTTGTCCGCCTGCCACGTCGAATGGCTCTATTGACGAATACCATGCTCGAACTCGAAGAGGTCAAAAAGGTCGCCGCGAACGACGCGCCGACACCCGTCGCCGAGGCGGGCAGTAGCCTGTGGCGCGACGCGTGGCACCGGTTGCTCAAGAACAAGCTTTCCGTGGTCGGCGCGGTGATCGTCGTGCTCGTGGCGTTGCTGTGCATCTTTGCCGGGCTCATCGCGCCCAATCCCAACGAGCAGAACCTGGCGCTCTACGCCAGCGCGCCGAGCGGGGCGCATTGGTTCGGCACGGACACGCTCGGGCGCGACCTGTTTGCGCGCGTGCTGTTCGGCGGGCGAATCTCGCTGGCGGTGGGTGTCGTCGCCACGCTGGTGGCGCTGTGCATCGGCGTCGTTTACGGGACGGTTTCGGGTTATTACGGCGGCAACGTCGATGCCGTGATGATGCGCATCGTGGACATCATCTACGCGCTGCCGTTCGTGATTTTCGTGATCCTGCTGAGCGTGTTTTTCAACAACGACGAGACGCGCGAACGCATCAACCACGTCCTGCGCGCGGTCGGCTTCAAGTTCAGCCTCGGGTCGGAGTTCAACATCATCCTGCTGTTCGCAGCCATCGGCGCGGTCGAGTGGTTGACGATGGCGCGGATCGTGCGTGGTCAGGTGCGTTCGTTGCGGCGGATGGATTTCGTAGAGGCCGCCGAGGCGCTGGGCATCCGCACCCGGCGCATCATCTTTCGGCACATGATCCCAAATGTGCTCGGGCCGATTATCGTCTACACGACGCTGACGATTCCGTCGGTGATGCTACTGGAAGCGTTCCTGAGTTTTCTGGGGTTGGGCGTGCAGCCGCCGAACGCGAGCTGGGGCGTGTTGATCGGCGAAGGGGCTAAAAGCATGGAGGAATTTCCTTGGCTGTTGGTATTCCCGGGGCTGGCGCTGTCGATCACGCTGTTTTCGTTCAACTTTTTGGGGGACGGGTTGCGCGATGCGCTCGACCCGCGGGCGTCGAAGGATTGAGCCGCACATTGATTTTATGCCCCTCCTCTCCGTCGAAAACCTGCGCACCGCGTTTCACACCCGCAACGGCGTCGTGCGTGCGGTCAACGACGTGAGCTTCCACGTCGAAAAGGGCGAAACCCTCGGCATCGTCGGCGAATCCGGCTCGGGCAAATCCGTCACCTGTTACTCACTGATGGGTCTCATCCCCCAGCCGCCCGGACGGATCGAGGCGGGCCGCGCCATGTTCGACGGTGTCGATCTGCTCCATTGCTCGAAACGGCAACTCATGGACCTGCGCGGCAAACGCATTTCCATGATTTTCCAAGACCCGATGACCTCGCTCAACCCCTACCTGCGCGTGGGCGAGCAGATCATCGAACCGCTGCTCATCCACGGCACAATCTCGCGCGCCGAAGCCAACGAGCGCGCGGTTGCAGCCCTGAGCGAGGTCGGCATCCAGGACGGCGCGGCCCGCCTGAAAGCTTACCCGCACCAGTTCAGCGGCGGGATGCGCCAGCGTGTGATGATCGCCATGGCGCTCATCACCAACCCTGAATTGCTCATCGCCGACGAACCGACCACGGCGCTCGACGTGACCGTGCAGGCGCAGATCCTCGACCTCATCAAGAAGCTCCAGCGCGACCACGGCACGGCGGTCGTCTTCATCACGCACGACCTCGGCGTGGTCAGCGGTTTCTGCGACCGCGTGCAGGTCATGTACGCCGGGCGCATCGTGGAAACGGCGAACGTGGCCGACGTGTTCCGCGAGCCAAAGCATCCGTATAACAAGGCGCTCCAGCGCAGCATCCCCGCGATGCAAAGCAAAGGCGCGGAGCTTTATACAATCCAGGGTCTGCCGCCGGATCTGTCCAAACCCATTCCAGGGTGCCCCTTCGTGCCGCGTTGCGAATACGCGCGCGAGGAATGCCAGGCACCCGTGCATCTGGCAACGGTCGCGCCCGGCCACGAGTCCGCTTGCACGCGCGTGCAGCAGGGCACGTTGCACCTGCGCGAGCAACCGCCCGAGACGATGTCAGCCACGCGCATCGACGAGGCGTTCACCGAGGAACCGCCGCGCAGCGTCCACCTTTGAGCATTCCTCCTGCAAACATGCCTGCCGCCACCGACGCCTTCCTTGAAGTCACCGACCTCAAGACGCATTTCCCCATCGAGAAAGGCTTTCTCGTCAAGAAGCGCGTCGGCACCGTCAAGGCGGTGGACGGCATCGACCTGACGCTGGCCAAGGGCGAGGTCCTCGGCCTAGTCGGCGAATCCGGCTGCGGGAAGTCGACCCTCGGGCGCACCATCCTCCAACTGATCCCGCCCACCGCTGGGACCGTCATGCTGGCAGGCAAAAATCTGGCCGCTCTGCGCGGCGAAGACCTGCGCCGCGCGCGCGCGGACTTCCAGATGATCTTCCAGGACCCCTATGCGTCGCTCAACCCGCGCATGACGGTCTATGACACGCTGGCCGAGGCCATCGCCACGCACAAAGACGTTCCGCGCCGCGAGACGCCCAGGCGCGTGTCGGAACTGCTCGCGCGCGTGGGCCTGTCGCCGCGCTACATCCGCAAGTATCCGCACGAGTTCAGCGGCGGCCAGCGCCAGCGTATCGCCATCGCGCGCGCCCTGGCCGTGGAGCCGAAGCTCATCGTCGCCGACGAACCCGTCAGCGCGCTCGACGTTTCCATCCAGGCGCAGATCATCAACCTGCTCATCCGGCTCACGCGCGAGATGGACCTGACGCTGATTTTCATCTCGCACGACCTCAGCGTGGTCAAACACATCTCCGACCGCATCGCCGTGATGTACCTCGGGCGCATCGTAGAAGTCGGGCCGTCGGTGCAGGTCTTCGAGAAACCGCTGCACCCCTACACCAAGGCCCTCGTCAGCGCCGTGCCCATCCCCGACCCTGCGCGCGAACGCCACCGCAAGCGCATCATCCTCGCGGGTGATCCGCCCTCGCCGATCAATCCTCCGGCAGGCTGCACGTTCCATCCGCGCTGCCCGTACATGATCGAGGAGTGCAAGGCAGCTTATCCGCCGTTCGTGGACTACACGCCGGGCCGTCGCGCGACGTGCATCCGACTGCACGAGATCAATCCGCCCGCCTGACGAAGAAGACGCCGCTCGTTCCCGGAAAATACAACCCTTTATAAGGTTTTTTTCGCCGGTTGCCCGTCAACGTCCCCGGTTGTTCTTGATGACGATTTCCACGCGCCGGTTGAGCTGCTGCTGCTCCACCGTGCCGCCGTTGACGAGCAGGCGCGACATGCCCTTGCCGACCGTCTGGATGCGCGCCGGGTCGATGCCCGCGTCGCTCGCCAGCCACGCCTTGACCGATTCCGCCCGCAGCGTGCTCAGCCGCGCGTTGTACTCGGGCGTGCCGAAGCTGTCTGTGTGCCCCTCGATGACAAAGTTCGAGTTGGGGTTGCGCTGGATCAGGTCGGCGAGTTTCTGGAGACTGCCCACCGCCGCCGGGCGCAAGATGGCGCTGTCGTAATCAAAGAGCAAGTCGGTCGGCAGGAGAATCGGCGCGGTCTTGCTCGACAGCGGCCCTTTGTTGGAGAGCAGGCTGTCGAGGTCGCTGAAATTGGGCATCCCCACGTTCGGCCCGGCGTTGGCCTTGCTCGTCGTGGTGTCGCCGGTTACCTCGAAAGTAGGATGGCTGCCCGTGACCTTGGGTTTGCCGGTCAGGAGGGAGTCCGTCAGGGCTTTGAGATCGCTGGGAAGCTGGGAGGGGCTGTTGTCGGCCAAGATGCGGTCGAGCGCCTTGTTCTGGTCGATTTTGGGTTTTTCGAGCGCCATCGTGCGCGAGGCTTCGGGCGCGGCAATCAGGTCCGTGTTGGCCTGCGCCATGTACTTCTCGTAGCTGGGCTTGGTGTCGCCGGGGATTTGGATGTCGGTCACGTCCGGGTGCGGCTTGGTGGCCGGTTTCGCGGCGGGCGGCAGCGGCTTCTTGTCCTCCAGCGTCTTGGGGTCTATCTGCGCCTGCGGTAAGTGGAAGATGCGCGAGCGCGCCAGCGGCTTGGGCGGGGCGAAGCCGCTGTAGTGGGTGACGTGGAGCAGGTAATAGCCCGCCGAGTGCAGCGCCAGGGTCAGCAGCAGCGCGGGCACGAACCAGACCTGCACGTGCCCCAGCCGGAAGGGCGAGGCGCGATGGGAAAGCGAGGAAGCAGCCATGAGCGCGGAATGTTGAACCGTACCGGCGGCAATTTATCAGAAAACCGTCCCGAGGAAAGTCTTCGCTGCATCCGAAGTTGTGTCAGTTGGCGAATTTTTGTACGATCCCGTCCGCACCATGATCCATTCCCCCTGGTCGTCGCCCGTTTCCCGCCGCTGCCGCCATGTGTACGCCGTCGCCGCCTTTGCACTCTTCGTCTGCTCGCCGCTCGCCCGCGCCGGGGAGATTGCCGGTGGCGACCTGGACGCCAAGGATGCAGCTCATTCCCCCTCCTCCAAGCCCGACAAGAGTCAGTACAACCTCTTCAACCCCACGCCGGACAATCTCCTGCGCGATTTCAGCTCCAGCCGCCCGGATCAGACCACCGGCCCCCGCTCCGTCGATGCCGGGCACTTCTACCTGGAAACGGGCGTCTCCTACGGCCTCAACCTCGGCTCGACGCGCACGGACACCTGGACGGCGTTTCAGTCCACGCACGTTCGCGCTGGCCTGACCAACGACATCGAACTGGAACTCATCTACGACGGCCTAGACAACACGCGCACGCAAACGGTCCGGCCCGGCAAGACCCGCACGGACAACACGGTGGACGGCAGCACGGCGTTGACGGTGCGCACGCGTTTTGTGCTGATCGGCAACGACACCAAGGGCTTTGCGCTGGGCATCCACCCGGAGATCATCCTGCCGACGGTGTCACATCACGCGGCCTCGGAGTACACGCAAGGTGACGTGATCGTGGCGGCGCAGTTCAAGCTGCCCGCAGGCTTCAGCGCGACGGTCAACGCGACGCCGGGGATCGTGCGCAACGCGAACGACACGGATTACGAGTTCGGTTTCACGAGCGGCGTCACGCTGTACCACGACCTGTTCCGCAAGCAGGACCGCGTGCAGGCTTACGTCGAATATTACGATACGCTGGTGACGGGCGCGGCTGCCACGGACGCGCGGCAGGTGGACGTGGGCGTGCGCTGGCGGCCCTTGAAGAATCTCCAGTTCGATGCCGGTTGCAATTTTGGCGTGTCCACCGACGCGACGGACTACCAGCCGTTCGCAGGCATCGTGGCGCGGTTTTAAGGACGGTCGTCCCTCGCCGTTCGCGGTGGTTTTGCGAACGACGCCCCGCCGGTCACACCACCCCGCGCCGTTCCAGCGCCTCGTCCATCGCTTGCTCCATCAACAGCGTGGCCAACTCCTGCGTCCCGGCGTCCAGCGCGGCGTTGGCGGCCTTTAATTGCTCCAGATCCTCGCCCGTCAACGCCGCCTCGACCTCCGCCGTCAGCGCGTCGATCTTCGCCCGCGCCTCCGTTGGCAGCGCATCCCCGGCCAACTCCAGCGCGTGCCGCACGGCGGGCAGCATCTCGCGGCTCTTGAGCTGCGTCTCCACCAGTAGCCGCGAGTGGTAATCCTCGAACGCGTGCTCCACGGACTCCGCGATCATCTGCTCGACCTGCTCGTCGCTCACGTCCACGGCGCTGCGCATCTCGACGATTCGTTCCTCACCCGTTTTTGTATCGCGCGCCAGGACGTGCAAAATCCCGTTGGCGTCGATCTCGAACTGCACCCCCACCCGCGCCGACCCGCGTGGCCCCGCCGCGAAACCCAGCTCGAACGCGCCGAGCGTCCAGTTGTCCGCCGCTTTCTCACGCTCGCCCTGCACGACATGGATGCACACGATGCGCTGCCCGGCGACGGCGTTGGTAAACATCTCGCCCGCCTTGGTCGGGATGGTCGTGTTGCGCGGGATGATGACGTTGGTCAGCCCGCCGAACGTCTCGATGCCGAGCGACAGCGGCGTGATGTCTAACAGCACCACGTCGCGCACCGCGCCGGACAGGATGCCCGCCTGGATCGTCGCGCCGAGCGCCACGGCCTCGTCGGGATTTTGCGACGTGTCCGGCTCGCGTCCGAAAATTTCCGCCACCAGCGCGCGCACCAGCGGCATCCGCGTCGCGCCGCCAACGAGGATCACGGCGTCCAACTCGCCCGGCGCGAGTTTGGCGTCGGCCAGCGCGCGCAGACAATGGGCACGCGTTTTCTCGACGATAGGTCGGGCAACGGTTTCGAGCCCTGGCCGGACGACGTGAATCGTCGTGCCTCGAAGAGTGTCATTATCAGCGGAGGCAACTCCCAAAGTCAGCGGGACCGTTTCTTCCGTGGACAGCCGAACCTTGGCTGCGCGAAGCAGTACCCGCATCTGCGAAGGACTGATTTTGTTGACGGTTTCGGGCGACATCAACTTCAATGATTTCTCGAATTCCACCGCCCAGGCATTGTCGATGTCGTCCCCACCCAGCCGCGTGTTGCCATTGGTCGAGAGCACCTGAAAAACTCCGGCGTTCAGTTCCAAGATGGAAATGTCGAACGTCCCGCCGCCCAGGTCGTACACGGCGATCTTCGCGCGGTCATTCAGCTTGTCCAACCCGTACGCCAGCGCCGCCGCCGTCGGCTCGTTGATGATCCGCTCGACCTGCAACCCGGCCAATTCGCCCGCCGTCTTCGTGGCCTGCCGTTGCGCGTCGTTGAAGTACGCCGGGACCGTGATCACCGCCCGCGATACCGCCGCGCCCAGCGCGCGCTCGGCGTCGGCCTTGAGCTTTCGCAACACCAGCGCTGAAATCTCCTCAGGCGAACGCTCCGCCTCGCCGATCCGTACCCGCGCCGCGCCGCCCGCCGCGCCGCCGACCTCGTACGACAAATCCGCCGTGTCCTCCTCGCCCGCGCGTCGGCCCATCAGCCGCTTGACCGACGAGACCGTCCGCCCCGGCGCGCGCACGCGCCACGGTTCCGCCGCGCGTCCGACCACCGGCTCGCCGCTCTCTGGAAAATACACCACCGAGGGCGTCAACCGTTGCCCGTCCGCGTCCGCGAGCAGGATGGGAAACCCGGCGTCCATTGCGCCGACGAGCGAGTTGGTGGTTCCGAGGTCGATTCCAACGATGAGGTCAGCAGCCATGTCGAGCGACCGTAGCACAGAAACGCAAGGTAGGGAGGAGAGTCCGCGGTCGTCCCTGACTCGCGCCGTAGGCGCTTTCTGGCGAGGTGGATGGCGAAGGGCGGGCGCCATGACAAAACACCGCAGCGAAGCTGCCTCGCTATCTGGAATGACGCTTCTATTTATCTAGGAGGCTGCGACGCGAATAAACCCATGGTGCCCGGAGGTCACCATCTACCTCGGAAGCCACGGACGGCGAGGGATCACCGGCCCTACCTGGAAAGTTTGCCTTGCCCGCATCCATCGCTAAACTCCCCTCGCCATGGCCGCCGACGCTCCTCCTTCCGCCACCGCTCTCCCTTCGTTCGACGACCGCGCCACCTTCATCGCCGGTCCCGCCCGCAGCGGCACCACGTTGCTGACCTCCCTGCTCGACAGCCATCCCGACTTGCTCGTCCTGCCCGAGGAAACCGCCTATTTCCCCACCGTCCGCACCAAGTACGCTGCGCGGTCTCGCCGCGAGCAGTTCGATTACCTCACCACCAAAACACTCTCCAACGTCCTCTTCGGCGGTCCGTGCAAGTGGGGAATCCGCGACTACTCCCACTTCCCCACGGCGCGCTTCCGGGCGGAGTTCGAGCGCCGCGCGTTCGACCCCGCCCACGCCGGGCGCGACCTCCTCGCGCTCATGGCCGAAACCTACGCCGACGTGCTCGGACGTCCGCCGGAATCCGTCGGTCGCTGGGTGGAAAAAACGCCCGCCAACCGCGACCATCTCGACGCGATTTTCCAGCGCTTTCCCCGCGCGCGGGTGCTATTCACGCTCCGCGACCCCCGCGCGCTCCTGGCCTCGAACGTCCAGCGCGAGCAAACCCGCCAGCTGCGCCGTTTCTCCGCGTACCTTGTCACGGAACACTGGCGCAACTGCGCGCGCCTCGTCCTGCGCCACCGCCAGTACCCGGACCCCGCCCGTCCGCTGGAAATCGTGGAATACGGCAGCCTCCTCGCTGCCCCCGAAAAAACCCTGCAACGGGTCTGCGCGTTTCTCGGCGTGACCTACACGCCCGCCATGCTCACCCCGACAAAAGCGGGTCAGCCGTGGAAAGGCAACTCGTCGGCGGACCGCGCGTTCGAGGCTATCAGCCGCGAACCGGCGGACCGCTGGCGCAAGGAACTGACGACCTCGGAAGTCGGCTGGATCGAATGGCATTGCCGCGACCTGATGGCCGCGCTCGGCTACGAACCACAGCTTTCCCGGCGCCAGTTGGGCCATTGGGTCACGCCGGTGCGCGGCGAAACCCCACGCGAGTATCTGAAGTCGCGTTTCTACTCGCTCTTTGGCCGCCGCAAGCGCAGGTCCTGACGGCGGATCCCTCGCCGTCCGTCGATCATCCATTCACGCGGCAGCTGATCCGCCCAGGAGCCTCATCCCCGCAGCCGCGTCACGATCCACCCCGCTGCCGCCAGCCCCGCCAGTGCCCCGCCCACGGTCCGCACCGCCGGGTAATACGGCGTCCGGCTCACCAACATCAGCGGCGGCACCGCCGCCAGCACGAGCGCGCCTTGCATCAACTCCACGCCGAGGTTGAAACCCAGGATTGTCATGGCCATGTACCACGGCGAAAAACCGAACGCCGCGATGCTGTCCGCGAACGCCAGGCCGTGCACCAGACCGAACCCACCCGCGACCCACACCTCCCGCCCCGCGAACCACGGGCGCACCGCATGCACCGCCGTGACTAGGATCGACACGGCGATCAGCACCTCCACCGGCCTCTGCGGCAACCGCAGCCCGCCCATCCCGCCCGCGATGAGCGTCAGCGAATGCCCCACCGTGAACGCCGTCACGATCTTGAGCAACTGCGCGAAACTCCCGCGCAGCCCGCGAAAATTTCCCCAGCGCGAGCCCGCCGCCAGCAGCGGCGCGGGCAGCAGCAGCACGAACAAAAACAGCAGGTGATCCAGCCCCCCGGCGATATGGCGCATCCCCAGCGCCACCACGGCTCCAAATCCGCGCCAGAAGCTGCCGTGCGTGCGGTCCACTACCAGCGCCGCCGCCGCGAACTGCACGACGCCCAGCAGCTTCGGCTGGCCGGAGAACACCGCGCCGTTCCAATCGTTGCGCACGGACACCAGCGCCGCGTGGCCCGGCGTCTCGCGGCAGATGACGCCGTAATCGAGCGTGAACTGGCGCAACGGCGCATCCGGCGGTGGTTGCGCCCAGAGCCGCGCGACCACGTCGGGCCGAGGTTGGTTCAGCAACGCCGTCAACCCACGCAATTCCACCCGCCACTCGCGTCCGTCAGGCGCGACCACGCGCAGGTGCCCGAGCAGATACCCCCGCAGCCCCGTCACCGCCACCGGCGGCACGCCCGCCAATCGCAAGCCCGACGCCGTCGCCAATTCATCCCTGGGCAACGTCAACTCCATCGCCACGCCATCGCGGTAAAAATCGAGCAACACGACGCTGTTCGGTGTGTCGTGCGCCTCAGCTTGGAGACAACTCCACAAAAACACTATCCCCGCCAGCAACCACCGCGTCAGAAACTGTCTTCCTCCGCCTTCTGCCTTCTGCCTTCTGCCTTCTGCCTTCATCCTTCTCCCCTCACGCCACCTCCACCAGCAGTTTCCTCCCCTTGAACTTGATCCCGTTCATCTTTTCGCGCACGGTCGCCTCGTGCTCGCTCGCCACGTCCACCAGCGACCTCCCGGGCAAAATGTTGATTGCCCCGACCACCTCTTTGCCCAACCGTGTCACCCCCGCAATCGCGCCCACGATATCGCCGGGCCGGATGTCGTGTTTCTCGCCGACGTTGAACATCAGCCGGGTCATCCCCGGCTCGTGCGAGGCCGCCGCCTGCCGCCGGTCTTGCTTGCCCCGCTCGTGCGCCGCCGGTGACGGTTGACCCCGCAACTCCGCCGGGGAAACCGCGCCCCGCTCACCGCGCCGGTTGAGCCGGGCGATCACGGCCTCCTGTTCCGGCGACAACGGCACGGACTCCGCCGGCGGCGCGAACGACTTCGCTGCCCCAACCGCTGCCATCTCTTTCCCGCCGCCCTCGCCACCACCGCCGCCCGCCTTCGCCGCGCTACTGTCGGCGAGCAGATGCACCAGCGCCGACGCGATGTCCGTCGGCGAATGTCCGGCCTCCAGGAACCGGTCCAGCGTGGCGTCCTGCCGCCGGTACTGCCCAGCCTCCAGCGTCTCGCGCAGCCGCTCGAACAGCGCCTCCGTGCGCCGCTCCTCCACCTCGTCGAGCGACGGCACGCGCTGGCGTTTGATGTTCGCCTTGATGAACCGCTGGATGTTCTGGAGCTTGTAGATCTCGCGCCCCGCCACGAACGTCACAGCCTTGCCCGTCCGCCCCGCGCGTCCGGTGCGACCGATGCGGTGCACGTAGTCCTCGCCATCGTGCGGCAGGTCGTAGTTGAACACGATTTCCACGTCGTCCACGTCCAGCCCGCGCGCGGCCACGTCCGTGGCAATCAACAGCTCGCACTGGCGCTTGCGAAACCGCCCCATCACGCGCTCGCGCATCGCCTGGCTCAGGTCGCCGTGCAGCGCCTCGGCCCGGTAACCCCGCGCCACCAAGTGACTCGTCAACTCGTCGACCATCACTTTCGTCGCGCAGAACACGATGCCCAGCTTCACGTCCTCCAAATCGAGCAGCCGCCCCAGCACCTCCAGCTTCGAGCGGCGGTCCACCTCGTAGTAAACTTGCTCGATCGCGGGAACGGTCAGCGCCTGCGACTCGATGCGCACGTTGGCCGCATCGCGCGTGAACCGTTTGACGATGTTCTGCAACGCGGGCGGCATCGTGGCGGAAAAAAGCACGGTCTGCCGCTCCGGTTTCGACTGGGAAAGAATCTGCTCGATGTCCTCGCGGAAGCCCATGTCGAGCATCCGGTCGGCTTCGTCGAGCACGACGGTTTTCACCTCGTCGAGCGACAGCGTGCCGCGTTGGAGATGGTCCATCACGCGTCCCGGCGTGCCGATGATAATCTGCGCGCCGTCGCGCAGCCCGCGCAACTGCCGGTCGTACGATGCCCCCCCATAGATGGGCAACTCCCGCACTCCGCGCTTGAAGATGGCCAGCTTGGCGACCTCCTCGGCCACCTGCACGGCCAGCTCGCGCGTCGGGCACAAAATGAGCGCCTGCGGGGCGCGGCGGTCGGCCCGTACGGCTTCGATGACGGGGATGGCGAACGCCGCCGTCTTGCCTGACCCGGTCTGCGATTGCCCGATCACGTCGCCACCCGCGAGCAGCACGGGAATCGCCGCCGATTGGATGGGCGACGCCTCCTCGAACCCGAGCCGCTCGACAGCCTTGAGCACTTCCGGCGACAGGCCGAGTTCGGCGAATAACTTCTTTTGCATCGCTCCCTGTAGCCCGGCCCGCACGGGAAAGCCAGCCGCGCGACGGAAAGATGCGGGATGCGGGACGCTGCACATCTCCCTCCTTCCCAAGTTGCACTTGGGAACGCGCTTGTCCGCGAAGTTTCACTTCGCCTGCGTCCGTGCATATTAACGAGCAGTCTCATCCTGCCCCCTGCCGCACGCCTCCCGCATCCTTCCCCGCTTCCGCGTTCCAACTTCCGCCCTCATGCCCTCTCTCCGCGCCGACACCCTCCGGCACTTCGACGATCTCTTGGCCCGTTGCCCGGCGCTCGCCCCGTTGTGCCCGGACATCGCCTGCGTGGTGGAAGCGGTCTGCGCCTGCCACCGCGCCGGGGGCAAGATCCTCGTCTGCGGCAACGGCGGCAGCGCGGCGGACAGCGAGCACATCGTCGGTGAACTGGTCAAAGGCTTCGTCTTGCCGCGCCACGTCTCCGCCGCCGACGCCGACCGCCTCCGCGCTGCCGACGCCGCCCTCCCCGGCTACGGCCCTGAACTGGCCGAAAAACTCCAGCGCGGCGTCGCCGCCATCTCGCTCACGGGTCACCCGGCTCTCGCCACGGCCATCGACAACGACACGGGCCGCCAGCTGGTCTTCGCGCAGCAGGTTTACGTGTACGGACGCCCCGGCGACGTGCTTATCGGCCTGAGCACCAGCGGCAACGCGGGCAACGTCCTGCGCGCGCTGGCGGTCGCGCGCGCCTTCGGCCTGACAACGGTCGGCCTCACCGGCAGTGCCCCCTCCAAGATGGACGCCCTTTGCGACATCCTCCTCAAAGCCCCCGCGCGCCAGACCCACAAGGTCCAGGAACTCCACCTGCCGCTCTACCACACGGTTTGCCTGATGGTGGAGCAGGAACTTTTCGGCGAGTCTGAACGCTGATCTGGATCACTTTCCACCAGCCCCGGCCACCTCGAATGCTGGTTCAACATCCCATCAGTCAGCCCCGGCAGGGGCATGAGAAATTAGCCCGGGGTGCCAACCCCGGGGAGAACCCTCCCCGGATGTAGCCCCGGCAGGGGTGTAAGAAAACCCGCGTGGGCCTTTCGACAATCAATCACCCGAAGTTAAGCGATACCGAGATGTTTTGCGGTGCAATAGGAGGATGACGAATGACGAAGCATGGGGCCGCGAGCCTCCGTTTGCTTCTCCTGCCGCCCGCCGCACTCGTCCTTCCCAAGCGTCCACCAAGATATTTGTTTGTTGCTGCTTGATCGCGTCTGCGACAGTAAATCGGCATCTGGGAAACCTCTGCCATTCCGAGTGCAGTAAAGGCGCAAGGCGGTTGGACATCCTCGCCTGTGGGCGTGCCTCCCCATCCCGGCCAGCAGCGATATAAAACCACCCTCGCTTCTGCATACGATTCTGCCCTCGTGAAATTTTCCCTTAACCCACTCGCGCTCCTGCCGCTCGTCTTGCTGGCGTCTGGCTGCGCCTCCGATGACAAACAGATTCCCCACGCCATCGGTCGCGCCGTCACGCGCTCCGACGGCGAAACCAACACCTACACCGTCAGCGACGACGATAACCAGATGGCAAGCGCCGTCCGGCGCGCCCGCCGCAACGTGCGCCAATTCATCGTGGCCCTGCAAAACCCGCCACCCAACACGCGCGATTTTCAGGTCAAGAAACTCTTCGTCTCCAAGGACGGCGTGGCCGAACACATCTGGCTGGCCGACGTGCATTTCACCGGCAACCGTTTCGTGGGCGTCGTGGACAACCGGCCCGACAAGATCACCGGCCTGAAGCTCGGCACGAAGGCTTCCGTCAACCCGGACGAGATCACGGATTGGTCCTACGTTGAAAACGGCCGTCTGGTCGGCGGCTACACGATCCGGATGCTCTACGCCGAGTTATCCGACGCGGAGAAACAGCAGTTCCTCAAGCAGGCTGACTTTCGCCTCGAAAATTAATCTTTCTTAAAACCCTTCTCTCATTCCCATGAAAAATTCTGCACGATTGATCACTCTCTGCGGTCTGGCGGCGGCTGCCCTGTTTTGCGGCGGCTGCGCGGTGGACGGCCCCGGCGGCGGGGTGGCCGTGGGCACCGGCTACGCGGGCTACGGCGATTACAGCGGTGACTATTACGGTGGCTACGGCCCTTACTATGGCGACAACATCCTGATTGGCTCCGATCGCCATCGCGGTTACTACGGTGGACACCATTTCTACGGCGGCGGCTACGGAGGCCGTCCTTCCGGTCGGTTCGGCAACGGTGGCGGTGGTGGCCTCCGTGCGGGCGGCTTCGGCGGTGGGGGGGCGCGGGCTGGCGGCTTTGGCGGCGGCGCGCGGGGTGCCGGGGGCGGCTTCGGCGGGGGCGGCTTCGGCGGGGGTGGCCACGGTGGTGGCGGTGGTGGCGGTGGTGGCGGTCATCGTTGACTTCTTCCCTCCTCTCAACTCGCTAGCCCTCTCCGAAGGCCGCGCATCCAAGGATGACGCGGCCTTCGTTTTGATACGACTTGCCTTCCGCCTCCCGCCTTTTCTGCCTTCATCCTTTCCTTCCCCTCCTCCATGCCCGCCAACCTCGACCGCGTCCTCATCGCCGACGACGATGAACGCCCTCGCCAACTGCTCGCGCACTACCTGAAAAGCTGGGGTTTTACGGTCGTCTCCTGCCGCGACGGCCTGGAGGCCGCCGCGATCCTCGAAGGCGACAATGCTCCGGCCATCGCGCTCATCGACTGGATGATGCCTGGCCTGGAAGGCGTGGAAATCTGCCGCCGGGTGCGCAACCATCCCGGTAAGCGGCACTACACGTACATCATCCTGGTGACGGGCCAGCCTGACGTGGCCGCCGGGCTGGAGGCCGGTGCCGACGACTTCGTGGCCAAGCCCTACAACGTGGACGAACTCCGCGCCCGCCTGAGCGTGGGCCAGCGCGTCATCAAGTTGGAGCGTCGGCTGGCCGAACACATCAAGATGCTCCGCGACGCTTTGGACCAGATCAGCCAGATGAACTTGGTCGAGCCTGTGCCGACGCCCCTGGTCGGCTTGACCCCGGTAGACAAATAGAAGGATCGCAAACAAGGTAGGCAGCCATCCCTGACGCGTCGCAGGCGCACTCCGACGGCTGCTGCCACCATTGCGACGCCTGCGTTATCTGCGTTATCCTGCGCTATCTTTTCCGCCTTATTCCGCATTTGTAGCGTAGTAATTTTTCCCCCTGGCCCTCGTTCGCAAGCCCTCCCAGGTGTGCCCATGGCGCCAGGCGGTCACGACTCACCGGCGCCTGTCCCCGCCGCCCGCGCGAACGCTCGCGCTAGGTGCGCGGTGTTCACCTCCGCCAGAAAATTCTCCTCTACCCAACATCTCCCCGCCTCTCCCAACCTCCGGCGCAACTCCGCATCCTGCGCCAACCGCTCGACCGCATCCGCCAAGGCCCCCGTGTCCTTCGGATCAACGATCAACCCGGTCACCCCGTCAGTCACCGCCTCCCACGCCCCGCCCGACGCGCTCGAAATCACCGGCAGTCCGTGCGCAAATGCCTCGGGGATCACGTTGGGCAACCCGTCCCGGTCGCCTTGGGCATCGACGATCCCCGTGTGCCAGAACACGTCCGCCCATCCGCCGTACAACGCCTGCACTTCCGCTGGGCTCCGCTCCCCCAAAAGCTCAACCACCTCCATCAGTCCCCCTTCGGCCACCGCCGCCTCCAACTCCGCGCGCAACGGTCCCTCGCCGACGATCCGCAGCTTGAACGCCGCGCCGCGTCGCGCCAATTCCCTGCACGCCGCCACCTGATAAAGCTGTCCTTTCTTCGGCACCAGCCGTCCCACCGACAATAGCCTCACCTCCACGCTCGGCGTCCGTGCAACCACCTCCGGCAAACCGACCAACCCGCGCCGCGCGAGCACAATCTCCGCCCGCCGCTCCGGGAACCGCGCTTCCAGATGATCGACGTTGGTCTGAGTGGTCGTGTGGACAAATTTCCCGCCTTGCAACTTCGCCGGGAGCAGCGGATCGCCCCCGTGCCGGTGCAGGTCATAGGCATGCGCGCCGAATGAGAACGGCCTGCCGATCAGTTCGCCTATCACGGCGGCCACGGTCGCGGGGGCCGTCGCCCAGGCCCCGTGGATCACGTCCGGCTGCCGTCTCCGAAATTCCTCCGCCCGCGCGAACGCAAACAGCGTTCCCCAGAGCGTGTGAAACCAGCCTTCCGCATGCCGTGGCCGGTGCCGCCATAGCCGTGATCCTTTGCCGACCAAGCCCGGTTTTTTCATGATCTCTCGCACCGCGCCCACCAGACCCGCCCACACCACCCGCCACGCCGCCCCGGCTCGTACGACCGTCAACTCCGGCGGAACCGCCTGGGCAATCTCCGACGCCCGCCGGAAATCCAGACACGGATGCACCTCGATCTCCAATCCTTGCGCCGCTAGCGCCCGCATCTCGCGCTCGATGAACGTCTGCGAGAGTGTCGGATATTTCATCACGACGTAGGCGATTTTTAGCGGCACGCCTTCACTCTACACCGCCGTTTCCGAAACAGGTAGGGATGGCTCTCCACAACCGTCCGCTGAGCGTATCAGGATGGAGCGCTCGCCTAGCGGGGCACACCTCTGCCTGCCGACGCCCCGGACGGCTGCGGAGAGCCGTCCCTACCTCGGCTCCCGTCTTCTCACACGCTTTCTCAGAGCTTCCCTAGGAACACGCCTTGAATCAGCAACTCTCGCGCGGGATAAATCTTCCCGAACGCCGGGTTATCACTCTCGCTCTGCAAGTACGGACCACCCTTCTTTTTCGTGCAGAAACGCTTCAGGCACGTTTCACCGTCCACCAGCGCCGCCACGATGTCGCCGCTGCTCGGCTGTCGTGTCTCGGAATCCGCCAGTAACACGAGGTCTCCATCTTGGATCCCCTCTTCGCTGCGGTTCATTGAATCGCCCGCCACGCGCAACGCAAACTTCGCCCCACGCGCCTTGTCGGCGGGCACCGGCACGTAATCCGACGGGTTGCCCAGCGCCGCGCCCGTCCCTGGGAAGCCCGCCGAGATTGAGCCGTAGAGCGGTACTAGCACATGATCCGGCGGCGCTTGCACCACCGGGAAAGGCACAACCTTGCCCGCGTCGGGCAACGCCGTGACGCTCGTTCCACCACCGCCGTTGCCCCCAAAGGCCCGCCGCTCATCGCGCATCGTGGCGCGCTGGTCGCGTAGCGTGCGCACCATCGTCACAAGCCGCGGCACCTGCGGCTCCTGCGCGTCGATCATGTCAAGTACGGCTTCCAAGCAAGCGCTCAACGCCTGAGTTTTACGGTACCCAAGCTGGTCGCAAAGTTCGGCGAATGCCGGGGCCACGTCCTGAGGCGGGCGGAAGGAAAATGGATCGTAGATGCTGCCTTCGTCTTTCACAGACATGACCATAAAGCAGCTTTTTTCTGAATGCACGCGAAAAATTTCATTTGCTACATCCGCATTCTCTACTACATTTACTACATGAGCTTGAAAGTCCTGACCCAAGATCCCCTCGACGATGGTTGGAACGAGCCGGAAGATATTTACCCGCGCCACTTAACCGATCTACGTCACGTCTCCGTTATGTCGGCGGGCGATACGGTGCTTTATAGTTCGGACGGCAAGGTCAGCCCGGCGGTGCTCATCGAACCGGCAGGCGACGATTGCTGGCTCGCCCGTGATGCCCGCTCGACTCAAGGTATGATCTATCTGGACAAGGAAAGCATTTCGGCCTGCCTGCCGCCCACGGATCTGCTTGGCGGGGCAGCTTGAGGATCTGCACCGTGTCCGGGCAGAAAAGCCCAAGGTGGATGGCGATCTCCGGGTGCCATGGGTACCACTGCGGCGCAGCCGCCTAATTAATTAACGCGTCCATCCAGACGGCCAAGCCGCTACGCGGCAATATTTTGTCATGGCGCCCGGAGGTCGCCATCCACCCTGGAGCGCGCTTGCGGCGCGAGTCAGGGCGGCCCTTGGAGAAAACTTCTACCTTTTATCAGGCATGTACCAACTGCTTGCTCTGCTTCGCCGGCACCCCGGCCATCACCCGCGCCACCGCACGGCACAGTGCCTCACGCGTCACCGGTTTGTCCACCACCAAGTCGATGTTCGCCGGGATCTGGCCGTCCTCGCTCGTAGAGGTATAACCGGTCAGCAGGATGATTTTCGTTTCCGGCGCAAGCCGCCGGACCTCCGCCGCCAGCTGTTCGCCGTTCATACCCGGCATCGCTTTATCGGTGATGACCAGTTCATAACCGTCTTCCGTCCCGGCGGCGCGGAATTTTTGCAGCGCGTCGATCCCGTCCGACGCCGTCACCACGGCGTGCCCCTCCTCGGCGAGGTATTCCACGAGGATCTCGCAGAGCACCGGCTGGTCGTCCACGACCAACACCCGCCGGGGCGGCTGGTCGGTCGGCACCGCGAACTCGTCCTCCACCTCCGGCTCAGGCTGCTGCAAAGGCAGGCGCAACGTGAAACAGGTCCCCTCTCCCAGCTGGCTGCGCAAATCAATCGTTCCACCGTGGCGCTGGATTGTCCCGTAAACCATCGCCAGCCCGAGACCCGTGCCGCGCTCGCCCTTCGTCGTGAAAAACGGCTCCAGACAGCGGCGCACGGTTTCCTCGGTCATTCCCAAGCCGGAGTCGGCGATTTCCAACGCAACGGCGTCCGCCTCAGGCCGGGTGCGCAGGGTGATTGTACCGCCCCCGGGCATGGCATCCACGGCGTTAAAAATGAGGTTCGTCAGCATCTCGCGCAACTCGGCGGCGTCGGCGAGCAACTCGGGCAGTCCCTTGGCCAGGTCGAAAACGATCTCGTTGGTCAGCCCCTGCGCGAGCGCCTGCCCGTGCCAGCGCGGACGGGTCAATGCTACGGCCTGCTCGACCAGCGTGTTCAGGTCGAGCAATTTGCGAGGATGCCCCTTGTCAGCGGGCCGGTAGAAATCCCGCAGCCGGTTGAACATCTTGGCCGCGTCCTGCGCCGCCGTGGTGATCGTCGCCAGCAGCGGTGCGGCCAGTTGCGCGCCTTGAGGCCGTTGCAACATGCGTTGCAGCATCTCGCTGTAGCCGAGGATGAGCGAGAGCACGTTGTTGAAGTCGTGCGCGATGCCCGCCGTCATCGACCCCAGCGCGCTGAGCCGTTCCTGCTGGATGATCTGGCCTTGAGCGGTCTGCAACTGGGTCACGGTGTGCTGGAGTTCCGCCGTGCGCTCGCGCACCTTGTCTTCGAGCAGATCGTTCTGGTCACAGAGCTGGACGTGCTGCTGGCGGGTGCGCAGGAGGTTCTTGATGCGCAGCATGACCTCCACGGCGTCGAACGGTTTCGTCAAAAAATCCGTCGCCCCGGCGGCCAGCGCGCGGCGCTTGGTTTCCAGGCCGATGTCGGCGGTCAGCACGAGGACGGGCAAGCACTCGTCCTTGGGATACTCGGCGTTGAGCAGTTGGAGCACCGCGAAGCCGTCGAGATGCGGCATGTTCAGATCGAGCAACACGAGGTCGGGCCGACCCTCGCGGCACATCGGCATCACCCGGCGCGGGTCGGTCGTGGAGCGCACGTGCCGGTAGCCGCTGAATTCGAGCATGTCCTCCAGCAGCGCGATGTTGACCGGCTCGTCGTCGACGATCAGCACGCTCATCCCGAGCAATTCTTCCTGGTTCATTGCGATGACATCTGGGGTTCGAGGGTTTGGCGCAGCAGGCGTTGGAAACGGTCCACGTCGAGGGGCTTGGTCAGGTAGGAGCGCGCCCCGGCCTTCATGAGCCGTTCGACCTGACGCGAGGTGGCGTCGGCGCTGACGACCACCACGGGAATCGCGCGCGTGGCCTCGTCGGCCTGGAGCGCGGCAAGCACTTCCCAGCCGGGCAGATCGGGCAGGTGGAGATCGAGCAAGATCAGGTCGGGCCGGTGCTGGCGCGCCAGTTCCAGGCCGAGCCCGCCCTGCATGGCCGTCAACAGCCGGATCTCCGGGCGCTCGGCCAGCAGGTGTTCGATGAGCGTCAGGTTGCTCAGGTTGTCCTCGATGTAGAGCACCTGATGGACGCGGGCCAGCGCGCCGGGTTCCGCGTTGCCGTGATCGGCGGGTTCTTCACGGCGGCGACGGGCGGCCTCCAGCGGACTTTCCGCGAAGGGCAGGTCGATCCAGAAGCGCGTGCCCTCGCCCGGCGTGGACTGGACGCCGATCTCGCCGTTCATCGCCTCGACGAGCCGCTTGGAGAGCGCCAGACCCAAGCCCGTGCCTTGCACGTCGCTGCTCTCGGCCCCGAGGCGGTCGAAAGCCGTGAACAGGCGGTTGAGTTTGTCGGGCGCGATGCCCACGCCGGTGTCGGCCACGTGCAGGCGCAGGCGTCCGTCCGCGCCGTCGCCCAGTTCCAGACGCACCGTGCCGTCGGTGCGATTGTACTTCACGGCGTTGGCCAACAGGTTGAGGAGCACCTGTTTGAGCCGCTGGCGGTCGGCCATGACGTGCTGGCGCGCAGGCGGACCCTCGGCGGGCGCGTGGATGGTCACGCCGCGCTCGGCACCCAGCGGGCGGATGAGGTCCAGCGCCTCCGTCACGGCTTCGGCCACGCGCACAGGCTCCAGCGAAAGCTCCACCCGCCCGGCCTCGATGCGCGCGATGTCGAGCACCTCGTTGATCAGGCCCAGCAGGTGCCGCCCGGCGTTGACGATGTGGCCGACGCGGTCGTGCTGCGCCGGGGCGAGCGTCTGCATCTGCAAGAGTTGCCCGAAGCCGAGGATGGCGTTGAGCGGGGTGCGCAGCTCGTGGCTCATGCGCGAGAGGAACTCGCTCTTGGCGCTGTTGGCACGCTCGGCCTCGTCTTTGGCGTCGCGCAGGTCGGCCTCGGCGCTCTTGCGCGTGGTGATGTCCAGCAGCAGGCCGTCCCAGAGCGTGCCCTCATCGCGCCGCTCGGGCCGGGCCGCGCCTTGGAGCCAGCGGTCGGCGCTGCCGTCGCCCGCCACGTAGCGCCCCTCCCACTGCCAGGCCTCGCCGGTGCGGCGGGACTCGTCGAGCGTCTGGAGGAAGCTGCCGATGTCCTCGGCGTGAATGCGGTCGAGCAGCGTGCAGGCGTCCGGGCGCATCTCCTGCGGGCTCAGGCCGAGGAGTTCGCGGCAGCCCTCGCTGACGTAGGGAAAATAGGCCGTGCCATCGTCGCGCAGCATCATCTGGTAAACCATGCCGGGCACGTTGGCGGTCATGCGCGCAAAGCGCAGTTCGCTGCGCTGGAGCGCCTCTTGCGCCTCGACGCGCGCGGTCACGTCCATCTGCAAGCCGACGACGTTGATGAGCTTGCCCGCCTCGTCGAACACCGGGTTGAGCGTCAGGTCGCACCAGTACGGGGTGCCGTCCACGCGGCGGGTGAGGACCGCGCCGCGGTAGGGCTTCTCATTGGCGAGCGCCTGACTGATCTCGGCGAACTGGGCCGGGTCGGCCTCGGCCCCACGCGGGAAAAGTTGGTTCTTGCCCAGCGCCTCCTCGCGGGTCGAGCCGGTGATGCGCGAATAGGCCGGGTTGACGAACACCGTGGGCAGTCCGGGCTGCTTGGCGTCGCCGATGAGCACACCGATCTGGCTGGCGTCGATGGCGGCGGCCAGACGGCTGTTTTCCAGCGAGGCGTCGCGCAATTCGTCGTTGGCGAGGGCCAGTTCGGCGGTGCGCGCGCGCACGCGTTCCTCCAGTTGCTCGTGGGCCACCTGGAGCGACTCCTCGGCGCGCTTGCGCTCGGTGATGTCGCGCACCAGCGCGAGCACGAGCTTCTGGCCCTCGCTGCGGAAGACAGCCACGCGCGACTCGGCGGGGAACGTCGAGCCGTTGCGCCGCCGCAGCGGGCCGTCGAGCGTCACCGGCACGCCCGGGACCATGCTCTTCCAGCGTTCGGCGCTTTTTTCCTGCGTGAAGTCCGGGTCGATGTCGCGCACGGCGAGCGTGAGAAGTTCGCTGCGCTGGTAGCCGAGGCTGTCGCAGGCTTCCTGATTCACGTCGATGATGCGCCCGTCGAGGTCGTAGACGAAGATGGCGTCACCCGCCTGTTCGACGAGGTGGCGGAAGCGTTTTTCGCTCTCGCGCAGGGCGGCCTCGGACTGTTGGCGCTCGCTGATGTCACGCGCGACGCTGGCCATGCCGGTGGGTTCGCCCGAGTGGGGGTCGCGCAACAGGAACAGGTTCCAACTGACGGGGATGGCGGCGTTGGTCTTGAAGTTGCGAAACCGGAAGTCGCCCTCCCAACGCCCGGTGCGCATGAGCGTGGGCACGACCGTGCCGAGGAAGAACGAACGGTCCTCGCGGACGAGGTAGTCGATGACGCGCGTGCGCCCGAAGTCCTCGGCGGTTTCCAGGCCGACGGAACGCTGCCCGGCGGCGTTGAGGTAGTACACTTTGCCGTCGAGGTTGGCGAGGGCCACGCAGTCGGAGCTTTCGTCGGAAAGCTGGCGGAAGCGGTCGTGCTCGGCGGGGTCTGGGGCGGCGGTCTTGCCGGAGGGGTACGCGCCGGAGGAGGCCGCCGCCCTGGCGCGCAGGGTTTCGTTGGCGCGGGTGAGTTCGGCAACCTTGGCGGCGAGTTCAAAGGCCTCGGGGTAGCGGTTGGCGGGGCCGCCGGGCGACTGCGCGACCATGTCGGCGGTCGGCGTGGCGCGCTTGTCCGCAGCGGGGGCGGCGAGGTCGCCGTCGGTCACGCACACCTCCGCGAGCAGCCCGGCGAGTTCGCCGAGCAGTTGGCGGTCGGCGGTGCGCAACTGGCGCGGGCGGGTGTCGAGCAAGCAGAGGCAGATACGCGCGCCGTCGCCGGTCGGCGCATGCAGGAAAGCGGCTAGGAAGCGCAGACGCCCAGACTCGGGGACGCCAGGCAGTGGCACGACCTTGGCCATGCGCGGATCGTCGTCGAGGTCGGGGACGATGACGAACTGGTTGCTAGTGTCGAAGAGAAAAGCGTGGTGGTCGAGTTCGGCCAACAGGCGTTCGGCTTGATTGCCGGAAAGGGCGAGCGGGGTCCAGGGGCCGTCGGCCTCGGTGGTGCAAAGGACGACCGCAGCGGGCAGCTCGAACAGGCGCACGGCCAGCGAAGCCACGCGGCGCGAGGCGACGTGGGCGGGGCGGTCGTCGGAGAGCGTGGTCTTCTCGGCCTGGGTCATGTACGGCGGGGTGGCGCCGCCATGGTCGTTCGGGAGCGGCACTCAGACAATGAAAAAAGCACGCGCCATACCATGGCCCGCCCAGAGGCGGGAAGATTCAAGAAATCAAGAACTCAAGGAAGGCGCAAAGTTCAAGGTTCAAACGTTTGGTGTGAAGTGGAAGCAATCCTCGGCATGGTTCCAGCGCAGCTTTTGGATTTGGAACCTCGCACCCTTCTTGAATTCTTGGGTTTTTGATTTCTTGGTTCCTCCGCCCCGGCGGTCAGAGATGAAGTTGCGGATACTCCCAGTCCTCGAACCCCGCCGGGCAGCCGTGCGTCGGACAGCGGAAATGAATCTGTTCTTTTTCGTCCTCGAAAACCTTGATGTCGCGCCCGATGAACAGGTGCTCGCACTTTTTACAGAAACGCGTCTCGTCCAACGTCCACCATTGCTTGTGAGAATCGTTTTCCCGGAACAGGCGCAGCTTGCGGCCAGGGGTCAACAAGAGGGCGGTCAGCATCGCCGTGAAGATACATCATAGCACCCGGGACGGCAAAGGTGGATCATAGCTTGCAGGCCTGATCCGCCCAACGCAAAAGGACGGCCCTCGCGGACCGTCCTCGTTTGGTAAATTCACTCGGTGGGCGCGTTACATCAGCGCGTCCAGCTTGCTGACCAGCGCCTTTTTCGGCGCGGCCCCGACGAGCTGATCTTTCAACTCGCCGTCCTTGAAAAACAGCAGCAGCGGGATGCCCTGTACCTTGAAGCGGCGCACCAACTCCTGGTTTTCCTCGACGTTGACCTTGGCGACCTTGGCCAAGCCGGCCTTCTCGGTGGCGATCTCATCGACCACCGGCGAGAGCATCCGGCAAGGCGGGCACCACGTCGCCCAGAAATCCACGAGCACAGGCACGGAGGATTGCATCACCTCCGTTTCAAAATTGGCGTCAGTAACAGTGATGGTTTGAGGACTCGACATAGTAGTAACCTATCTTACTCCCAAACCGACCCGACCGCAAGCAGCAGCCCTCCGCCTCACTTGCTGATAAACGTCATGATCTGGATGATTACCGTCACCAGCGCCAGAGCAAAAACGGCCATGGAGCCGTACTTGATCATCGGGTCCTCAGCCCCGTCGCCGTCCAGGTCGATGATCTGGGAACTGGAAGCCACCGCCGGGGCCGCGAGGGTGCGCACCTCCGCCGACGGGGGACGGATCACCGGCTGTGTTTGCTGGAGTTTGACGGTCGCCTGCGGGGCAGCCTTGGCGGTCGGCACCTCGATGCGGACGGTGTCTTTCTTGACCGTGGGCTTGATGGCACCGCCCTCGGTGGGAGCGGCTGTCGGTGCGCTGGAAGCCGTCGGGGAGCCGACAGGCCGGGGAGCTGAAGGCGCGGACGGGGCACCCGGAGGCCGGGGAGCCGCCGGGGCCGAAGGAGCGCCGGGGGCCTTCGCCACCGGGGCAGCGGGGGCCGAGGGTGCGCCGGGAGGCCGGGGGGCCATGGGGGCACCGGGAGGCCGGGGAGCGGCAGGCGCGGACGGCGCGCCGGGAGCTTTCGCCGCCGGAGGTGCCGGGGGACGCGGAGCCGAGGGTGCGGACGGCGCGCCGGGGGCCTTGGCCAACGCCGGATTCAGGCCAGGCGCACTGGGTGGGGCCGGACGCAAGGGCGGCTTGAGCACCGGAGGCTTGGAAAGATTGCTCAGCTTGGTCGATTCCTTCTTGGGATCGGCGTTGGCGGCGGAACCCAGGGACGGGCGCGAGGGCAGATTGATGCGGACCGTCTCTTTCTTCACCGGGGCGGGCGCGGCCTCGCCGACGGTGGGCCGGGGCGGCAGGGTGATGCGGACGGTTTCCTTCTTGGGTTCGCTCTCGGCCATAAAGCTAGATGATGGGGTGAAACTGAGGGGACGTGCTACGACGGGGGACGGACTGCGATGAAAGGGCAGGAAGCCGGATTTGAAAAGCAGAAACTTGCGCGAGAAACAGACCTTTTTGCCTGCACCATGCCGCCTAGTTCCGCCTCGTCGCCGTCGCCTAACCGTTCGGGGAACTTTCAGAATTACGGTTCGGGGCAAAAATTGTCAATCGACTTGCGGTGCTCGGACGCAAAATCTCTCCATGATTTTGCTACCGGTGAACCGGTTGCGGGTTAAAAAAAGTTTTGGCGTCTGGCAGAGCGCACCTTCAACGGGCGAAAACCTGCTTGAAAAATGCGTCCATTTCCGCGTAGGCCTGCGTGGCAGCCGTTGCGTCGTAGGCAGCGCCCTTAGCCGGGTCGTTGCCCGCGTCGGGATTCGTAAACGCATGGACGGCCCCGGGATATGCCACGAGGCGGAAGGGTATTTTCGCGGCGTTCATCTCGTCCATGAAGACCGCCACGTCCTGCGGCTTGACCAGCGGGTCGAGCGCGCCGTGGAGGACGAGAATTTCCCTGGCTTTGATGTCGCCGGGTTTGGCCGGTTCCTTGGTGTTGAGCGAGCCGTGGAAGGTGACCACGCCCGCGACGTTCGCGCCCGAGCGGGCGAGTTCGAGGACCGTCGCACCGCCGAAGCAAAAGCCGATAGCCCCGATGCGCGCGGGATCGACGTTCGGTTGCTTAAGTAGTTCGTCGTAAGCGGCTTTGGCGCGGACGCGGAATTTGGAGAAATCCTGATAGAAAGCGCCGGAAAGCTTCTTGGCCTCATCGGCGTTCGTGGCGTGGACGCCCTGGCCGTACATGTCGAGCGCGAGGGCGATGTAGCCCTGCTTGGCTAGCTGTTCAGCGCGGGCCTTGGGGAACGCGCCGTAGCCCATCCAGTCGTGCGCGACGAGGATGCCCGGGGCCTTGCCGTCGAGTTTGGCCGGGCGGGAAACGCTGCCCTCGAAGGTTTCGCCGCCGACCTGGTAGGTGACGGTTTTGGTTTCAATGGCGACATCGGCGGCTGCGCGGGCGTTCGGACCGGACAGCAGCGCCACACAAACGACTGGCAACAGGGCGAGGCAGGGAAGGATGGACATGACGCAAATTAGCATTTTCCGGCCGAAAAAATGGGAAAAATTCGCCTGGGTCCTGCCCCGGGGTCAGCCAAAGTGGAAAGTAAGCGATTGCCATGGAATCGGGTTGGCTTTAGAGCTTGGCCAACGCGCATGGCATCCCGGCAAACCACCGTTGACTATCTCGTGGAGCAAATGGCCGGGAGCGGCACAGTGACGGCTAAGAAAATGTTCGGCGAGTACGGGCTGTATTGCGACGGGAAGCTGGTAGCGCTGGTGTGCGACGACCAGCTTTTCGTCAAACCGACCGCCGCCGGGAAGGCTTTCGCCGGGAGCGTGCCGGAAGCGCCGCCGTACCCCGGCGCGAAGCTTTGCCTGCTGATTTCGGGCGAGCGTTGGGACGACCGGGAGTGGCTTTCGCGCCTTGTTGCGGTCACCGCCGACGGCTTGCCAGCGTCCAAGAAACCGGCGCCCCGCCAGGGCAAGAGCTAAGATGGATGCCTATCTCAATTTACTTCGCCTCGTGCTCGACCACGGCACGCCCCGCGCCGACCGGACCGGCGTCGGCACCCGAGCCATTTTCGGCGCGCAAGCGCGGTTCGATCTGCGTCGGTCGTTCCCGCTGCTGACCACCAAGCGGGTGCATCTGAAGTCCATCGTCTATGAGTTGCTGTGGTTCCTACGGGGGGAGACGAATACCGCCTACTTGCGCGAGCACGGGGTGACGATCTGGGACGAATGGGCCGACGCCAACGGCGACCTCGGGCCGGTGTACGGCAAACAGTGGCGCGCGTGGCAGCGGCCCGACGGCACCGGCAGCGTGGACCAGATTGCCAAGGTCATTGAGGACATCAAAAAGACGCCGCACAGCCGCCGGTTGATCGTCAACGCCTGGAACGCCGGAGAGCTGGACCAGATGGCACTGACGCCGTGCCATGCGCTGTTCCAGTTCTTCGTCGGGGACAACGGGGAGCTGAGTTGCCAGCTTTACCAGCGGAGCGCGGATATTTTCCTGGGCGTGCCGTTCAACATCGCGTCGTATGCGCTGCTGACGTGCATGGTCGCGCAGGTGTGCGGGCTGAAGCCGGGGGAGTTCGTGCACACGTTCGGAGACCTGCACTTATATGACAACCACGTCGAACAGGCGCGGTTGCAGCTTACGCGCGAGCCGCGGGCGTTGCCGACGCTGCGGCTGAATCCGGCGGTGAAGGAGATTGACGGGTTCCGGTACGAGGACGTGGAAATCGTCGGGTACGATCCGCACCCGGGGATCAGGGCACCGATTGCCGTTTAACGAAGAAAGCTCAGCCGCCGGCGGGGCGAGGGCAAGGCCCGAACTCAGCAAGAACGCCGCCCGCCCCGGCGGTCGGCTGGAGCGCCTTGTTTGAAGATTTGCGTGTAAACTGCTTTCTGTCACAGGCAAAAACGTCCGTGGTCTCCAGAAAAGCTGCAGGCCAGGCCGGCCAGCCCGGCCTGCGGCGAGTTTGGGATGAGTTCAACAGCGCTTGAGAACGCGGATTTTATCCGCAGTCCATCTACTGCCCGAACCGTCCCAAGCTCTCTGGTGTTGTGACTCGAACAGTTGCCAGAGCGGTCACGGGGAGCACCCTCCCACGGGCCAGCTCGCAAAACAAGGCAG